>JASLMH010000015.1 GCA_030746635.1 Alphaproteobacteria bacterium | reverse complement strand
ATCTGTTCCCGGAAGGCTCGTCGATCTTCCATCTGCTGCGCAACATCGGCTCGTCGATCCACATTTCGATCAGCGTCGCCCTGGTGCTGCGCAGCGCCAAGATCAACTACGGTCACCTGGCGGAATCGCTGACGCCGTTCGAGAAATCCCTGCAAATGCCCTGGGTCGTCGGCGCCTGGAACACCGCCAGCGCGCCCGGCCTGGCCGCCCTGAGCGGCGAAGTGCAGCGACAGGGCCTGATGATCGGCTACATCAATGCCTTCTATTTCTACGCCCTGACGGCGCTGGCGGCGCTGCCGCTGATCCTGTTGGTGCGGATGAAGAAGCCGGAACCGGTGCGCCCGGCGCCCGAGGTCGGCCGGCCGGCAGGTCAAAGGCGATAGACGGGTATCCGCTCGCGCCGGCCGCGTACCGGCTGCTCTCCCAGGGATTTGGCGGCCGACGCCTGACCGGCCGCCTCGACCGTCGCCGCCGAGGCGATGATGGTGACCTTGGATTTGTCATCCGCCATCTGACGTCCCAGCTCCTCCAGGCGCTGGCTGATATTCACCGTGTCGCCGACGATGGTATAGTTCATGCGCTGCGGCGCGCCGATGTTGCCGACCACCACCTCGCCGGTATGCAGGCCGACGCGCAGGCCCAGGGCCGTCGCCCCCTCGGCCCGATGTTGGCGGTTGCTGGCCTCGACCGCCCGGCGGATCGCCAGCGCCGCCCGGACGGCACGTTCGGCATGGTCGGACAGCGCTTCGGGCGCGCCCCAAAACGCCATCACCGCATCGCCGATGAATTTGTCGATGGTGCCGCCTTCGGCCTCGATACAGGCGCCGACCTCGGCGAAATGACGGTTCAGCAAATCCGCCATGTCCTGCGCGCCCATGGCTTCCGACGCCGCCGTGAAGCCGACGATATCGGTGAACATCACCGTCACCGTGCGGCGCATCGACCGGCTGACCGCGCCCTCGCCCTGGCGCATCAGCCGATGCACCAGATCGCGCGGCATATAGGTTTCGAACCAGCGCAGGCTGGTCACCATGGCATCGAAGGCGCGGCCGGCGTCGTCGATTTCCCGGACCCGGCTGGCCGGCAATGGCGGCACGTCATTCAGGGTCAGGTGACGGACGTGCTTGGCCGCCGTGGCAAGCTCCTTGAACGGCCGGCTGACATGCCGCGCCAATAGCCAGGCAAACGCCAAAGCCACCACCAGGGCGACCAGCCCGGCGATCGACGCCCCGGCCAGCCGTTTCACCTCGGCGGACACCTCGGCGTCCTGGAAATAGACGCCGATCTCCCAAGGCCGATCGCCGAATTGGTGCAGCCGGCGTGAAATTAGCGGATAGGCCGTGCCGTCGGCCAATCCAATCACTTGAACGCCCATCTCGCGGGACATCTTGCCGCCGTAGTCCCGCCCCTCTTCAGGGTGCAGATAGGTGCGCAGCACCGGATCGCCCAGTTGCTCGACGCTGGGCAATGGCCGTTCGGTGGTGGCGCCCTTGAAGCCCCGGACCAGCCGGCGATGCGCCAGGACGTAGTTGCCGTCGTAAAGCACGAAGACCTCGCCATCGATCGCCAGGCCACCGCGCGTTAACAGGGTCGAAAGCTCGGATATCGTCACCGCCGCCGACAACAGGCCGACCTGCCGGCCGTCGATCCGGACTTGCCGTCGGACGTTGAGCACGGTGTGCGGCGCCGAAGGGGGTCGCAGCACGCCGCCCCAGTACGCCCCCTTGCGCGGCCTGGATCGCGCCTCGCCGCTGTGTGCCGCGGCGGCGGCGGCATTATTGAAGCGCTCCACGATGGTGCCGTCTTCGGTGCGCCGTACCCGCAGACCCCGGCGCGGGTTCTCGAAGAACAGCAGGGCGCCGACCTGCGGCAGGCCGGCCAGGGCGCCGGCCAGGGCCTGCTGGAGGTCATAGGGCGCGCCGATATCGATCTGCCCGGTTTCTATGCGGCGGCCCAGATGTTCGACCGCCCGCTGGGCCGGCAGCAGGCGGTGCGAGATCGCATCCTCGATGTCATCCAGCACCGCATCCGCCAGTTTGCGGGTCAGGGACACGGTGTTTTCCCGGGTGCTCCACAGGCCAAGCAGCAGAACCACGCCGACGGACAGGAACATCAGGCCGCCGAACCCGAACAGCAGGATGGTGCGCATGTCGAAACGCAAGCCCCTGGTCCGGCCGCCCGTTTCGGTGGCATGCTGTCGCTCGCTGGTCATCCGCGTCGACAATGTGAAGCAGACCGAACGCGGCGTCCAGCGGGTGAGTGTTCAAGTGACGGAGGGATTTCGAGCATGGCCAAGGGCATGATCGTTGCGCCGCAGCCCGAGGCGGTGGAAGCGGGCGCGGAGGTTTTCGAACAGGGCGGCAACGCCGTCGACGCGGCGATGGCCTGTGCCCTGGTGCAAGGCGTGGTCGACCCGCAAATGACCGGCATCGCCGGTTTCGGCAGCATGCAGGTCTACCTGCCCGGCCGCGATCTGCACACCTGCATCGATTTCCACGGCCGGGCGCCGGCGGCCGTCAGGCCCGAGATGTGGCAGGACCTGATCGTCGGCGAGGCCCGCGACGGCTTCGGCTTCATCCTTGCCGGCAATGTCAACGACATGGGCTATCAGTCGATCACCGTGCCCGGCAGCCTGAAGGCCTATGCCGAGGCGCAGGCGGCCTGGGGCCGGTTGCCCTGGGCCGACGTCGTGGCGCCGGCGATCGACTATGCCGACAACGGCTTCATGATCCGACCCGCGATGACGCACTTCTGGACCGAGGACGACGGCTCGGGCCGGGTGGTTTCGGTGGAGCGGCTGCGGCTGACGGAATCCGGCCGGCGGATCTATTTCCACCCGGACGGCGCGTTGCGCCGGACCGGTGAGATCCTGACCAACCCCGAATTGGCCCGGACCCTGCGGCGCATCGCCGAAGCCGGGGCGGAGGACTTCTATGGCGGCGATATCGCGGCCGAGATCGCCGCCGACATGGCGGCGAACGATGGCCTGCTGTCGGCCCAGGATCTGTCGGACTACCGCACCAGCCATCACCAGCCGTTGCTCGGCGATTATCGCGGCAATCGCGTCGCCACCAACCAGCCGCCGGGCGGCGGCGTCATGCTGCTGGAAATGCTGAATATCCTCGAACAATTCGATCTGGCGGGCATCGGCCACAACTCGGCGGAATATGTTCGCACCGTCGCCGAGGCGATGAAGCGGGCGACCGCCGACAAGGACGAATTCGTCGGCGACCCCAACTTCGTCGACGTACCGCTCGAGCGGCTGACCGGCAAGGCCCATGCGGCGACATACGCCGAGGCGATCAAGCGGGGCGAGGTTGCCCACGTGGAACGACTCTCGGGGCCGGCGGAGTCGGCCAATACGACACACCTGTCGGCCGTCGACGGCGAGGGCAACGCGGTATCGATGACCCATTCATTGGGCATGCCGTCGGGCGTCATAACCCCAGGCCTTGGCTTCATGTACAACGGCTGCATGGGCGTGTTCGACCCGCGGCCGGGCCGGGCCGGCTCGTTGGCCCCGGGCAAGGGCCGCTTTTCCTCGATGTGCCCCAGCATCGTGTTCCGCGACGATCGGCCCATCCTGGTGCTTGGCGCGCCGGGCGGCACGCAGATCGCCATGGGGGTTCTGCAGGTCATGCTCAACGTGCTGGATTTCGCCATGCCGGTCCTGGAAGCGGTGACGGCGCCGCGGTTTTCAGCCACTTCCGACGTCATCGACATCTCCAACCGGATTCCCCGCTTCATCAGCCGCCGCCTCGAAGAACAAGGCTACGAGATCTGCCGCAGTCCCTACAGCTATCCCCTGGCCTCGGTGCACGCCATTCGGATCGACGGCGAGGTTTGGTCCGGCGGCGCCGACCCGAACCGCGACGGCATGGCCCTCCTGGTGCCGTGAGTTCTGCCCCTACCCGGGCGACAATCTCGCGGTGGTGTTGACCCGGAATTCGATCCCACAACGTCTGATGGGTTTTCAAAACGACGGGGACGGAATACAAATTGGTCAGTCCGCGCGGCGCATGAGTTAGCGCCGCCGTATTTGTGGCGGGGAACATGGCCATCGAGGACAAACGGCTTCTGGTCGTCGACGACGAGCCGGACTTTGCGAATTTCGTCAAGCGAACGGCGGAAGGCATTGGCTATCGGGTGGTCGCCTTGTCCGACCCGAAACTGTTCAAGGACGAATATCAGAAGTTTCAGCCCTCGGTGATCGTCCTCGACATGGTGATGCCGGAAGTCGAAGGCATCGAATTGATCCAGTGGCTGGCCGAGCAGGAATGCAAGGCCAAGATCCTAGTGGTCACGGGCTACAACCCCTATTACGGCAAAATGGCCCACGGCCTTGGCGAGGTTCGCGGCCTGACCGTCGAGACCCATCAAAAGCCGATCAGCCTGGCCACCCTGCGCGAGGCACTCTCCTGAGACCATCGCGCCGGCGCGATCGCGTTGCGGTGACACCAAGCTACCCTTATCCTTGAACCTGGGCGGATGCCCGCAGCCAATCGTTATCGGCGTTGCAATATTTGGGAGTAGTGAAAGTGAGCCAGGTGCTGGAAGGTGTGCGCGTGTTGGATTTCGGTCGATACATCGCCGGGCCGTTTTGCGGCACGATGTTGGCGGATTTGGGCGCGGACGTCATCCGCATCGAAAAGATCGACGGCAGCGAGGACCGCTACACGATGCCGGTCGGCGAGGGCGCCGAGGGTGAGTACAACGTCGGCGCCATGTTTCAGCAGATCAATCGCAACAAACGCGGCATGACCCTGAACCCGATGAAGCCGGAAGGCCGCGAGATCGTCAAACAGCTGGTGGCCACGGCCGACGTGGTGATCGCCAACCTGCCGGCGCAAACCCTGGAAACCATGGGCCTGGACTACGCCAGCCTGCGGGCCATCAAATCCGACATCATTCTGACCACCGTATCGGCCTTCGGCTCGACCGGCCCCTACAAGGACCGGGTCGGCTTCGACGGCGTCGCCGCCGCCATGTCCGGCATGATGCATCTGAGCGGCTACGCCGATGAGCCGATGAAGGCGCATACGCCGTGGGTCGATTTCGGCACCGCCTCGGCGGCCACCATCGGCACCCTTGCGGCACTGATCGAACGGCGGAAAAGCGGCGAGGGCCAGGTGGTGGAAGGCACCTTGCTGGGCACCGCGCTGGCCTTCAACAACGGCTCATTGATCGAACAGGCGGTGATCGAAACCAACCGGGTCGGCACCGGCAACCGCGGCCAGACCTCGGCGCCGTCGGACGCCTTCGAATGCCAGGATGGCTGGATCATCGTACAGGTGGTCGGCCAGCCGCTGTTCGAACGCTGGGCCAGGCTGATGGGCGAAAACCACTGGCTGTCGGACGAGCGGTTCAAGGATGATATTTGCCGTGGCGACAACGCCGTCGAGATTTCCGAACGGATGCAGCGCTGGTGCGCCGAGCGCACCCGGGAAGACGCCATCCGGGCCTTGGAGGAAGCCCGCATTCCGGTCGGCCACGTCTATGCGCCGGCGGAAACCCTGACCGACCCGCACGTACGCGAGGCCGGGTTCCTCAAGGAAATCCAGTATCCCGGCACGCCGCGACCGGCGCCATTGGTCGACCTGCATGTCCGGTTGTCGGGGACCCCCGGCGGCGTCCGTCACCGGGCGCCGACCCTGGGCGAACACACCGCCGCGATCATGCACGAATTGGGCTACGCCGACGACGATATCGCCGCGTTGCGGGAAAAACGCGTGGTCTGATGATGATCGGGCCGGCAGCGCGGCCGGCCCGCCACCAAATCGGTCAATCGCTCTCGGCGGCCGCTTCGTCGCGGCGGATTTCCTGGCCGGTCTCCTGATCGACCATCTTCATCGACAGGCGCACCTTGCCGCGATCATCGATGGCCAGGCACTTGACGAAGACCTGATCGCCTTCGTTCACCACGTCGTTGACCGTCCGCACCCGGTGCGGCGCCAACTCCGAGATATGGCAAAGCCCGTCCCGGTTGCCGATGAAGTTCACGAAGGCGCCGAAATCGACCACCTTCACCACCTTGCCCTTGTAGATCACGCCGACCTCGGGCTCGGCGATGATCGAGGTGATCCACTCCACCGCATGGTCGATCTTGGGCTGGTCCGGCGAGGCGACGCGCACCGAACCATCGTCGGCGATGTCGATCTTGGTGCCGGTTTCCTCGGTAATCTGGCGGATGATCTTGCCGCCGGTGCCGATGATTTCGCGGATCTTGTCGACCGGGACTTTCAACAGATGGATCTTCGGCGCGGTCTCGCGCAGTTCACCGCGATGCTCGCCCAGGGCCTTGCCCATCTCGCGCAGGATGTGCAAACGGCCGTCCTGAGCCTGGGCCAGGGCCTCCCGCATGATCGCCTCGGTGATGCCGGCGATCTTGATATCCATCTGCAACGAGGTGACACCGGCCTCGGTGCCGGCGACCTTGAAGTCCATGTCGCCCAGATGATCCTCGTCGCCAAGGATGTCCGACAGGACGGCGTAGCGTTCGTCTTCCAGGATCAGCCCCATGGCGATGCCGGCGACGGCCGCCTTCAGCGGCACGCCGGCGTCCATCAGCGACAGGGATGAGCCGCACACCGTCGCCATCGAGGAGGAGCCGTTGGATTCCGTGATCTCCGAGACGATACGGATGGTATAGGGGAATTCCTCCTTGTCCGGCATCACC
The DNA here is from genome assembly GCA_030746635.1 of Alphaproteobacteria bacterium. GTDB lineage: Bacteria > Pseudomonadota > Alphaproteobacteria > JASLMH01. Next base: position 36,724 of record JASLMH010000015.1, on the reverse strand, counting down.
GCATGCATCGCCCGCCAGGCCAGCTTGCCATGGCCGACCTCGCGCCGACCGGTAAAGCCGAAGCGGCCGGCCTCGCCGACCGAGTAGGGCGGGAAGTTGTAGTGCAGCATGTAGTGTTGTCGAAACGAGCCCTCCAGGGCGTCGACGATCTGCTCGTCGTCGCCGGTGCCAAGCGTGGTCACCACCAGGGCCTGGGTCTCGCCACGGGTGAACAGCGCCGCGCCATGGGTGCGCGGCAATACGCCGACCTCGCTTTCGATTTGGCGTACCGTGCGGGTATCCCGGCCGTCGATGCGCTGGCCGGTATCCAGGATCTGGCCGCGCACGATCTTCTTCTCAAGTTTCTTCACCAACCCGCCAATATCGGCGCCGTCGCTCGCCTCGGCTTCCTCGGCCAGGGCCTCGGCCGCCTTGGCCCGCGCCTTGGCCACCAACTCGACCCGGGTCTGCTTCACCGGTTCGGCATAGGCGGCGCGCAGATCCTGTTCGATCACTTCGGCGATACGCGCCTCCAGGGCCGAATGGTCCGGCGGTGCCGCCAGGTCCCAGGGCTCCTTGGCCGCGACCTCGGCCAGCGAGATGATCGCCTCGATCACCGGCTGGAACTCCTTGTGGGCGAACATCACCGCCCCCAGCATGATGTCTTCGGATAGCTGGTCGGCCTCCGACTCCACCATCATCACCGCCGACTCGGTGCCCGCCACGATCATGTCCAGCTTGCTGTTGGGCATTTCGTCGATACGCGGATTCAGCACATATTCGCCGTCGATGTAGCCGACCCGGGCGCCGGCGATGGGCCCCATGAAGGGCAGTCCGGATAGGGTCAACGACGCCGAGGCGCCGATCAGCGCGGCGATGTCGGGATCGTTCTCCAGATCATGGCTCAGGGTGGTGCAGATAATCTGCGTTTCGTTGCGGAAACCGTCGTGAAACAACGGCCGGATCGGCCGATCGATCAGCCGCGAGGTGAGGGTTTCCTTTTCCGAGGGACGCCCCTCGCGCTTGAAGAAGCCGCCCGGAATCTTGCCGGCGGCATAGGTTTTTTCGACGTAGTGCACGGTCAGCGGAAAAAAATCTATTCCTTGTCTGCCTTGGCTTTCCGCGACGGCGGTGCACAAAACGGTGGTTTCGTCGTAAGTGACGAGAACGGCGCCATGGGACTGGCGGGCCATACGACCGGTCTCCAGAACCAGCTTACGGCCGCCCCACATCAACTCCTTGCGATGAATATCAAACATCTTGATCTCTCTTTTCCAAATTCCGATCCGGAACCTATCCGACGCCAATCGCCGGCCGGACCATCTTTCATTCCTCTAGGTTGTGACAAAACAAATGTCGCCGCCCGCAGCACGGGGCGGCGCTCGGCCGTGCCGGTCGATCGGGACCTTGTCGGCATCGGCCCGTCCGAGCGGGATAAGGCGCCGCGACCGCTATCGCCGCAGGCCCAGCCGCTGTATCAGGGATTCATAGCGCGACTGATCCTTGCGCTTGAGATAGTCCAACAACCGCCGCCGGCGGCTGACCATCTTCAACAGGCCGCGCCGGGAATGGTTGTCCTTCTTGTGCAGCTTGAAGTGCTCGGTCAGGGTGACAATGCGATCGGTCAGGATCGCCACCTGAACTTCCGGTGAACCGGTATCACTATCGGCCTGTCGGTATTCCTTGATTAACTCCGATTTTCGTTCGACGGTAATCGACATCGAAATCTCCTGAAGAAATGCAGAATTACAGATTGAAAACGCGCACCGGCCGAACCTCTCCGGCATGGATCCTGGCCAGGGCGACTGGCCTGCCGTCGGTGGTCGCGTAGACGGTTCCCTCGACGCTGTGCGGTACCCGAATGGCCTGTCCGCAACGCAGACGATTTGCCTCGGATCCGGTCACGGTCAACGCCGGGATGTCGGCCAGCGCCGCCTCGACCGGTAGCAGCAGTTCGTCGAGCGCCCCCTTATGCCCGAACTGATCCAGTTTATCCAGCGAAATCGCATCGCTGTCGGAGAAGCCGCCGACGGCGGTCCGGCGCAGTTCGGCGACGTGTCCCAGGCAGCCCAGGGCGCGTCCAAGATCACGGGCCAGGCTGCGCACGTAGGCCCCCTTGCCGCAGCGCATCTCCATCACCGCGTGATCGCCATCCGGGCAGGCGATGAGTTCGAGATGGTCGATCCGCACCAATCGCGGCGGCAGTTCCGGCGGCTGACCCTCCCGTGCCAGGTCGTAGGCGCGGGCGCCGGCCACCTTGATCGCCGAATAGACCGGCGGGACCTGGGCAATGTCGCCGAGGAATTCCGGCAGGGCCGCGGTGATCTCGGCCGCCATCGGCCGCGCATCCGAAGTCGCGGCTACGCCGCCCTCGGCGTCGTCAGTATCACGTTCCTCGCCCCAGCGGACGGTGAAGCGATAGCTCTTGGCGGCATCCATGGCCATGGCGACGACTTTCGTCGCCTCGCCCATGGCGATCGGCAGGACGCCGGTGGCCAGGGGATCAAGCGTTCCGGCATGGCCGGCCTTGGCGGCATCGAAGGCGCGACGCACCTTCGCCACCGCCTGGGTCGAGGTCATGCCGATCGGTTTGTCCAGAATCAACCAGCCATGCACCGGTCGACCGCGCCGCCTACGCGCCATCGCCGTCGCCCTCGTCGTCGCCGGCGGCCAAATCGGCGGCGATATCGTCGCGCCGCAACAGGCGGTCGATGTGCCCGGCATTGTCGAAACTCTCGTCGACGCGAAACTCAAGCCGCGGCGCGAATTTCAACCGCACCCGGCGGGCCACCTGCGAAGCCAGCCAGGGCGCGACACGATTGAGCGCCGCCAGCACCGGCTCGATACCCTCGCCGCCCAGCGGCATGACGTAGCAGGTGGCATGGCGCAGGTCGGCACTCATGCCGACTTCCGATACCGTCACCGGCACGTCGGCCAGATCGGCATCGTGGATTTCCTCGCGCGTCAACACCTCGGCAAGAGCATGCCGGATCAACTCGCCGGCGCGCAGTTGCCGCTGCGACGGACCCCTCGCCCGTTGCCGCGAACCGCCATGTTTTGCCATTGCGTCGTCCCCCGCCCGGCGACCTAGGCGCCGGGCCGGCTGTTCGAGTTCCCAATCCTAGAGCGAGCGTTCGATTTCCTCGACCTCGAAGAACTCCAACTGGTCGCCGGGCTGGATATCCTGGTAGTTCTCCAGGGCAACGCCACATTCGTTGCCCTCGCGGACCTCGTTGGTGTCGTCCTTGAAACGCTTCAACGAACGCATGCCACCCTCGTGGATCACTACGCTGTCGCGCAGCAATCTAATCCGGGCGTTACGCCGCGCCAGGCCTGTATTGATGCGGCAGCCGGCGATCTTGCCGACCTTGGATACATTGAAGACCTCAAGCACGTCGGCACCGCCGATCACCGTCTCGCGAATCTCCGGCGCCAGCAGGCCGCTCATCGCCTTGCGCAGGTCGTCGACCAATTCGTAGATGATCGAATAGTAACGGATTTCAATTCTTTCATGCCGCGCCATCTCGCGGGCCTGGGCATTGGCCCGCACATTGAAACCGATGACCACGGCGTCCGAGGCACGCGCCAGATCGATATCGGACTCGGTGATGCCGCCGACACCCGCGTGCAGGACCCGGGCCGAGACCTCGTCGGTGTTCAATTTCTCCACCGCCGCGATGATGGCTTCCAACGAGCCCTGAACGTCGGTCTTGACGACCAGCGGGAATTCCTGTTGTTCGCCGGCCTGAATCTTGTCGAACATTTGTTCCAGGCTGCCACGGGCGCCGCTCACCGCCCGTCGATCTCGCTCCACGCGCTGTCGATAGTCGGCCACTTCGCGGGCCCGCGCTTCATTTTCGACAACGGCGAATTCGTCGCCCGCGCCGGGCGCCCCGTTGAGGCCCAATACCTCCACCGGCATCGACGGACCGGCGCTGTCGATGTTGTCGCCGTGACTGTCGATTAGGGCCCGCACCTTGCCCCAATGGGCGCCGGCGACGAACACATCGCCGACGTTCAAGGTGCCGCGCTGCACCAGGACCGTCGCCACGGCGCCGCGACCGCGATCCAGTTGCGCCTCGATCACCACGCCTTCCGCCAGGCGTTCGGGATTCGCCTGCAACTCCAGAAGTTCGGACTGCAGCAGGATGATCTCCTCCAGCCCGTCGAGGTTCTGTTTTTTCACCGCCGAGACTTCGACGATCTGGACATCGCCGCCCATCTCCTCGGCGATCACCTCGTGTTGCAGCAGCTCCTGCTTCACCCGGTTTGGATTGGCGTTCGGCAGATCCATCTTGTTGATGGCGACGATGATCGGTACCTCGGCCGCCTTGGCGTGATTGATCGCTTCGACCGTTTGCGGCATCACGCCGTCGTCGGCGGCCACCACCAGCACCACCACATCGGTGACTTGTGCGCCACGGGCGCGCATCGAGGTGAAGGCCTCGTGCCCCGGGGTATCGACGAAAGTGATCTTGCCGCCCGAGGGAGAAACCACCTGATAGGCGCCGATATGCTGGGTGATACCGCCGGCTTCGCCGCTCACGACATCGGCTTCGCGGATCGCGTCCAGTAGGGACGTCTTGCCATGATCGACATGGCCCATGACGGTCACCACCGGTGGCCGGGTCTCCAGATCCTCTTCCATGTCGTCGGCACCCTTCAGGCCGATCTCGACGTCGGCCTCCGAGACCCGGCGCAGGTTGTGGCCGAACTCGGCGACCACGAGCTCGGCGGTATCGGCGTCGATGGTCTGGTTGACTGTCGCCATGACGCCCATGCCCATCAGGGTTCGAACCACGTCAACGCCGCGCTCGGCCATACGATTGGCCAATTCCTGAACGGTGATGGTTTCCGGCACCACCACTTCACGCACCACCTTGGCCGGCGGCTCGGCCGCGCCGGCCATCTGTTGCTTGCGGCGTTCGCGTTCGCGCTTCATCGAGGCCAGGCTGCGCATCCGCTCTTCCCGATCGGAAAGAGCATCGGACACCGTCAGGCGTCCGCGACGCCGGCGCGGTTCGGTGCGGGCGCGCGGCGTCGGTTTCGGCCGCTCGCCGCCCCGCCGGGGCCGCCCGGCCTCCTCTTCGGCCTTGGCCTCGGCCGGCCGCACCGCCCGTCGTACCGGCGCCCCCTTCTCGGCCGCGACCGCCGCCGCGCTCTGCTCGGCCTGCTCGTCCTTTTCGCGAAGTTTGCGCTCGGCCTCCTCCTCGGATTTGCGGCGCGCTTCTTCGTCTACCCGCTTGCGGTTTTCCTCTTCCTTGCGTCGTTCCTCGGCAGCCTCGCGCTCGGTGGCCAGACGGGCCTCCTCCACCGCGCGCCGCTGGGCATTCTCCTCGGCCCGGGCACGGGCGGCCTCGTCGGCGGCGCGGGCGTTGTCCAGGGCGCGCGCCCTGGCCACCTTTTCTTCGTCGGACAGGGTGCGCAGAACATGCCGTGTGCGGGTATCGCTCGCCGCCTCGGCGCCCGCCGGCGGGCTCGGTTCCACGAGCTGGACCTCGGCGGGGGGAGCCTCCTTGACCGGCGTCAGCGCCTCGGCCACCGGTTGGGCGGCACTCCGCGACACCGATCGGCTGCGGCGCACCTCGACCGTCACGGTCTTGCGACCGCCCATGCCGCCACGCGGTGGCGGGGGACTACCGCCTTCGCCTGGCTTGCGCAGACCCAATCGCCCCGAACCGCCCGTCAGGCTCAGTGTTTCCTTTTTTCCCGAATCACTCACGTCGCCTTGTCCCACCTCGCCCTAAGGCATGGCCAAACGCCATTGCGCGGCCATTCGCGCTAGCCGCGAAATTCCTCCAGCCGGCGGCTTTCCCGCAGCAATCGAGCCGCCAATCCGCCGGACCTCAGGCCAGCATGTACCACATTTTCACGGCCCAATGCCAAGCTCAATTCCGTCGACCCGAACAGCTCGATCAGCGCCATTTTGTCCGAACCCTCGTCCGACCGGCCGATCAGCCGGTTCCGTTCCCGCCTCGAGCCGTCGCTGGCCACGACGACGGCCGCCAATTGCTGCCCTCGCAGAGCCGATCGCACCTTCTCGAAACCCAGCACCAGTTCGCCGGCCCGCCGGGCCAGGCCGAGCAAACCCAGGCAGCGCCGCGTCATCTCGGCCTCGACGCGCCCCGGCAGGTCGTCGGCCACCGTCACCGGCATCCGCGCGGCGCGGGCGAACAGCCGCTTGCCGACGGCCCGGTCAAGCAGGTCGCGGCGGGCACCGACCCAGATACCGCGGCCGGGCAGCTTCTGGGCAAGGTCGGGGACGACCTGCCCCTCCGGGTCGACCACGAACCGCAGCAGCCGCGAGGCCGGCGCCACATCGCCGGTGGCGATGCAGCGCCTCTCGGGCGCGGATTTGGCGGCCTTGCCCATGCCCACCGACCCGTCAGGCTTCCGGCTCGCTGGGCGCTTCGGTCTCCTCCGCCGCGTCGGCCTCGGCGGCCTCGGCGGCCTCGGCAGCGTCGGCGGGCTCCGCCGGCGGCTCTTCGTCCTCGAACCAATGCGCCCGGGCGGCCATGATCATCTCGGAGGCTTCCTCGTCGCTGAGCCCATAGTCGCGCAATATCCCATCCGTCGGGTTGGTGACCTCGTCGGTGGCCAGTTCGGCGAAATCGTCGAGTTCCTTGATGGCGTTCTCGCCCAGCGTCACCAGCATGCCAGGGCTCAATCCCTCGATCGCCGCCAACTCCTCGGTGACCCCCAGTTCCCGCCGCCGGGCGTCGTATGCCGCGTCCCGGGCCGCCAGGTGCTCCTGCGCCCGTTGCTGCAGGGCCGCCGCCAGATCCAGGTCGAAGCCCTCGAGCCCGGCCAGTTCCTCTTGCTCGACATAGGCGACTTCCTCGACCGAGGAAAAGCCTTCCGTCGCCAGCAACTGGGCCATCATCTCGTCGATCACCAACGCTTCCATGAAGATCTCGCTGCGCAGGCGCATCTCTTCCTGACGGCGTTCGGATTCCTCCTGCTCGGTCAGGATATCGATTTCCCAGCCGGTCAGCTGCGAGGCCAGGCGGACGTTCTGCCCGCGACGCCCGATCGCCAGGCTCAACATCTCGTCGGGCACCACGACCTCGAACTTCTTGGCGTCTTCGTCCATCACCACCTTGACGACGTCGGCGGGGGCAAGGGCGTTGACCAGGAACGAGGCCTGATCCGGCGACCATTGGATGATGTCGATCTTCTCGCCCTGCAATTCGTTGACCACCGCCTGTACGCGACTGCCGCGCATGCCGACGCAGGCGCCAACCGGGTCGATGCTGGAATCGTTGGACAAGACGGCGATTTTCGCGCGGCTGCCGGGATCGCGGGCGACCGCCCTGATTTCGATGATGCCGTCGTAGATCTCCGGCACCTCCTGGGTGAACAGCTTCGACATGAATTGTGGATGGGTTCGCGAAAGGAAAATCTGCGGCCCGCGCTGCTCCGGCCGGACATCATAGATATAGGCCCGGATGCGGTCGCCCTGACGCAGGCTTTCCCTGGGCAGGGTTTCGTCCCGCCGGACCACCGCCTCGGCGCGGCCGAGATCGACCATGACGTTGCCGTATTCCACCCGCTTGACGATGCCGTTGACGATTTCGCCGATGCGGTCCTTGTATTCCTCGTATTGCCGCTCGCGCTCGGCCTCGCGCACCTTCTGGACGATGACCTGCTTGGCGGTCTGCGCCGCGATGCGGCCGAAATCAATCGGCGGCAGGGCCTCCGAGATCAAATCGCCGACGCGGGCGTCAGGGTTGCGCCCTTGCGCCTCCGGCAAGCCGATCTCCGTCGCCGGGTTCTCGACGATATCGACCACCTCGAGCAGGCGGTACAGCTTGATATCGCCGGACTTGCGGTCGATTTCGGCGCGAATCTCGTTTTCCATGCCGTATTTCGAGCGGGCGGCCCGTTGAATGGCTTCTTCCATCGCCTCGACGACGATTTCCGCCTCGATCGCCTTCTCGCGGGCGACCGCATCGGCGATCTGCAACAGCTCCAATCGATTGGCGCCAACTACTGTCTCTGTCTCGGCCATCAGTGTTTTCTCTTCTTCAGGGTGGCTTGGATCAGTTCATCGGTCAGGACCAGCTTGGCCCGTTCGACGTCTTCAATGGGTATTTCGTACTCGCCTTCGTCGTCAGCCGCGTCGGCCAGCGCGATCTGCACGCGGCCATCCCGCAGACCCAGCAAACGACCGACGAAACGCCGTCGGCCGTCGATCAGCCGGCACGCCTCGATCCGGGCCTGATAGCCGGCGAACCGCAGGAAATCGTCCGGCCGCACCAGCGGGCGGTCGATCCCCGGCGAACTGACCTCAAGCAAATAGGCGCCGGCGATCGGGTCCTCGACGTCCAGCAGCGCGGAAATGGCACGGCTGAGATCGGCACAATCATCAACGTTCATTTCCCTATCGTCCAACCGCTCCGCCATGACCTGCAAGGTCGGCCGCGCCTGTCCGCCCATGAAGCGCAAACGCACCAGGCGAAAGCCCATGGCCTCGACCGACGGTTCGATCAGGCGTTCGACCTCTGCCAGTTGTTCGTTCGCAGCCGGCACCGGCAACCCTCGCTCAGGCGGCCAAAAAACAAAAAGTGGGCCGCAGGCCCACCTTTCCTACCTCCCGACTTGCCGCCGGGCTATTTGTTAGCGGCCTATATATGGGCTTCGCCGCCCTTAATCAAGCCGTTTGCCGCGTCCGCGGTAACCTGGCGGGATCGGCGTTGGAAGCCGAGATAGGCCGGCGCCCGGCCCTCGGCCAGGGCTTTGCCCTCGTAACGGGTTGGCGGCCAGTCCTCCGGCCGGCATCGCCAGTCCGACGGCCGCCGGACCAGCCATTCAAATTCCGGGTGGTCGGCCAGGTGCGCCAGCATCCAACGGCAATAGCCCGCATCGTCGGTCGCCATGCGCCACCTAGCGCCATCGGCCAGCACCCTGGCCATCGCCGCGATGTTCGACGGCCGCACGAAGCGCCGTTTGTGGTGGCGCCGCTTGGGCCAGGGATCGGGGAACAAAAGGAACGCCCGGTCGATGCTGGCATCGGGCAGCTTGTCCAACAACAGCGCGGCATCGCCGTCGACGATCCGGACATTGTCCAATTGGTATTGATCGATGAAGCCGAGCAACCGGGCCACGCCGTTGATGAACGGCTCACAGCCGATGAAGCCGACCTCGGGATGGGCCCGCGCCATCGCCGTCAGGTGCTCGCCGGCGCCGAAGCCGATCTCCAACCAGGTCCGCTGTCTGGCCGGCGTGAACAGGGTCCGCGGATCCAGGGCCCGATCCCGCCAGGCTGATGGGTCGAGCCGCAGTCGTGGCAGCAAACGTTGAAGCAGTTCGCGCCGAGCCGGACGCAGCGGCTTGCCGCGCCGGCGGCCGTAAATGGTGCGTCGGGGCGGTTCAGCCAAGCAGCGGTTTCAACTCGTCGACCAGATCGACCCGTTCCCAACTGAAATGGCCCTCGTCGGTCGGTGTCCGGCCGAAATGGCCGTAGGCCGAGGTGGGAAAGAATATCGGTCGGCTCAATTGCAGCATCGAGCGAATGCCGCGCGGGCTCAAATCGACGCTGTCGGCCAGGAACGCGACCAGCCGATCTTCGTCGCAGCGGCCGGTGCCATAGGTGTCGACATAGATCGACAATGGCTTGGCCACGCCGATGGCATAGGCGAGTTGAATGCAACAGCGATCGGCCAGACCGGCGGCCAAGATGTTCTTGGCCAGATAGCGGGCGGCATAGGCCGCCGAGCGGTCGACTTTCGTGGGGTCCTTGCCGGAAAAGGCGCCGCCGCCGTGTGGCGCGGCCCCGCCGTAGGTGTCGACGATGATCTTCCGGCCGGTCAATCCGGCGTCGCCGTCCGGGCCGCCGATGACGAAGCGGCCGGTCGGATTGACATAGAACTCGTCCTCGTCGCACATCCAGCCATCCGGCAAAACGTCGAGCACATATTTGCGGACCAGTTCGCGGGTCTCCTCGGCGCCGACATCGGCGCCGTGCTGCGTCGACACGACCACCGAAGTCGCGGCCACCGGTTTGCCGCCTTCATAGCGCAAGGTCACCTGGCTTTTCGAATCGGGGCCGAACTGCGGCGTCTTGCCGGCGTGGCGGTCCTCGGCCATGCGGCGCAGGATCTCGTGCGAGAAATAGATCGGCGCCGGCATCAACGCCTTGGTTTCATTGCAGGCGTAACCGAACATGATGCCCTGGTCACCGGCACCCATGTCCTTGTTGCCGCTGGCATCTACGCCCTGGGCGATATCCGTGGACTGCGGGTGCAAATGCACCTCGACTCGCGCCTTTTGCCAGTGAAATCCGTCTTGCTCGTAGCCGATCCCGCGCACCGTGTCGCGGGCGGCCTGCTCCATGCGGTCCTTGTCGTTGGCGATCTCGGCCGGGCCGCGGACCTCGCCGGCAAGCACGATCAGATTGGTGGTGGTCAGGGTTTCGCAAGCGACCCGGGCATCCTCGGGATCGGCCTCGAGGAACATATCGACGATGGCATCCGAGATTTGATCGCAAACCTTGTCCGGATGACCCTCGGACACGGATTCACTGGTAAAGAGATAATTTCCGCCCGACACAAACGCCTCCCGCGATCGAGAAAAATACATACCCACCCGGCGCCGGGAGGCGCCGATTGCAGGTGGTTTGTTGCAGGCTTTCCGCCGCCGGTCAAGCGCGCAGGCGGCTGCCCCGAACGCCTATTCCGCCTGGCCGCCGATTGCCTTTACCATATCGAACAGGCGCTTGCGCACGGCCGAATCCTTGATCCGGTAATAGGCCCGAACCAGTTCCAGGGTCTCGCGCTTCGATAGGTCATCCTGGTCGAAGGATGCCTGCTGCGCCTCGGCAAACCCGGGCTGGCCATCGGCGACTTCCGGCGCCATGTCGTCGAAAAAGAATGACACCGGTACATCCAGAATACGGCTCAATTGAAACAGACGGCTGGAGCCAATCCGATTGGTGCCGCGCTCGTATTTCTGCACTTGTTGAAAGGTCAAACCCAGCGCGCCGCCAAGTTTTTCCTGGCTCATGCCCAGCAGCGTGCGACGAAGCCTGACGCGCGAACCAACGTGAATATCCACCGGATTGGGATTTGCTGTCACTTGCGGCACTCCTGTTTCGCAATCAAAAAGTGTAGTTCGCGTGAGGAATCTCTAATAAATAATTCACGCGTCCAAAAGGTTGCAATCTCATGTATGTAGCACGTCCAGATCAGTGTCAAGCAAAGCCGCCGTGATCCTTGCGGCAAGGTCAAACCCGGCGGCGGAGAACAATCACCGACGCCGCCAGCAACAGCAGCAAGGCGCCGAATTCAGCCCCTCTCAGACGCGATTGAACCGTTGGCGCCAACGCCAAGGGCAGGCCCCCATCGATCACGCCGGCGGCGCCCAGCGGCAGTTGCGCGGTGATCCGCCCGTAGGGATCGACGATCGCCGAAACACCGGTATTGGCGGCGCGAACCAGCGGAAGGCCCAATTCCACGGCGCGCAAACGGGCGATATCAAGATGCTGGTAAGGGCCGAAACTGTCGCCGAACCAGGCATCGTTGGTCAGGTTCAGCAACCAACCTGGGCGGCCCGCCGCCAGCACTTCGCCCGGAAAAATGATTTCGTAGCAGATCAACGGCCGGAACGGCGGCAGGCCGGGCAAGTCGATCAGCCGCGGCCCGACGCCGGCGGAATAGTCGACGGCACCGGGTGCGAGCTTATCCAGGCCGACAACGCTCAGTAATCCGCGCAATGGCAGATATTCCCCGAACGGCACCAGGTGATATTTGTCGTAACGCGCCACCGCCACGCCATCTCGGCCGAGCGTGAAAAGGCTGTTGAACAGGCGAATAGGCTCATCGGAGCGGCCGGTCCGGCGCGGTGAACCGGTTATCAGCAATTGTCCGGGCGCCAGGGTGCGGGCGATGATGTCGCGCCGCCGATCATCCCCCGCCAGGAAGAACGAGGTCGCCGTCTCCGGCCAGACGAGATGGGATGGCGCCCGACCTTCGGCGGACCGGCCGAGGCGGAGATAGCGTGCCAGGTTGCGATCCCGCATTTCCGGCAGCCATTTTTCCGCCTGTGGAATACCGGCCTGGACCAGGCGCAAGCGAATTCCGTCATGTTCAGGCGCCGCCGCCGTCGGCAGCCGCCAATGGCCATAGCCCGCCAATCCCGCGATCAGCAGCATTACGGCCGCCAACAGCCATGCCGCCCGGCGCCGATCCGGGCGGTCTTGGCTCAACAACAGCACCGGCAACGTCGCCGCCAGCATCGTTACCACCCCCAGGGCATGCCCACCGAGCAGCGCGGCGGCCTGCAAGCCGGTCTCGTTGACCGCCCAAACATGGCCCAACAGCAACCAGGGCAGGCCGGTCAGGATATTGCCGCGCAGCCATTCCGCCGCCGTCCAGCACAGCACCAGGGCCAGCACGCGGCCCAACCCGGATGACGATCCGAGGCGATGCGCGGCCGCCGTCGCCAGGCCGCAGAACAGGGCCAGGCCCGACGCCAGCAAGGCCACGGCGAATGGCATCAGCCAGGCGAACCGGACCGCATCGACCAGGAAGGCATGGCCGATCCAGTGCAGACCGATCAGGAAGTTGCCGACGCCGAAGGCCCAACCCAGGGCAAACGCCCAGCCGGTGGACGGCGCCGTGCCCAGCAGCCAGGCCAGCCCGGAGAAACCGACGATGAGTGCCGGCAGGTAGTAGAGCGGCGCCAACGCCAGGGCGGCCAACGCGCCGAGACCGAGGGCGACGAGCAACCGAAACGGCATCGCCATTTGACCGATCGAAACAGGGACGCTGGGCACCGGACCGCGGACGTGGCCGATCAGGAGGTCGCCGGGTCGTCCGCTTCCGACGGCAGGCGCCTGATTTTCAGGCGCTTGATCCGCCGTGGATCGGCATCCACGACCTCGAACTCCACGCCCGAGGGGTGGCGGACCACTTCGCCGGCCGGCGGCACCCGCCCCAGCATGGAGAAGACGAGGCCGCCGAGGGTCTCGATATCCTCGTCCGCCTCGTCCGACATCAGGTCGACCCCGAGGATCCTTTCCAGCTCGTCGATTTCGGCCCGACCATCGGCATCGAACGAGCCATCGGCCAGGTCGCGCAACAGCGGCCCTTCGGTGGTGTCGTGCTCGTCCTCGATTTCGCCGACGATTTCCTCGACGATGTCCTCGATGGTCACCAGGCCATCGGTACCGCCATATTCATCAACCACCACCGCCATATGGATCCTGGTCGCGCGCATGCGAGCCAGCAGATCGAGGATCGGCATCGACGGCGGCACCACCAGCAGTTCGCGCAGGATGCCGGCCAGGGAGAAATCAGCCGCCCCGCCCCAGCGATCGACGATATCCTTGATATGGACGAAACCGGCGATGTCATCCAAGGTCTCGCGATAGACCGGCAATCGTGAATGGTGGGCGGCACGAAATGCCGCGACCACGTCGGGCAGCGCGGCGCCGGCTTCCAAGGCGACAATATCGGTCCGCGGCACCATCACGTCGTCGACCTGCAGTTCGCCGAAGCTGATGATGTTCATCAGCATTTCGCGCTGTTCGGGATCGAGCACCGGCGCCGAGGATTCGTGCTCCTCGATGACTTCCTCGATGCTCTCGCGCAAGCCGGCGTCGCCATTGCCGCGCAACAACCCTCGCAGCCAGCCGAGTATGCCGCCGCTTATCGAACCGCCGTCGGATTCCGTCTCGCGGCCGTCGCCGTCGTGCGGCCCGCCGCCTTGATCACGGGGAGGGGCGCTCATCCGTCGACTCCCCCTCCCACGCCGTCGGTGTCGGGCGGTTGATAGGGATCGGCGATGCCCAACGCGGCCAAGATTGCGACTTCCCGCGCTTCCATATCGCTGGCCGCCGCCGGCGCCTCGTGGTCGTGGCCAAGCAGGTGCAACACGCCATGGACCGTCAGATGGCACAAATGCGCCCGCAGCGTCTTGCCCTGACAGCGTGCCTCGTCGGCGACGACGCCATAGGCCAGCACGATGTCGCCCAACAACAACGGCCCGCCTGTCCGGTCCGCCGGCGCATCGCCGACGCTGAAGGACAGCACATTGGTGGCACCGTCCTTGCCGCGGTACTCGCGATTGAGCCGCCCTGCCGCGCCGTCATCTGTCAGCAGCACGCCGACCTCGACCGGGCGGTCGCTCTCCGGCGCCGCCTCTAGTGCCGCCGCCGCGGCAGTCCGTGTCACCGCCGCCGCCTCAGGCAGATCGGTCAGCCAGTCCCGACAGGGTATGGATACGATGATCTCCGCTTGCATGGCTGTCTTGTGGCGTGTTGGCATTTCGGCCCATTGGTGGATAGTCGACTCGATTGTGGAAAACACCGAGGGTCAGGGTGCGGGTAAAGGTTTCCTCGATGGTGGCGATCTCGCGCAGGGTTAGGTTGCAATCATCCAGTTCGCCGCCAGCGACCCGCTCGCCGACGACTTGGCGGACCCGTTCACCCACCGCCGCCGGCGATGGATCCTTCAGCGCCCGGGTCGCCGCCTCGGTCGAATCCGCGAGCAACAGGATTCCCGCCTCACGCCGTCGCGGGCGGGGGCCGGGATAGCGATAGTCCTCGTCGGGGCCGTTAAAGCCCTGATCCTTGGCCTTTTGATGGAAACTGCGCAGCAGGGTGGTGCCCTGATGCTGGGTGATGCCCTCCATGATCAGCCGGCCGAGCCTGGCCCGACGCGCGGTGTCGATGCCGTCCAGGATATGATGCAGGATCACCCGGGCCGAAACGTCCGGGGCTAGGCGGTCGTGGATATTCTCGCCGGCCCGCTGGTTTTCCATGAAGTAGGCGGGACGCCGCATCTTGCCGATGTCGTGATACAGCGCCATCACCCGGCACATCAGGCCGTTGGCGCCGATCGCGTCGGCGCCGGCCTCGGACAGATTGGCGACCATGGTCGAGTGGTAGTAGGTGCCCGGCGCCTTGAGGGCCAATTCCTTGAGCAACGGGTTGTCGGCCGACGCCAGTTCCAGCAATCGGGTGTCGGTGGTTTCGTCGAACAGGTGCTCCAGCGCCGGCAGCAATCCCAGGGTGCCGATGCCGATCAGCAGCCCGGAGGCCACGGCGCCAAGGACGTAAGGCAGATGCTCGACGCCGATGCCGTGGCCCGCCAGGGTCACGGTAACCGGCACCACCAGGGCCTGCGCCACGGCCACCACCAAACCGATCCGCAACAAGTCGATCCGCCGCCGACTGTGCC
Source organism: Alphaproteobacteria bacterium (assembly GCA_030746635.1). Classification (GTDB taxonomy): domain Bacteria; phylum Pseudomonadota; class Alphaproteobacteria; genus JASLMH01. Next base: position 21,563 of record JASLMH010000015.1, on the reverse strand, counting down.
GGGCGGCGATACCGGCGACCAGGACGCCGACGATATGGTTGGTCAACAGCCACAAATCGCCGTTCACCCGATAGGCCACGAACAGGCTCAAGGCGACGCCGACCAGCAAACTGGTCCGGGCGTCGACCAGCAGCGAAACCAGCACCGTGGCCAATGCCAGGGGCACGAAATACGCCGCCGCGTCGGGATCGAAGCCGATGCCGTCGGCGAAACCAAGGCCGGCGTAGAACATCGCCACCGATATGGCGGTGCAGCCGGCGACGATGGTCAAGGTCAAATAGACCGCCTTGCGGCCCAAATCATGCGGCACCCGACCGCGTCGGAAGAACACCGCCCCCAGCAGCATGATGCCGGCCAGCAGCCCGCCGACCGCGACGACCTCGCGCCAGACGCTGCGGCCGCCGGCGGTTTCGTTGAGGATGCGGATACGCTCGCGCACCGCGCTGGAAACCCGATCACCACGCCGGGCCAGCACCTCGCCGGCCTTGATCCGCAGGAACACCGGCTCCACGTCGGCCACCGCGGCGGCCCGCCGCTTCTCCGTCGCCAGCTGATTGGCGGTCAGGTTGGCCCGGGCCAACTCCTGCGCGGTCTCCAGGATCCAAGTGCGGACGATCCGGGCACCGCCATAGGGCGCATCGCCGGCCCGCGCGGTCATCAGGCGGCGCAATTGCCGTAGATCAATGATGCCGCCCGGACCTTCCAGCCGCGAGCCGACCTGGATGCCGAGGTCCCAGACCTCGATCGCGCTGTCGCGTGGCAGCGAAGTGCGATCCGCCACCACCATGCGGTCCAGACCGATGTTGAGGAAGAAGTTGATCGCCAGGGCGACGTCGGAGGGATCCTTCAGCCCCTCGATCAGCCCAAAGATGCCACGATTGACGGCCACCCCCAACTCCCGCTGAAAGGCCTCGCGGCGCTGGTCGGGTGACGAGGCCTCCTGATCCTTGCGGCGGTCCTGCGAATTCGCCACCGCCTGGAACACCTGATCGCCCAGGGCAAAATAGAGTTCGGAATCGTAGTCCAGGATCTCCGCCACCGACGCCCGGGCCTCGCTGCGGCGAAGTTTCGTCGCCCGCTCGTCCTCGACCAGGACGTCGCGCTGGGCGCGGATCGTGGTGTGCGCCACGGCGTCCACCGCCGGCACCGGCACCTGGCCGCCGCTGGGCTGCACCAGCAGGGCCGTCATCAAGGCGACGAAAACCGCCACCGCCGGCAGGTCGATTAGCGGCCGCCAGCGGCTCCAACGGTCGTCCGCCAGCGCCGCCCGGGCCGCCGACCGCAGCGCCTCGCGGGTTTCCGCCAGGCCGCCCGGCCCGATCGGCGCCGAAGGTTCGAAATTGTCGCTATCGCCGCTCATGCCCAATACTAACGATCATCCAGCAGCCGGTTTTCGCGTTCGTCGTAGGCCCGCACCACCGTCGTCACCAAGGGGTGGCGGACCACGTCGGCATGGGTGAAAGTCACCATCTTGATGTCGTCGATGGCGTCGAGAATGTCCATCGCGTCGCGCAGGCCCGAGCGGCTGCCCAAGGGCAGATCGACCTGGCTCGGGTCGCCGGTCACCACCATGCGGCTGTTTTCCCCCATCCGGGTCAGGAACATCTTCATCTGCACCGGCGTGGTGTTCTGCGCCTCGTCCAGGATGATGAAGGCGTTCGACAGGGTGCGGCCGCGCATGTAGGCCAACGGCGCCACCTCGATTTCACCGGCATCGCGCCGCCGCAACACCCGCTCGCCCGGCATCATGTCGTACAGCGCGTCATACATCGGCCGCATGTAGGGATCGACCTTCTCCTCCAGGGCACCGGGCAGAAAACCCAATCTCTCGCCGGCCTCGACGGCCGGTCGGGTGAGAATGATGCGGTCGACCTCTTCCGACAACAGCATCGATACGGCCACCGCCACCGCCAGATAGGTCTTGCCGGTGCCGGCCGGACCCAGCCCGAAGACCATCGGGAAATCCCGCAGGGCGCGAAGGTACTCCGCCTGGGTCGGCGAGCGTGGCGTGATCACCCGTTTTTGCGTGCGAATGAGGGTGTCCTTGGCGGCGGTGGTCCGCCGCTGGCCTTTCTTGGCCGCGGATTGCCGCCCGGCCGACCGTGCCACCGACGGCTCCTTGGCGTCGGTGGCGCCCAGCGTCGGTTCCGGTATGGCTTCGGCCATGCGGACGGCGCCGTCGACATCGCCGACGGTGACCTCCAGGCCGCTCTTCAAGCGCTGATGGAGGTCCTCGAGCGCGGCGTGGGCGATCCTCGCGGCGGCGGCGTCGCCCATGATGGCGACGCGGTTTCCGCGTGGCACCAGCGACACCCCCAGCCGCTGCTCGATCCGCGCCAAATGCAGATCATGCTCGCCGAACAATGGCGCCAACAGCCTGGTGTCATCGAACTCGATCACCGACTGGGCCTTGCCGCCGCCATTTGTCGCCATGGTCACGCCCGCACCTCCGATCCTATTCAGGCCGCGCGCCCGGCCAGGTCGGCGGTAAGCCGGCCGGCCAGGCTGTTCGCATGGGCGGCCACGATGTCGACCTCGACCACTTCGCCCAGCAGATCCGCGGCGGCATCCAGATGCACCGCCTGCATGTATGGGCTGCGCCCCACCAATTGACCCAACTGCCGCCCCGGCCGATCCAGCAGGACGGCCAGCCTGCGGCCCACCATCGCCCCGTTGAAGGCCATCTGTTGTTCGTCCAGCAGCTCTTGCAGGCGTTGCAGACGCTCGCCCTTCAGAGCTTCGGGCACCTGCTCCGCCAGTTGCGATGCCGGGGTGCCGGGACGGGCGCTGTACTTGAAGGAATAGGCCTGGGCGTAGCCGACCGCGCGGACCAGCGCCATGGTGGCCTCGAAATCCGCGTCGCTTTCACCGGGGAAGCCGACGATGAAATCGCCGGAAAGCGCTATGTCGGGCCGCGCCCGGCGCAATCGCTCGACGCTGGCGAGATACTCTTCCGGTCCGTAGCCGCGGTTCATCGCCTGCAGGATCCGGGCCGACCCGGACTGCGCCGGCAGGTGCAGATAGGGCATCAAGGCGCCGCAATCGCGATGGGCGGCGCACAGCGCCGGCGTCATGTCTCGGGGGTGCGAGGTGGTGTAGCGAATTCGCTCAAGGCCGTCGATTTCCGCCAACCCGCCGATCAGACGCGACAGATCCCAACAGCCGCCATCCGGCGCCGCGCCGTGGTAGGCGTTGACGTTTTGCCCCAACAGCGTCAATTCACGCACGCCTCGCGCCACCAATCGGCGGCCCTCTTCCAAGACGGCGGCCACCGGGCGCGAATATTCGGCGCCGCGAGTGTAGGGCACGACGCAAAAAGTGCAGAACTTGTCGCAGCCTTCCTGGATTGTCAGGAAACTCGTGCTGCCGGCGGCGGACGAGACCTTGGGCAGATGATCGAACTTCACCTCGGCCGGGAAATCCGTATCCAAGATGCCGGCACCGCGCTCGACCGATGCCGTCGCCCGTTCGGCCCTGGCGATCATTTCCGGCAGGCGGTGATAGGTCTGTGGACCAAAGACAATGTCCAGATATGGGGCCCGGCGCAGCATTTCCGCCCCTTCGGCTTGGGCGACACAACCCGCCACCGCGAGAATCGGCGCCGCGCCCCGAAGCCGGCCGGCGCGTTTGAGCAAGCGCAGCCGACCCAGTTCGGAATAGATTTTTTCCGCCGCCTTTTCCCGGATGTGGCAGGTGTTGAGGATGATCATGTCCGCCTGCTCCGGCGCCGCCACCTGGGCATAGCCAAGCGGCGCCAGGACGTCCGCCATGCGGGCGGAATCGTAGACGTTCATCTGGCACCCGTAGGTGCGGATGAAGAGCTTCTTAGTCAATGAAGGTTCGGGACAATGGCGTCCAAATGCTTTCGGTGACCGGGAACTCCCCCGGCCCGGGGCGATAGCGGTTCATTCCCTTATCGCATTCCACAAACAATGTCGCTGCCATGACATTACCAATAAGGCGGCAATAGTCAAGATTTGGCATATTCCCGGATACGCTCTAGGCGCGGCGATGGTCGCTACGCCGTCAGGACCTGCCGCCACCCGGTTTCGAGCCGCCACCGTTGTCCTTCTTGTCGAGCGGCACCGCATAAAGCTCCATGCGGTGGCCAACCAGGCGATAGCCGTGTTCGGCGGCGATTTCCTCTTGCAGCGCCTCGATCTGGTCGTTTTGGAACTCGATCACCTTGCCGCTGCTGGTATCGATCAGGTGATCGTGATGATCGCCACGGACCTGTTCGTAGCGCGCCCGGCCGTCGCCAAACTCCAGCCGCTGCAGAATGCCGGCTTCCTCGAACACCCGAAGCGTACGATAGACGGTGGCGATGGATATCTTGCGGTCGATCGCGCTGGCGCTACGGTAAACTTCCTCGGCATCGGGATGGCCCTTGGTTTCGCCGAGAACCCTGGCAACGACGCGCCTTTGCGCGGTCATGCGCAGGCCCCGTTCGACACACATTTGCTCGATCCGGCGCCGCATGAATTTACGTCTCCAGTTCCTTGCGCCGTCGCCCGGAACCTGCCTTGGCGGGACTCGCTCGTCGCCCTATTCCGAGCGCCGCCGGCTCCTTGCCGTACCCAGGCCGATCTTCTTGGCCAGCTCCCGGCGCTGTTCGGCATAATTCGGCGCCACCATCGGGTAGTCCGCCGCCAACCCCCAGCGTTCGCGATATTGCTCGGGCGTCATGTCGTAGGCGGTTTTCAGGTGGCGTTTCAACATCTTCAGTTTCTTGCCGTCTTCCAGGCAAATGATATAGTCCGGCGTAACGGATCGGCGAATGGGGACGGCCGGTTGCGGCTTTTCAGCGGCCGGCACGGTGTCCTTGCCCAGATCGGCCAAGGTGGCATAAACCTGTTGGATAAGCTGCGGCAATTCACTAACCGGCACGCCATTGTTGGCGACGTGGGATGCGACGATATCCGCTGTCAGGGTCAAAAGCTCGCTGTTGTCTGCGCCACTATCGCTCATGAAATCATTCCCTCCAAAAACAAGCGGTATTTGTGAATGACCCTGCGTTATAAGACTTGATTACCTGAATCGCAATACTAATTTGCTAATGTTTGAGTAAATCGCCCCTTTTTTTAAAGAATCATGATGGAAACTTCACAAACCGAACATTTTCTAGACATCACCGATCAAGTTTGCCCGATGACCTTCGTCCGCACCAAGCTGCTGATCGAACGCATGCAGAGCGGCGAGCGGGCGACCGTACGTCTGCGCGGCACCGAGCCGTTGCAGAACGTGCCGCGCTCGGTGCGCGAACACGGCCATGAAATCCTTTCCCTGGCGCCGGAACGGGCCGAAGACGCCGACGGACCCCATTTGTTGGTAATCAGGAAAGCCTAAGCATTCCCAGGATCGCTTCCGGCCAATGGGCGGCGCATGATCAGGGCGTCCACCGGCGGTTTGCCGGCGCCGCGATAATAGTTGGCCCGGCGCCCCACCTGCGCGAAACCGGCGCCCCGGTAGAGCGCCATCGCCGGCCCATTGTCGCAGGCCACCTCGAGCAGCATCTCCCTGGCGCCATCGGCCGTTGCCAACGCGGTGATTTCGTCCAGCAATGCCCGGCCGACGCCCTGGCCGCGCCGATCCGGCAACACCGCCAAGGTGATGATCTCACATTCAGCCGCGGCGACCCGCCCCAGGATCAACCCCATCGGCGCCCCAGCCGACGCCATTTGGCTGGCCAGCAAGGAGATGGCGCCGGGCATGACCAATAGCCTATCGAAGGCCTGGTGATCCCAGCCGGGCGAGAAGCACGCCGCGTGCAGGGTGGCGAGCAGGCGGCAACCGGCGGCGTCGACCCGGTCGATGCGAAACGCTATCGGATCAGTTGCCACGGCCATCCGGCAGACGGGCGTCCGTCGGCCGCAGATACAAGGGCGCCGGCCCGCCGTGGGCCGACGCACGATGGCGCAGGCGATCGGCATGGCGGGCAAGAACGCCGGCATCGGGCTGTTGAACGGCATCGAGCAACCGCCAATCAGGCATCACCGGCCGTACCAGGGCGCCGCCGGTGCCGACCAGGTTCCCCGCCGGCGACGGCGGCGGCGGCAAATCCGACGGCGGCCGGGCCAGCGCCTCGGTGACCGCTTCGCCGGCCCCATCGAAGGCTTGCGCATAGACCTCGCCGCGGCGGGCATCGATGGCGGCGATTACCGGCTCGCCCACCGGCGCCGCCAGGGCCAGCACTTCCAGCGTGCCGAGGCCCAGCACCGGCACGGCGCCGACAAGGGCTAGGCCCCGCGCCGCCGCCAAACCAATGCGCACGCCGGTAAAGGTCCCGGGCCCGATGGTCACGGCAATGAGATCCAGCTCGGCGAATTCGATCGCCGCCTGCCGCCTGACGGCCTCGACCATTGGCAGCAGTTCCTCGGCATGGCCGCGTTCCAGGGGTCGATGACATCGGGCGAGTATCTCGCCATCACGGGCGATGGCCACGGAACAGGCCTGCATCGTGGTGTCGAGTGCCAGGATGGGCATGACGGCCGGCTATGGCGACGCCGGGTACCGAAACCGCGAAATCACAGTATCTCGGCCGCCTCGGCGAAGGGCAGCCGCGGTTTGCGCGGCGGCAGGGCGGCCGGGTCGCCGTGCCCCAGGTTGCAGAGGAAGTTGCTGCGCAACGGGCTGTCGGCGAAGAACTCGGCGTCGACGCCGGCCTTATCGAAGCCCGACATCGGCCCGCAATCCAGCCCCAGGGCCCGCGCCGCGACCATTAGATAGGCCCCCTGCAGGCTGCCGCTGCGAAACGCCGTTTCCAATATCAACTCGTCCTTGCCCTCGAACCAGCCGCGCACTTCCGGCCGTCCGGGCGACAGTTTTTCGAATTGGTCGGAGAACCGCAGATCGTAGGCGACGATCACCGTCACCGGCGCGGTCATGGACTGCTCGACATTGCCAGCGGCGAGATGGGGACGCAATCGCTCCTTGGCTTCCGCGGATTTGAGGAAGCGAAATCGTGCCGGGCTGCTGTTGGCCGAGGTTGGACCCAAGGCGAGCAACTCGTACAACGCCTGCAAGGTCACGTCGGACACGGGCTTGTCCAGCCAGACCGTATGGGTGCGGGCGTCACGAAAGATGATGTCCAGACTCTGGTCGCTGACGATCCCGCTCATTTCGCGCCTCCTGACATCCAGCAAATCGCGCCACGCGCCGGCATTGATGGAACGCCCGGCGTGGCAAGATGCATTGTCTCAAAGTAACAAGCTGTATTAAACACGACTATTGTGCAAATGGCCGAAAATGGGAACCGCATGTCAAGACGTCCCGCGTCGACATCGCCCTTCGCCGCCCTGGCGGTAGTGGCGGCGGTGCTGGCTGGCGTGGTGCCGGCGGCGCCGGCCTGGGCCGCGGACTGGGCCATCGTCTTCATGTATCACCGTTTCGGGGAGCCGCAAAACCCATCCACCAACGTCACCATCGAGCAATTCGAGGCGCACCTGGAGGAAATCGCCAGGGGCGGCTACAACGTCGTCCCGCTGCCCGACATCATCGCCGCTTTCCGGCGCAAGGAAGCCCTGCCCGAACGGACCATCGCGCTGAGCATCGATGACGCCTTCCTGTCGGTACACGCCCACGCCTGGCCGCGCCTGCGCAAGGCCGGCCTGCCATTCACGCTGTTCGTCGCGACGAAGTCGATCGATGCGGGTCACAGCGGCTATATGTCGTGGAGCCAGTTGCGCGAATTGGCCGCGGCCGGCGTCACCATCGGCAGCCAGACCGCCAACCATCCACATCTGCCGGCGATCAGCGAGCGGGCACTGGCGACCGAATTCGCCTATTCCAACGCGCGCTTTCGCGAGGAGCTGGGATTCGTGCCGGATCTTCTGGCCTATCCCTACGGCGAGTTTGGCCTGCGGGAAAAGAAGGCCGCCCGGGCATCCGGCTTCGTTGCCGCCTTCGGCCAACATTCCGGCGTCGCCTATGCCAGTGATGATCTATATGGCCTGCCCAGGTTCGCCATGAACGAGAGGTTCGGCTCGGTGCAGCGATTTCGCCTGGCCGGCAACGCGCTGCCGCTGCGGGTCCATGAGATCACGCCGGCCGACACGGTGCTGCGCGACAACAACCCGCCATCCTTCGGCTTCACCGTCGACAACGAGATCGAGAACCTGCGACGGCTGGCCTGTTTCGCCTCCAACCAGGATGGCCCGGCCCGGCTGGAACGGCTGGGGCAACGGCGCTTCGAAGTGCGCATCGAACGGGCCTTCCAACCCGGCCGGGGTCGCATCAATTGCACCATCCCGGCCCCCGGCGGCCGCTGGCGCTGGTTCGGCATGCAGTTCTTCATTCCGAAGAAATAGCGCGGACGCCGCCGCGCCGTCGCAAGGACCGGAAATTTCAAGTTTGAACGGGAAAATCCTAGTCGCGACGAAGGCTAAGCGACAGGCGGGCCCGATCGAAATCGGCCAGCCGGTTGGCGCGCATGATCACCTTGATGGTCTTGATGTACTGCTCGCCCCGCTCGGAATAGCGGTCGAGGGTGTCGATCAGGGCAAAGCCGTCCAGGGGCCGCTCCTTGGCGCGCAGATCCGCCCGGACCGAGCGGAAGCCGTCATAGGCGAAATGGGTGTTCAGGTTGCGGAGGTAGGATTTGACCGAGGTGTAGAGATCCTGGAAGGCCCGCACTTCGTGCCGTTTGCCGGCGTCGCGGCGTCGCGGCACCAGGCCACGGCCCTTTTTGAAGGTGCGTTGGCCGAACACCGCGTTGCCTCGCTGGGCGAATCGCGAGGTTCCCCAGCCGGATTCCTCCGCCCCCTGCGCCAGCGCCAGTGAATTGGGCACGGCATCGACCCGCAACAGCAGTTTTACCGGATCACCGTCGTCAACATCGTAGGCCACCGCCAGGTCGGCGAGGAAATTCCGCTCGGACGCGGTAAACGCCTCGCCCGCCCGTTCCCGTGCGATCAGCGGCATCAGCTGCTGGCGCAGCGCCAGCACTTCGGCGTTGGCGCGCAATACCAGCGGCAGCACGGTCTTGATGAACAGAGCCTTGCGTCGGGCGACCGACCGCTCTTTGGCAAGTTCCGAGGGGAATCGTTTCAGGTAGACCGGCGGCACCTGGACGCCGCCCCGCCGCAATTCGGCAAGCCGAAGGCCAAGCAGCAATTCGTTGCCGGGGACGTTGCTTCCCCAGGCATGGCGCCGCTTCGGCGGATTCAACAAGGCGGCCAATCGGGCCGGCCCACCGCCATTGGTTCCGGCCGTGTCGACACCCGGCCAGGCGTCGAAACCGGCAAAGGCGGCGAAACCGGCTTCCCGGTCGCGCACATCGGCCCGCCCGGCCATAGCTACCGTGCAGGACCCCACGGCCACCGCCGCGATCAGAACCGCGTTCCAAAACTTCATCGTCAACGCCTTCGCGGACCGATCTTTTGGCGTCGGCCCGATCACACCCTTGCCGGTTCAGCCCGGCAATTTATCCAACCTTATTGGTCCACCATTAGTCCGGGCGGCGGGCCGCGTCCCTCTTCGCTGACCGCAGCCAATCGTTCTGACCGGCTCGTTACCTTCACCCAGGCGCGCCTTTTACGCGCCATGGAGCAATTAATCAAGCCACTCCGACAAGGATCGGGAGCCAGCCGATTCGCTTCCTATTTTATCAAATTGCGCGAACTTCGGTCACTTCGGGAATGTAGTGGCACAGCATCCGCTCGATGCCGTGCTTCAAGGTCATGGTCGAACTCGGGCAACCGGCGCAGGCGCCCTGCATATGCAGATAGACCACGCCTTCCTGAAAACCATGAAAGACGATATCGCCGCCGTCCTGCGCCACCACCGGCCGCACCCGTGTCTCCAGCAGTTCGGTGATCTGTTCCACCACCTCGCCGTCGGCCTCGTCATACATCCCGGCGCCGCGATCGACGGACTCGCTGGGTTGCTCCATCAAGACCGGCAGACCACGGGTGAAATGCTCCATGACCACGCCGAGGATCAGCGGCTTCAGGTGATACCATTCACCGCCCTGTTTGGTCACCGAAATGAAATCGGTACCGAGAAAAACCCCGGCCACGCCCTCGATGCCGAACAGGCTTTGCGCCAACGGCGATGCCTCGGCCTCCTCCGGCCCGCGATAGTCAACACTGCCCGACGGCAACACGCCGACCCCCGGAAGAAACTTCAAGGTCTCCGGATTGGGCGTTGTTTCGGTCTGGATGAACATGTCGCTACCCCGGCCGCGATCGCCCGTTCACGGGCTCTATCGAATGGAACTTGGCGTACGAATGATAAGCAACATATGCGTCCGAAGCCGTGCGTCAAGACGGCGCATCGCCGTGGCAAATCGACGCATTGCCCAAGGCGTCCGCTCAGGCGCGCCAGAACGGCTTGCCTGCTTCGGCCAGGACTTGGGCGCGATCCAGCCCGATGTCGTTGAGTTCGTGGTTCGACATCTCGACCAGGCGATAGCGTTGCTCGGCCCGGGCCTGCCATTGATAAACCGTCTCGGCGATCCGCACGAGCCAACCGGAAAAGTTAATTTCTCTAATCGGAAAGTAGGCTATCTTGAACATCGCCAGCTCCTATGTCTACGTTGAATTATCCCTAATCGTTATGGGGATATAGAGCCTTCCCCGGTCATGGACAAACGATCATTTTTCATATATTTGATTAGTTATTCTTATCAAAAAATACATGCCATGGCTGCTCGCAAACTACCCCCGCTGAATGCCCTGCGCGCCTTCGAGGCGGCCGGCCGGCTGCTCAGCTTCACGCGCGCCGGCGCGGAGTTGCATGTCACCCAGGCCGCCATCAGCCATCAGATCAAGGCCCTGGAGGAATGGCTGGGCCTGCCCCTGTTTCGCCGCCGAGGCCGCGCCATCGTGCTGACCGAAAACGGCCAGAGCTACCTGCCGGCGGTGCGGGACGGCCTCGATCTGCTGGCCGACGCCACCGAACGGCTGGCCCGGCGGCGGGAAAGCGGCGTGGTGACGGTCAGTACCTTGGCCTCGTTCGCCGCCGCCTGGCTGGTGCCCCGCCTGGGCCGCTTTCGCGCCCAGCACCCCGACGTCGACGTCCGGGTCACGGCCAGCGACGACATCGTCGATTTCGCCCGCGACGAGGTCGACCTGGCGGTCCGCTACGGCAACGGCGACTGGCCGGACCTGGAGGTCTGGCCGCTGATGACCGAGGATCTGTTCCCGGTCTGCAGCCCGGCCCTGCTGCGGGGGCCGCACCCATTACGCATGCCGGCGGATTTGCGCCATCATACCTTGCTGCATGACGACATGCGGGAAACCTGGCGGATGTGGCTGCTGGCCGCCGGTGTCGAGGGCGTCGACGCCGAGCGCGGACCGGGTTTCAACCTGTCGACCCTGGTGATCGACGCCGCCGTCGATGGCCAGGGCGTCGCCCTGGCCCGCAGCGCCCTGGCCGCCGGCCACCTGGCGAGCGGCCGCCTGGTACAGCCCTTCGCCTTCGAACTGCCGGCCGAATACGCCTACTACGTCGTCCATCCGTCGCGGGCCGTCGAGCACCCGAAGGTCCGGGTGTTCCGCGACTGGCTGTTGCGGATGGCAGCTGCCGAGAGTGACGGCAGTCGGTAAACTGGCGCCGACGGCGCCAATAACCGCTTGAACCGGGGCGGCGATAGGCTGTATTCAACGCCACCTTTGTCTTGAGGATGAGAACCATGGGCTACAGGGTCGCTGTGGTCGGCGCCACGGGTAACGTGGGCCGGGAAATGCTGAATATTCTGGACGAGCGGACCTTTCCGGCGGATGAGGTCTTCGCGCTCGCGTCTTCCCGCTCGCTGGGCAAGGAGATCAGCTACGGCGACAAGACCTTGAAAGCCCTGGCCCTGGAACATTTCGACTTCGCGCGGGCCGACATCGCGTTGTTTTCGGCCGGCGGCGGCGTCTCCCGCGAATGGGCGCCCAAGGCGGCCGAGGCCGGCTGCGTGGTGATCGACAACTCCTCCGCCTTCCGCATGGAGCCCGACGTTCCCCTGGTGGTGCCCGAGGTCAACGCCGCCGACATCGCCGGCTACAGCCAGCGCAACATCATCGCCAATCCGAATTGCTCGACGGCACAGTTGGTGGTGGCGCTGAAGCCCCTGCATGACCGGGCGACCATCCGGCGGGTGGTGGTGGCGACCTATCAGTCGACGTCCGGCGCCGGCCGCGACGCCATGGACGAGTTGTTCACCCAGACCAAGGGCGTCTACGTCAACGACCAGCCGACGCCGCGGGAATTCACCAAGCAGATCGCCTTCAACGTGATCCCGCATATCGACAGCTTCATGGACGACGGCACCACCCGCGAGGAGTGGAAGATGGTGGCGGAGACCAAGAAGATCCTGGACCCGGCGATCAAGCTGACCGCGACCTGCGCCCGGGTGCCGACCTTCGTCGGCCATGCCGAGGCGATCAACCTGGAATTCGAGCAACCCCTCGACGACGAGGAGGCGCGGGAGATCCTGCGCGAGGCGCCCGGCTGCATGGTGGTCGACAAGCGCGAGGACGGCGGCTATGTCACGCCGGTCGATTGCGTCGGCGATTACGCCACCTTCATCTCCCGCATTCGGGTCGATCCGACCGTCGAAAATGGCCTGAATATCTGGGTGGTCTCGGACAACCTGCGCAAGGGCGCGGCCCTGAACACCGTGCAGATCGCCGAGGTGCTGATCGCCCGGCACCTCAAACAGGCGGCATAGGCGCCGCCGGCTCCCCGCCAACACCGTCGGTTTTCTTGACACTTTGTCGCCCCTCGAAACAAGGGGTGGAACCTAAGCTATTGATTTCATGGAGATCGGAAAACTTGGCATGAATATTGCATAGTTCTTCTCGAACGTTCACCGGCGGAAAACCGCCGGAAAGAGGCGAGGCGAGGAACATGCGAATCAAAGGCATCCTATTGCTAACGGCCCTGAGTTTGCTGGCGAGCCAGGCTGGCGCGGCCCCCTTCGAATATATCCGTATCGGCGACCAGGATGGCTTCGGCTACAAGCCGACCGCGGGCTATCTCGCCGCCAACGGCGGTGCCGCCGACACCAACGGCAACAACCTGCTGGAGCAAACGGAATTCCTGCCGGACCTGAACACCGACGGCGCGGTCGCCTGGAACAAGGGCGATAATTTCGACAACCGCTCGGCGGCGGAAATTGCAGACACCGGATCCCTGAACGGCAGTGGTTTCACCGACAGCGGCACCTCCGGCTACAAATGGACCGATATATCCTTGTCGAAGAATTATGTGAATCCGGACTTCCCGGACCCCGCTGGTTCCGGCACGCCCAACGAACCCACTTTCGAGTTCGATTTCTTCGTCGCCACCGGTGACATCGTTGCCGGCTCGACCTTGTTCTTCAACTTGATCTTCGGCGATTACGACGTCACACCGGCGGACATCGATCTGACCTTCGCCTCTGAACCCGCCCGCTCGGTCTCCTTATCGACCCAAGCCGGCACCGATGACGGCCTGATCCAGGCGGCGACCGCGAACATGACCTTCGACGAGGTCTTCACTGCCACCGCCGGCGGCTGGGACGGTTACCTGAGGGTCGATTTCGACGCCCCCAACGAGCCCTACACGGCCTTCGACTTCGTCGAGTTGAGCCTGGACGAGATTCCCTTCGTACCGACGCCGGAACCGGCCAGCCTGGCCTTGTTCGGCGGTGGCCTGCTTGCCCTGGGCCTGGCCCGCAGACGACGCCGGCGCTGATCACCAGGCACGTCGCACGGGCGGCTTAGGCGACACTCGCCGCCGACCAATACTGTCGGTTTTCTTGACACTTGGTTGCCTTCAAGCCGAGGTGCGGGCCGTAACCCTTTGATTTCATGTCCGCCGAATTTATGGCATGGAAATTGCATGGTGTTTTTCAAACTTCTGCGGGCGTATGGTTGGGCCGGCGTAGGGTGAGGTGGGCAACATGCGAATCAAGGGAATCCTGTTGGCGACGGCCGTGAGTCTGCTGGCAACGCAGGCCGGCGCGGCCCCGTTTGATCTTATTCGCATCGGCGACCGGGATGGTTTCGGCTTCAGCCCAACCGCGGGCTTGGTCGCCGCCAGTGGCGTTGCGGCCGACACCAACGCCAACAACCTGCTGGAACAAACCGAATTCCTGCCCGACCTGAATACCGATGGCGCGGTCATGCCCAGCAGCGGCGATGATTTCGACAACCGCTCCGCGGCGGAAACGGCAAATACGGGGACGCTTTACGGCAGTGGCTTCAGCGACAGCGGCGGCACCACCGGTTTCGAATGGACCGATCTGTCATTGTCCACCAGTTTCGTGGGCCCGAACTTTCCGGACGGCAATCCTGCCACGCCCAACGAGCCCACCTTCGTGTTCGATTTTTTTGTCGCCAGCGGCGACATCGTTCCGGGCTCGACCCTGTTCTTCAACCTGATCTTTGGTGACTACGGCGTCTCGCCGGCACATATCGATTTGATCTTCGCCACGGCCTCGTCCCGCACGGTCGGCTTGACGACCCAGGGTGGCGGCCAGGACGGCCTGATCCAGGCGGCGACGGCGATCCTGACCTTCAACGAGGTCTTCACCGCCACGGCCGGCGGCTGGGACGGCTTCCTGCAGGTGGATTTCAAGGTACCCAACGATCCTTACACGGCGTTCGACTTCGTCGAGTTGAGCCTGAACGAGATCCCATTTGAACCGGCGCCGGAACCGGCCAGCCTGGCCTTGTTCGGCGGCGGCCTGTTTGCCCTGGGCCTGGCCCGCAGGCGGCGTCGGCGCTGAACCACCGATCCATATCGACCTAATGGACGGCTGCCGATGGGGAGCCGTTTTTTTTCGAGCGAATCGAACCGTTTTGGCTTATGGGATAATTCGGAACATTCGCAAGGCATCAAGGAACCGGCATGACGAAGATCACCAGCGGCCCCGCCTCCCACGTCTACTTCTCGCAGCGCCTGCGCCTGCACTATGTCGATTGGGGCAACGAGGGGGCGCCGCCGATGCTGCTGGTCCATGGCGGCCGCGACCATTGCCGCAACTGGGACTGGGTGGCCGAGGCCTTTCGCGACGATTACCACATCATCGCCCCCGACCTGCGCGGCCACGGGGATTCCGAATGGAGCGTCGGCGGCAGCTACAACATTCCCGAATACGTCTACGATATCGCCCAACTGGTGCACCAGAAACAGATGGCGCCGGTGACCATCGTCAGTCATTCCCTGGGCGGCATGATCAGCCTGCAATATGCCGGCCTGTATCCCGAAAACGTCAAACACCTGGTGGCCATAGAGGGCCTGGGCGCCTCGCCTGAGAGGCTGGCCGAGACGGCCAAGAAAACCATCGACGAGCGGCTGGCCGGCTGGGTCGATGAATTGCGCCAGGCCTCGGGCCGCACGCCGCGCCGCTATGCCAGCCTCGAGGACGCCTTCCGCCGCATGCAGGACGAAAACCCGCATCTTTCGGAAGCCCAGGCCCGGCACCTGACGGTGCATGGCGCCAACCAGAACGAGGACGGCAGCTACAGTTGGAAATTCGACAACTACGTTCGGATCTTCCGCCCCTACGGCCTGACCACGCCGGAGATCGAGCATTTGTGGTCGCGCATCGCCTGCCCGACCCTGTTGGTGCGCGGCACCGAAAGCTGGGCCAGCGACCCGGTCGAGGACGGCCGAATGATGCACTTCCGGAATGCCCGGCTGGCCAACATCGACGGCGCCGGCCATTGGGCGCACCATGACCGGCTGGACGTCTTCCTGGATCTGGTGCGCGAACTGCTGGCCGAATAGCCTGGCGGGCGTTCAGCGCCCCTCACCGCCGCACAGGATCGCCGCCACCTGGGGCGCCGCCGACCTAGCCCGCTGCCGCAATTCGTCCTCGTCCAGGCTGCCCAGCGGGTGGTCGATCACCACGTAGGAATAGTCTGCCAGGTCGCGGATCCTGGCGATCTCGGCCACCGTCGGGATGAACGGCTCGGTCACCAATACCGCCGCCGGGGTGCCGCGATCGTCAAGTTCGATGCCGTCATGCAAACTGCACGAACTGCACGAACCTCAATCGCCGTTGCCGGTGATCACCGCGTCGGTGCGGGTCGCCAGGTCGTCCAGCAAGGCGGCATCGGCATTGCTGCCCGCGGCCATCTTGCTGTCCTCGACCACCGCCTTGATGGCGAATTGCTGTCCCAGTTCCTCGGCGATCATGGCCAGCAGCCTGGCGGCGTTGGCCTTGCCGTTCGACAACAGCCCCAGGGTGATGCCCTCGAGGCTGGCCAGGCGCGGCGCCATGCCGGCCGGCCTAACGTCGGCCTCCTGCACCGGTTCGAGATAGGTGATGCTCATGCGGGATCGCGTCCTTTCCGTCAGATTTCACAGACTTCGCAATAGCGGTCGATGGCGCGGGTTTGGAACAGCGAGGCGCGGCTGCGGCTCCAGGACGGGATGAAGGCCGAATGGCCGCCGGCGGCGCCGCCGGCCACCACCATGACGATGTCGTCGGGACCGAAGCCACGATGGATATGCCGGGCCTCCGGATCGCCCTCGATCTCGGCCAGGGCCTGATAGTGGGCGACCTCGCCCTCCGGCCGGCCAGCCTCCACGAGCTTCTCCTGCAGGTCGGCCCGGCGGTACTGGGCCGGAAAGGTGCCCGCGACCTTGCCGAAGCGGCGCAGGTCGGCCAGGCTTTGCGTTGCATGATCGAACAGGAACTGCTTGACGCCGGCCTTCGACCAACCGGTCTTGGCGATCACACCGGCATGCTCCGGCGACAGCACCAATACCGACTGGCCCAGGGTGAAGCCGCCGATCGAGGCCATTTCCCGGGCGATGCAGGACAGCAATTCCTCCCCATCGCCGCTTTCGTGGTTCTGGATGCCATGGCCGGATTCGCCGGCGAACACCGTCACCGTACTGGTCGAGGGATGGAAGCCGCGCTCCACGTGGTAGGGCTCCCACGGGCTGACCTCTTCCGCCTCGGCTATGCAATAGCTGTATTTGCCCGGGTGCCCCTGGGTGGATTTGTCCAGCACGCCGGGCCTGGCGCCGGCCACGTTGATCAGGATCAGCCGCACCGCCCGGCCGATCGTCGCGTTGGCCCGGTTGCCGGGGCCGAACACGTTGACCCCGGAATTCATCTCCAATTCATTACGGACCGGCCCGTTGACCACCACGAAGGGCGCCGCCCCGCCGGTCGAGGTGATCGAGGCGTGGAACAGATAGTTCGGTTCGGCCATGGCCTGCAGGATCGCCACCACCACCGGCATGAAATCGGGACGGCAGCCGGCCATGACGCAATTGATCGCCACCTTTTCGGCGCTGATGGCCCGGTTGCGGGTCGGGATGATGCAGATCAGGTCGTCGGGCTGCATCTCGCAATGGGCCAGGAATTCGGCCACCCGTTCGGGGATCGGCGGCACCACCGGCAGGCCGTCGGTCCAGCCCTGGGCGAAGAAATGCTCCTGCAGCGCGACGATGTCGTCGGCCCGGCCCAGACGCGATTTGAACTGATATTCCGTCATCCGCCCCCCGTTTAGCTGTGCGGCGTGTCGATGTACTCGGCCGATTGCATTTCGATCAGCCGGGATACCGTGCGCTGAAACTCCAAGGCGCCGTCGCCGGCCGGATAGATCTCGGCCACCGGCGCCTCGGCGCTGGCCACCAGCTTCACCCCGTTATCGTACAACACGTCGATCAAGGTGGCGAAACGGCGGGCCTCGTTGCGCCTCTCCGCGCCCAGGCGCGGAATACCGGCCAGTATCAGGGTGTGGAAGCGCGCCGCCAGGGCGAGATAGTCAAGCGACCCAAGCGGCCGCTCGCACAACTCGGCGAAATCGAACCGCGCCGTACCCTTGGCCTGTTCCGGCACCTCCAGGATCCGGCCCTTCAATTGGATCCGGTCCGCTTCGCCGCGAGGCTGATCGGTCAGCCGCAGGAAGGCGGCATCCAGCGCCGCCGCCGCCCGGCCGTTCAGCGGCGCGTGATAGACCGGCTGGCCCTTCAGCCGCGCCAACCGATAGTCCATCCGGCCCTCCAGGCACAGGATGTCCAGCCGCTCCCCCAGCAAGCCGATGAAGGGCAGGAACAGTTGGCGGTTCAGCCCACCCTGGTACAACTCGTCCGGCGCCCGGTTCGAGGTCGCCACGACGACCACGCCGGCCTCGAACAGCTTGGTGAACAAGCGCCCCAGGATCATCGCATCGGCGATATCCCGGACCTCGAACTCGTCGAAGCAGAGCAGCCAGGTCGCCTGGGCGATGTCGCCGGCAATGGGCGGTATCGGATCGTCACCGTCCCGCCGCGCGGCCGGCGTCTTGCGGAAACGATCGATCCGCTCATGCACCTCGGCCATGAATTCATGGAAATGCACCCGGCGCTTTTGCTCGATCGGCGCCACGTCGAAGAACAGGTCCATCAACATGGATTTGCCGCGGCCGACGTCGCCGTAGATATACAGACCCTCCGGCGCCGGCTCCCGCCTCGGCCGCAGGAGCAGGAACTGCTGCCAGCCCTGGCCGCGCCCTGGATCGTACTGCGCCAGCCGATGATGCAGGGTCTGCAGCTTCTCCACGGCCAATTCCTGCACCGAGTCCGGGCGCAGCTCGCCGGCCTGGCGCAGGGCCCGATAGCGCCGCAGCGGTGTTTGTTCGTCCACCTGGCCTACCGCCGGCCCTAGCCCGGGATCGCCATGCCGAAGCCGGCAACGAGCCGATCATCGATCTGGTGGTGAAACTGTCGCATTCTCGGTGCGCTCCCGCCGTCGCCGGTTATCCCAGGGGGTGGAAATAACCGCCCGGCGGGGCGGCGTGCAAGCGGCGTTTTGCACTATCGCCAGCGCGGCCTATATTTCGCCCGACGAAAGATCGGCGCGACGGCGGGGAGGAGTTGGCAAATGAGCCTGGCGAGCAATTCGGCGACCGAGGCGACCATCGAAGGTCTACGCGGGCTATTGGGCGAACGACTGTCGACCTCGATGGCGGTGCGGGAACAGCACGGCCGCGACGAATCCTGGCATCCAACGGAAGCACCGAACGCCGTCGCCTTCGCCAGCACGACCGAGGAAGTGGCCGAGATCGTGCGCCGCTGCCGGGCCAGCGGCACGCCGGTCATACCGTTCGGCGCCGGCACCTCGATCGAGGGCCAGCTGCAGGCGGTACGGGGCGGCGTCTGCATCGACCTCTCGGGCATGGACCAGATCCTCGAAGTCAACGCCGAGGACCTGGACTGCACCGTGCAGCCGGGCGTTCGCCGCAAGCAATTGAACGACTACCTGCGCGATACCGGCCTGTTCTTCCCCATCGATCCGGGCGCCGATGCCTCGATTGGCGGCATGACGGCGACCCGGGCCAGCGGCACCAACGCCGTGCGCTACGGCACCATGCGCGAGAACGTCCTGTCGCTGACCGTGGTACTGCCCGACGGCTCGGTGATCCGCACCGCCCGGCGGGCGCGTAAATCATCGGCCGGCTACGATCTGACCCGCCTGTTCGTCGGCTCGGAAGGCACCCTGGGAATCGCCACCGAAATTACCTTGCGGCTGTACGGCATCCCCGAAAGCATCAGCGCCGCGGTGGTGCCCTTCACCAGCATCGAGGGCGCCGTCGACGCGGTGATCACCACCATCCAGAGCGGCATCCCGGTGGCCCGTATCGAGCTACTGGACGACGTGCAGCTGGACGCCATCAACAAATATTCCGGCCTCGACTACCCGGTGCAACCCACCCTGTTCCTGGAGTTCCACGGCACCGAGGCCGGCGTGGCCGAACAGGTACGCCTGTTCGGCGAGATCGCCGGCGAATTCGGTGGTGGCGACTTCCAGTGGGCTAGCCAGGCGGAGGAGCGGACCAAGCTGTGGCAGGCCCGGCACGATGCGGCCTATGCCTGCAAGGCGCTGCGGCCGGGCAGCGAGATCTGGGCCACCGATGTCTGCGTACCGTTGTCCCGACTGGCCGAGTGTATCGCCGAAACCCGCGAGGATCTGAAAAGCGCCTCGATGCCGGTGCCGTTGGTCGGCCATGTGGGCGACGGCAACTTCCACCTCTGTTTCCTGTTGGATCCCAATGCGCCGGAGGAATACCGGGAGGCGGAGGAATTGAACCGGCGCCTGGTGCAACGGGCCCTGGCGATGGACGGCACCTGCACCGGCGAGCACGGCGTCGGCCTGGGCAAGTTGAAGTACATGGCCGACGAACACGGCGAGGCGCTGGCGGTGATGCGGGCGATCAAGACGGCGATCGACCCGGACAACATCATGAACCCGGGAAAGATGCTCCCCGGTACGAACTAGGTTTGCGGGCGGTTAGGCCGCGCCGGTCTTGCCAAGGCGTAGGGCGCCGCCATAGGGCACCAACATGGCCACGGCCAGCGCCAGTTTCGCCAGATAGTCGCCCAGGGCCAGGGTCACCCACGGCACCGGCGTACCGGCGAAGGCGATGGCGAAGAACATCGCGGTGTCGACCGCCGAGGCGATCACCGAGGAGAGGAACGGCGGCAGCCACCAGACCCGCCGGCGCAGCAGATCGAAGATCCTCACATCCAACAGCTGGGCGACCAGGAAGGCCGAGCCGGAGGCGATGGCGATCCGGGGTGTCGCCAGCCAGGCCGACAGCACCACCGCGACGATGAAGCCGGCATAGACCACCCGCCGGGCCGGACCGGTGCCGAGCCGCCGGTTGGTCAGATCGGTGACCAGGAACGAGATCGGATAGGTGAAGGCGCCCCAGGTCAGCCAATCGTTGATCGGGTACTGCACCAGGATGTTGGAGGCGGTGACCACCACGGTCATCGCCAGCACGCCCAACCAGATCCCCCGGGATCGCAGATCCATATCCCATCACTCCGCCTTGCCGTGTTCGTCGCGGCGTTGCCTACAGCAAGCGAAGAGCAAAGAAAAGGGCCGCCGATAAACCGGCGGCCCGATAGTTCGGGTATGCAAACATTCTAGTTGGATTCGGCGCCGATCAGCGGACCGAAACGCACCAGCTTCTTGCCGTCGAACTTGTTCATCTGCATCTGTTCGACCGGATAGAAATCGTTCGCGCTGGTATTGGCCAAGATCCCCGGCAACAGGCCCCGTACCCGGAAGTTCTTGATGCTCGCGGCCGATTTCATGATGTTTTCGCGGCTGAGGTCGTTGCCCGCGCGCTTGATGGTATCGATCATCAAGGAACACACCGCCCAACCATAGACGTTGAAGACGCTGGCGCGGTCGCCCTTGGGATAGTATTTATCCATGAAGGCGCGCCACTCGTTCATCTCCTTATCATTGTCCCATGCGGGATCGTTCGGATCCTTCATATAGGTCAGGGAGATGATGCCCTTGGACTTCTCGACGCCGGCCGGCACGAACGTCGATTTGATGGACGCGGCGACATCGTTCAACAGATGCACCGGCTTCCAGCCGATATCATCCATCTTCTTGATCGCCTGGGCGGCGAACTTCGGGATCGAGATATCGATGAAGACGTTGGCGCCGCTGTTGGCCAGGCTGACGATCTGGCTGGCCACGGTCGGATCGGTAACCTCGTAACTTTCTTCCTTGACCACCATCTGCTTATATTTCGCACCCATGGCGTCCTTGACACCGATGACATAGTCCTTGCCGTAGTCGTCATTCTGGAAAAGAACAGCAACCTTGGCATTGGGGTGGTTTTGCAGAA
>JASLMH010000159.1 GCA_030746635.1 Alphaproteobacteria bacterium | reverse complement strand
GGAACGTCTTATGCGCATTGGTGGGCGAGTGGTACCAAAGCTCGTAGGTGTTGGACCAGACGTTGTCGGGGTACGATGCGCCCAGCTTGCTCGCCACCTCATGGCTGGCGATCTCGCCACCCGTGATGTAGACGTGATTCTTGAAGAACCCGAAGGGTGCCGCCTGCTTGGCGAAGTTGACGAAGTGATTGCCCCAGAGGCCACTCACCACCGTTTCACAACCGGCACCCATGATCTGGGTGATGTAGGCGTTGAAGTCCGTGGCGCCGAGCTTGGGCCGGAGCTTGATCACGATATTGGCGTTCGGCGCGTGTTTCGGCAGAGCCTTCGCGATGCCGTCGCCCAGATCATGCCCATAGGCGTAGTCGAGCTGGATATCGCAGAGTTTCTTGCCGTTGACCTTCTTGACGATCTGCGCCATCGCGTCACCTTCGAAATCGGTGTTCGAGGCGGTACGAAAAACGTAGGGGTGGAGCTTGGACGTGGTCATTTTGATGGTCTTGGGAATGGTCGCGATGTAGATGACCTTCTCCTGGCGCGCCACTTCGGAGATCGCCAGGCCGACCGACGAAGCCAAGCCGCCGAGGATGACGTTGACGCCTTCCTTGGTGATCAACTCCTTGGCCGCCGCCGCGGCCGCCGCGGGATTGATCTTGGAATCGCGCGCCGCCGTCACGAAATTGGAACCAAGGACACCGCCGGCGGCGTTGATTTCCTCGACCGCCAGGTCATGGCCCCGCATGGCCGGACCGCCGTAGATGGCGCCACCGCCCGAGATGGGATAGAGCACACCGATCTTGATGTCCTTGGCGCTCGCGCTACCGACGACCGACAGGAACGCCACGGACAGCGCCGTGGCGCCAACCAAGGTGAAGGTCGCCCCCTTCAACCCAGCCACCATTCCCTTCGCTATGGAACTCCCTATCTTCCGCTGCATCAACTTGTCCTCCATATGTTGCGTCTTGAACCAACGTTTTGGAACTGACCATTAATGGTTTTTCGTCGTTTACGGTGTCAGCTACTCGTCAACCAACGCTACATTCAGTTGCGCCATTGGCGCAAGTGTTGCGACATAGTGAACAGATCACCCGGTGCAACGCCTCGACGGACTCCGGCGGTACCATCACCCGTTACCCTCGGGCTCGACCACCACCTTCATGCATTCGCGGCGCTCCAGAAGCGAGAAGGCCCGGTCGATTTCGCCGAAGGGCAGCACATGCGTCACCAGTTGGCGCAGTTCGCTCGCCAAGCTGGCGCTCAGCGCGGTGCTGCGAACCCAAGTGCCGCGATTGTAGGCGCGGCAGCCGAAGATCTCCTTCTCATCGAGCGCCAAGGGCAGGCTGTGAAAGGGCGCGGCGGCATGACAGTAGCCGACCACTGCCAGCCTGCCGCCGCGGCGCAGGGTGGGCAGCGCCGCCGCCAGAGCCGCCGGATGGCCGCTGGCATCGTAGGCGACGTCGGCGCCACGCGGCGCCACCCGGCGGACGGCGGCGAGCAGGTCTTCGCTCTCCTGATCGACCGTGACGGCGCCGAGTCGCCGGGCCAGGGCGAGGCGGTCGGCATCGGCCGCCACGCCGGCAACGATGACTTCGGCCGCGCCAGCCGCCCTGGCGACCAGCAGGTGCAGTAGACCGACCGGTCCGGCCCCCATGACCAGCGCCACATCGCCGGCATCCATGGGCACGCGCTCGAGCGCGGCATGGGTGGCGACGGTCAGCGGTTCGATCACGGCGGCCACCAGCGGATCGGTGCCGTCGGGTAGGACGAAGACGTTGTCCGCGGGCACGGCGATGCACTCGGTCAGTCCGCCTGGGGCGTGGCACCCCATGATGCGCCGCTGGAGGCAGAGGGCATGGCGGCCGGCGTTGCAGTAGAAGCAGCGGCCGCAATTGACATGCGGATTAACGACAGCCTGGGCACCGACGGCAATTCCCGCCACGTCCGTTGCCACCGCCTCGACGCGGCCGGCGAATTCATGGCCGAGAACATGGGGAAACGACGGCGCATACTCCGCCGCAATGTCGGCATCCCAGCGCCGGATCGCCAAATCGGTGCCGCACAGGCCGCCACCGCGCACCCGCAGCAGCACCTGGCCGGGCCCCAGCGTCGGTTCGGCAACCTCGACCTCCCTAATATGGCCGGGAGCGGGTTCGGTCTTGGCGATGGCGCGCATGCTGTGACTTTGATTTCAAACTAGACCATGGTGGGCCGCATCAATTCGCCACTTCACGGTTCCGGTCCGCGGCCTCGTCGTGGCAGCGGAATCCGAGTTCACGCGAGATCTGGTCGGCGGCGTTGCGGATCAGCGGCACTTTTTCCTGCAGGGCCGACAGCGAGAGCCGCCAGACAGGTCCGGAGATGCCGATGGCGGCGGCGGGTCGGCCGGTGAAATCATGGACCGCCACGGCGGCGCAGCGCACTTCGGGATGGAACTCGGCATCGTCGAAGGCGATACCGGTCTCCGTCACCGTGCGCAATTCGCCGCGCAGGCGCCGCGGGTCGGTGATGGTGTTCGGGGTGCAGGCTTCGAGGTCGTTTTCGGCCAGAAAGCGTTCGAGTTGCTCGGCGTCCAATGTGGCCAGCAGAATCTTGCCCAGGGCCGTGGCATGGGCCGGCCGCAGGGCGCCAAGGCGTTCGCTAAGGCGGAACGGGCTGGAGCCGTCGGTGCGGGCCAGGATCATGATGCGATGACCGTCGCGCACGCCGAGATGGGTGGTCTCGCTGGTCATCTCCGCCAGCTTTTCGAGGATCGGACTGGCGATTTTGATCAGTTCCACCTCTTCCAGGGCGCTGGCCGCCAAGGCAAACAGCGGCCGCCCGAGCCGGTAGCGTTTGGTGGCGCGGTCCTGCCGGAGATAACCAAGCTGCACCATGGTCTTGAGGAGATGGAAGGCGGTGCTGCTGTGCAGGCCGAGCGCCCGGCTCAATTGTGCCAGCCCCATCCCGTCCGGCGCCCCGGCGATGGCTTCCAGTATGGCGAAGGCCCGCACCAAGGATTGCACGCCGCCTTTTTCCCGTTGACCGTCCGACACCTCTTCACCCCCTAAAGATTGAACAGCAGCTGGCACTGCGCGGTCATATCCTTGATCATCATGAAACGCTATCTCTTGATGCTGTATTGAATCAACTCGCGCGATAAATTGGCGTCTGGCAACCACGCCTGCCGATGCCCGAACCACAGGGAGCACGGTCGTGATCAACGTCGAGGGCTTCGCCGTCAACACCTACGCCTACACCTTTTCCCACAGCGCCAGCGACTGCATCGAAACGTTCAGCGGCAGTGGCGCCACGGGCCTCGAGGTCATGATGTATCCGGGTCACGCCTGGCCCGACGACCTGGACGCCGGTGCCCGCCGCGCCCTCAAGCAAAAGAGTCGCGACGCCGGCTTGCCTTTGATCACCCTGAATATGCCTAATATCGACATCAATATCGCGGCCGCCGCGCCGGGCATGCGGTCCTACAGCATCGAAACGTTGTGCCGCATCATCGCTCTGGCGGGCGATCTGGAGGTTCCGGGCGTGGTGGTCGGACCCGGCAAACACAATCCCCTCATGCCGGCGCCGATCGAAGTGCTGCTCGGCCATTTTCATCGGGCCATGGAGACGCTGGTGCCGGCGGCGCAGGCAGCCGGCACCCGGCTGCTGGTCGAGAACATGCCCTTCGCCTTTCTGCCCGGCGCGAAAGAGCTGATGGCTTCGTTGGAGCCCTATGCGATCGAGGACGCTGGTGTGGTCTACGATATCGCCAATGCCCATTTCGTCGGCGAAGACCTGGGGGAGGGATTCCGCGGCGTGGCGCCGCGGTTGTCGCTGGTGCACGTCTCCGACACGCCCCGGGAGGTCTACCTGCATGCGCCGGTGGGACAGGGCTCGGTGCCGTTCGCCGACGGCGCCGCGGCCAGCCGGGCGGTCGGCTACGACGGCCCGGTGATGCTGGAGATCATCTGCGACAATCCCGATCGCGAGATCCCGGCCAGCGCCGCGGCCCTACGGGAGATGGGCTGGGCCTGACCGGATATTCCGGCTCATGAGGCTCCCACCGATCCTGTCGAAGAGCCTCCCCGACTACGCCGCAATGGCCGCGGGAATGCCCGGCACTTTGACCCGAACGCGATAGAGTGAGGTCGAGGAGGCCAGGAACAAACTGCACATGTCGCGGTCGCCCCAGGTAAAGTTGGCGGTCACCTCGCGCATCAGGATCACACCAAGGCAGGTGGCGTCGGGGCCGAAGACGTGGACGCCGCCCGGGCCTGAGCAATAGACATTCTCGGCACTATCAATCTTCAGTCCATCGGGTGCGCCCGGGCCCTCCCCCACCGTCTCGGCCCAGAGACGCGAGTTGGCGATCGAGCCATCGGCACCGACGTCGAACTCCCGAATATGCCCGCGTTCGGTATCGTTCACGAACAGCCGCGATTCGTCCCGCGAGAAGCAGAGCCCATTGGGCTGGCCGAAATCGTCCGCCAGCAACGTCAGGGCGTTGTCATCCGGCGCGATGCGATAGACCCCCTGGAAGGAAAGCTCGGGATCGCGCGGCAGGCCGAAGTATTCGAGGCGGCCATAGGTCGGATCCGAGAAATAGACGGCGCCGTCGCTCTTGACGATGATGTCATTGGGGCTGTTGAGCTCCTTGTCGCCATAGTGGCTGGCCAGCACGGAAATGCTGCCGTCGAGCTCGGTGCGGGTGACCCGGCTGGTGGCGTGCTCGCAGGTCACGATGCGGCCGGCGCCGTCATAGGCGTTGCCGTTGGCCATGTTGCTCGGCTGGCGGAACGTGGTGATGCCATCGGCCGCGCTCCAACGACGCATGTGGTTCCCCGGCATGTCGCTGAAGATCAGGTATTGGCCGGCGGGATGCCAGATCGGCCCCTCGGTAAAATCGAAGCCGCTACCCAACTGCTCGAATTCAACGTCATCGCCGACCACATCGCGGAAGTGTTCGTCACGTATTTCGACATTCATGATGAGTCCTCGTTGCTCCAGCCCACGGACCGGGAGCCGAATATCCGCGGCCGCTTGATCCTGGACGATCCAATCACTCGGGATTGTAGCAAGAAACCGGGTTGACCCACGAAATCCCTACTTGCCCGGGCAAGAAAAGGCTGCTTTTGGCGGCGGAAACAGTAGGGTCTAGCTGAAACAATCCCGGGCCGCCGTTCATGGCCGAGGACCCCTCGTCGAAATATG
This sequence comes from Alphaproteobacteria bacterium, assembly GCA_030746635.1. Taxonomy (GTDB): domain Bacteria; phylum Pseudomonadota; class Alphaproteobacteria; genus JASLMH01. The sequence goes on along the minus strand of JASLMH010000159.1, from coordinate 7,378 downwards.
TAGTCGGCATGGAGCCATAGCTATGCAGGATGAAGGTACGAAGCCCCTCGACGGCAAGGTCGCCCTGGTCAGCGGCGCCGGACAGAACATCGGTCGGGCCATCGCCCACGGCCTGGCCGAGGACGGTGCCACGGTGATGGTCAACGGCCGGGGAAACCTCGACGCCATCGAAACCGTGGCGGCGGAAATCAACGACGCCGGCGGCCGCGCCATCGCCCATCTCGCCAGCGTCGCCGACGAGGCCGCAGTGCGGGAGATGGTCGGGCGGCTGGTCGACGAGGCTGGCGGCATCGACATCGTGGTCAGCAACGCCGGCCTGCGCCGGCAAACTCCATTCGTCGAGATGGATTATGCCGAGTGGCGAGAGATGCTCTCGGTCGCGCTCGACGGCGCCTTCCTGTTGGCGCGATACGCGGTGCCGCACATGCAGGCGCGCGGCGGCGGTCGCGTCGTCGGCCTCAGCGGCATCTCGAACCATGTCGGCGCCAAGGAGCGGGCGCACGTCAACGCCTCGAAGGCCGGATTGGAGGGTCTGGTACGGGGCCTGGCGATGGAACTGGCGGCGGACAACATCACCGTCAACGCCGTGGCGCCCGGCGCCATCGACACCGTGCGCGGCAGCGCCGCCGGCAAGGCGCCGCCCGGTATCGCCGAGGCGATCCCGCTCGGCCGGCGCGGCTCGGTCGAGGAGATCGCCGCCATGGTGCGTCACCTGGTCGGCCCGCACGGCGGCTACATCACCGGCCAGTGCATCCACGTCAACGGCGGCATCTATTTGGGTCACTAGGCCGACACGACACTTCAAGCATTCGGTTCCACGTCCAGCCGCACGACGATGCCCTCGAGCTCCGGCGACGGCGCCGGGTAGCGCACCATGACCTCGGGGTCATGGCCGGGCACGACATGCCTCTCGCTGGGCGCCAATTGGCGCAGCCACCGGAAACCCTCGAGCATGCCGAGCATGCTTTCGTGGGTCGCGAACGGCACGCCGGTCTCCAGGCTCTCGTAGTAGTGGGCGGCATCGGAGGCCAGCACGACCCAGCCCCGGGCGGTGTGCACCCGCAGCGACTGCATGCCGGGCGTGTGGCCGGGGATATGGTGCAGGGTGATACCGGGCAGCAGGTCCTGGTCGCCGGCATGGAACACCACCCTATCGCCGTAGAGCAAACGCACCATTTCCAGCACGTCCGGCAGGGCGAAGGAATGCCGCAGCGCGGCGTGGGTCATGGCCCGGCCGGTGACGAACGCCATCTCGGTGTCCTGAACGTGAAAGCGGGCGTTCGGGAACAGCTCCAGATTGCCGGCATGGTCGTAATGCATGTGGGTGATGACCACGTCCTCGACCGCCGCGGCATCGATATCGATCAGGGCCAGCGCCTCGTCCGGGCCGCGCAGGAAGCTGCGGCCGCGTCGCTCGCCCTCCTCCCGGCCATAGCCGACGTCGACGACGACGGTGCGCTCCCGGTCGCGGATGGCCCAGACGAAATAATCCATGGCCAGCGGCGCATCGTGGGGATCGCCACCGACGAAGATGGCGCCGCGGGTGCCGACCCGATGACCGTATTTCAGCGCGAAAACCTCGTAGACCGGTAGCGTCATGCGTCACTCCCCGCCAGCGTTGGCGACCGACCGCCTGCCGGCGACAGTATGATCGGCCACCTGTTGGCATGGCAATGCGGCATGCCATAGTGACGCTGGCATGACGACGAGTTGGCAAATGGGGGCAGCAATGGCGCGAGGCATTATCGATCACGACGGCCTGAACCGGGACGACATCCGCCGGTTGCGCGAGGCCAGAACGCCGGATGACCTGCCCTTCGACCTGGGCAAGATCAGCCACGTGGTGCTGAAGGTGGCGGACCTGGAGCGTTCCGTCAGGTTCTACACCGAGGTGCTGGGGCTTCGCGTTTCCGACGCCTACCCCGAATCCATGATGCCGGGACGCATGGTCTTCCTGCGCTGCAACGACGACCACCACGGCGTCGCCCTGGTCGGCGGCGCGAGGGAGGATTCAAAGAGCAAGGAATTGCATCACTTCGCCTTCGAGGTCGGCAGCCTCGACGAGGTCTTCCACGCCCGCGAGCATTTGCAACGCCACGGCGTGGCCCTCGACTTCCAGGGGCGGCGGCGCGCGGGCCAGCAGTTCGCCTTGGAGTTCCAGGACCCCGACGGCCACCGGCTGGAGATCTGCTGGGGCATGGACCGGATCAAGCCGCACGAATCGTCCCGACCGGCCGAGAAATGGCGGGAGGCGTTCTCGCTGGAAGACGCCGTGCGGGATGCGCCACCGGGACAGGATACCAGCTTGGCGGATCGATCGCTGTTGAAGGTTGGCTAACGGACCTTCAAGACCAGTTTGCCGCGCAGGTGGCGCCCCTCGCTGACCCGATGGGCCGTCGCCGCTTCAGACAGCGGATAGAGGGCGATCTCCGGGATACGCACCGCCCCCGACCGCACCAGTTCGACGATGCGCTCGAGATGCGGGCGGTCGCGCCCGACCTGCGGCCTGAGCGAGCGCACGTCCTGGCGCGGCGACTCCGGCGCCGTCGGACCCGAGGCGATGAAGGCGGCCCGGCCGCCGGGCTTGAGCACGGCGAACGACCGCTGGGCCACATCGTCGCCAACGGTGTCGAACACCGCATCGCAATCCGACACGGCTTCGGTGAAGTCCTCGACGTTGTAGTCGATGATCTCGTCGGCCCCGAGGCCGCGCAGATAGTCGTGGTTCGCCGCGCTGGCTGTGCTGATCACCCGGGCGCCGATGTGCCTGGCGAGCTGGATCGCGAAACCGGCGACGCCGCCGGCGCCGCCCTGGATCAGGATCGTTTCGCCCGACCGCAGTTCCAAGGTGTCCTCGATGGAGACCAATGCCGTCAGCCCGATCAGGGCCAGGGCGGCGGCCTCGATGTGGGACAGGGTGTCGGGCTTCTTGGCGATGATGGCGGCCTTGACGGCAATCTTTTCGGCGTAGGCGCCCTCCTGCCCGACGTCGCAGACACCGAACACCGCATCGCCGATGTTCAGGTCCGTGACCTCGGCGCCGACGGCACTGACGGTCCCCGAAAAATCCCGGCCCAGGATGTAGGGGAATGCCATGTCCGGTCCGTAGCCGCCGGCGCGCACTTTCCAATCGGCGGCGTTGACGCTGGCGGCGTGAATATCGACGACGACCTGGTCCGGTTCCGGAACCGGATCGGCAACATCGCTGTACACCAGCACCTCCGGCCCGCCGGCTTGTTCAATCAACGCCGCCTTCATCGCCGTCTCCCCAATAGGTCTGCGCAAGTCCCCTGCGCCATGATGACCTACCCGCCGCCGCCTGGCCATGGTGGTGTAGGATCAATGGCGATGGGAATCTTGCTGCGGGGAGAGCGGCCATGACGATCGTGCTGGGCGATGGGGCTTTCAAATACCGGGTCGAAGCGGACTGGGCCAAGCTGCCCGACGGCTGGAGCTTCAACGACGTCGCCGCCGTGGCGGTCGACCACAAGGATCGGGTCTACGTCTTCAATCGCGGCGAGCATCCGATGATCATCTTCGACCGCGACGGAAATTTTCTCCGATCCTGGGGCGAGGACCTGTTCGCCCGCGCCCATGGCCTGCACATCGGCCCGGACGAGACGCTCTACTGCACCGACGACGGCGATCATACCGTGCGCCGCTGCACGCTCGACGGCAAGGTGTTGCTGACCCTTGGCATTCCCGGCGAGCCGACGCCCTACATGGCCGGCGAGCCGTTTCATCGCTGCACCCACACGGCGCTGTCGCCCGACGGCGATCTCTACGTGTCCGATGGCTACGGCAACGCCCGGGTGCACAAATACTCGCCGGACGGCAAGCTGTTGTTCTCCTGGGGCGAGCCGGGCACCGATCCGGGCCAGTTCAACATTCCGCACAACATCTGCTGCGATGGCGATGGCTGGGTCTATGTCGCCGACCGCGAGAACCACCGGGTCCAGGTGTTCGACGGCCAGGGCCGCTTCGAGACCCAGTGGCACGACATGCACCGCCCCTGCGGCCTCTGCATGGCGGCGGGCCGCGACCCGCTCTGCTATATCGGCGAATTGGGGCCCGGCATGGAGGTCAACCTCGCCGTGCCGAACATCGGCCCGCGCCTGTCGATCGTCACCAACAAGGGCGAACTGCTGGCCCGGGTCGGCGACATCCGCGCCGGCATGGCGCCGGGGCAGTTCATCGCCCCGCATGGCCTGGCCGTCGACAGCCACGGCGATATCTACGTGGGCGAGGTGTCGTATACCGCCTGGCCACGCCTCGGCATCGCCGAGGGGCCGGCACCGGCCGACCTGCGTAGCTTGCGCAAGCTGGTCAGGATCCCGGACTGATACCTGGGCGTCGCTTGTCCCAATCGCCCTTCGAGACGCGCCTTCGGCGCTCCTCAGGACGAGGTAGCGCATAATTTCCCTCACACTGAGGAGGGCGCGCAGCGCCCGTCTCGAAGTGTGTCCATCCGCTTGGCTTGACCCGGTCCACGCGGGCGATGAGGCTAACAACAGGTTTCATCAATTCAGCGAGAATGTGCCATGGCCAAGAAGACCGTCTACGAGTTGATTCCGCAATTCGGCAAGTTGCGCGACGAAGTGCTGTTTGGCGACGTCTGGGAGCAGCCGGAACTGAGCAAGCGTGACCGCAGCCTGATCACCGTCGCCGTGCTCACGGCCCTCTACCGCACGGAAGAGCTGCGCGGCCACATGCGCCGGGCCCTCGACAACGGCGTCACCCAGGAGGAACTGGGCGGCCTGATCACCCACCTCGCCTTCTACGCCGGCTGGCCGTGTGCCGTGAACGCCGGCCGGGTGGCGCTGGAGGTTTTCGACGACGGCTAAGGCCGTCAGTGGTCGCCCGAGGTCGCCTGGCGCTGTTTCAGGGCATCGAAGGCCGCCGCCTTGACCGCCGCCTTGACCACCGGCACGTCTTCCCTGGCGAGGGACTGCATGTGGGTTTTTCGCGCCAGCGCCGCCTCGATATGCGGGGCGAGTTCCGCTGCCTTGGCCGCCTCGCGCGCCTCGACGTCCTTGGTGAAGTCGGGCATCACCGTTTCGGCGAACAGCTCCAGGGATTCACAGATGTTGAAGTTGGAATTGCGGCCGGCCTGCTGCATCAGGATGACCTGGTCGACGCCCGCCTCCTGCATGCTGCGGAGATGCCGGACCATGTCCTCGGGCGTGCCGATACCGGCACCGTCGAACTCCGCCCGGGCCAGGGCGGCCTGGATCAGCCGGTCCGAGGCATCGCCCCGCTTGGTCATGAACTCCTGCCACATGTCCGAGTGGCCGGGCACGAAATCCTCGGCCACCAGCTTCTGCTGGGCGTAGCGGAAGAACTCGAAATTGTCCTGGCCCCGACGGATCGCCTCAGCCCGATCCCGGTGCATTGAAAAGGCCGAGACCATGGCGATGTTGGCGTTCACCGACCAGCCGAGCGGCAGGCATTCCTCGCTCTTGATGATGTCGTAATAGATGCTGGACCAGGTTCGGGCCTCGTCCGGATCGATGAACGAGAAGGCCAGGGCGCCGACGCCGTTCCGGGCCGCGACCTCGATGGTCTTGCGGTTGGTGCAAGCCATCCACAAGGGCGGATGGGGGTCCTGCACCGGCTTCGGCAGCACGTTGCGGCAGGGCATCGAGAAGCCCGTGCCCTGGTACCCAGGATAGGGCGTCAGCACCATCATGTTGCAGATCTGCTCGGCCGCCTCCAGGGCCAATGCGCGCTTTTCCTTGGCGGCGATGCCGAAGGCGCCCAGCTCCAGCCGGGTCGCCCCCTCGCCTATGCCGAATTCGACCCGGCCGTCCGACAGCAAATCCAGGGTGGCCAGGCCCTCGGCGGTGCGGGCGGGATGGTTGTAGGCGGGGATGACCTGTCGGATACCATGGCCGAGACGGATCCGCTTGGTCAGGCCGGCCGCCGTACCGAGGAAAACTTCCGGCGCCGAGGCGTGCGAATACTCGTCCAGGAAGTGGTGCTCGACCTCCCAGGCATAGTCGAAGCCGAGTTGGTCGGCGAGCACGATCTGCTCGATCGCCTCCTTGAACAATCGATGCTCGTCGCCCTCGTTCCACGGCCGCGGCAGTTGCAATTCATAAAAGACACCAAAACGCATGCGGCGGATCTCCCCATTGTTCCCACGTTCGGGCACGGCATTCGGGCCGCCCCCACCCCGCACCGGCGTCGATCGACGCCCGTGTCGGTGTACGATAGGCAAATTTGGCGGGTAGCGTCGAGGGAGGATGATATGCGGATCGGTATGTTCACGGCATCGCAATGGCACGCGGACGAAGACCCCGAGACCGTCCTGGCGGATTTGCGCCAGCAGGTCCGCACCGCCCGGGACAACGGTTTCTCTACCCTGCTGCTGGGCCAGCACGTGGTCAGCGGCCCGGTCGGCATGTTCCAGACCAATCCGCTGCTTGGCCGGCTGGCCGACGATGCCGCCGGCATGCGGATCGGTCCGGGCATCCTGCTGCTGTCGATGATGAACCCGGTGCTGGCGGCCGAGGAAGCCGCCACCATCGATTGGCTGTGCGACGGCAACTACGTGCTGGCGGCGGGCCTGGGCTATCGGCCGGAGGAGTTCCAGGCCATGGGCGTCGAGATGAAAGACCGGGTCGGCCGCCTGAGCGAGGGCCTGGAGCTGATCAAACGGCTGTGGACCGAGGAGACCGTCAGCCACGATGGCCGCTATTTCCAACTCAGCGGAGCCAGCGCCGGCGTACGACCGAAACAGCGCCCGCGGCCACCGATCTGGCTGGGCGGCGATGTCGAGCCGGCGGTGCGTCGGGCCGCCCGCCTGGCGGATGCCTGGCTGGCGGCGCCGACTACGGCGCTGGCTGTGCTGGTCGAGCTGATGGCCGCCTTCCGCGACGAGCGCCGGGGGGCCGGCCTGCCGGACGACGTCACCTGCCCGATCGTGCGCGAATGCTTTATCGGACGGGATTCGGCCCATGCCCGGGAGGTCTCGCGCGGCCCTTTGTTGGCGAAGTATTCCGCCTACGCCTCCTGGGGTCAGGAAGGCGCCGTGTCGGGCGCGTTCGAGACCGGCTTCGAGGAATTCGCCGAAGACCATTTCCTGATCGGCGATGCGGCGGAGGTGCGCGATCGGCTGCAGCAATACGCCGAGACCACCGGCAGCGATCATTTCCTGCTGCGCATCCATTGGCCGGGACTGGACCAGGCCGAGGCCCTGGCCAACATCGAACGCATTGGGAAGCTGATCTGACGCACCAAGTGGCACCATGGATTGCCGGGTCGACGCCCGGCAATGACGTGGGGGGTAGTTTCGGGGGGCGGGGTCGCAAAAAGAGGCCCCAAAAACACGGCGCCCCCGCCGCCAAGGGGGGGGGGCCAACCGCAACACCCGGCC
>JASLMH010000158.1 GCA_030746635.1 Alphaproteobacteria bacterium | reverse complement strand
GTTGGGACGGGGGAGCGGGTGGCTTGGATTAGGCGCGACATTCGCTAATTCCGCTGCTCCATCAGGCGGCGGGCGATGACCTGGGCCTGAATCTCGCCCGCCCCTTCGAAGATGTTCAGGATACGGGCATCGCAGAGCACCCGGCTGATCGGGAACTCAAGGGAGAAACCATTGCCGCCGTGGATCTGCACCGCGTTGTCGGCGGCCGACCAGGCAACCCGCGCCGCCAGCAATTTCGCCATGCCGGCCTCCAGATCGCAGCGGCGCCCCTGATCCTTCTGGCGCGCCGCGTAATAGGCCAATTGCCGGGCCAGCATGGTCTCCACCGCCATCCAGGCCAGCTTGCCGCCGACCCTGGGGAATCGCAGGATCGGCCCGCCGAACTGCTGGCGATCCATGGCGTAGCGCAGGCCCAACTCCAGGGCGTTCTGGGCCACGCCGATGGCCCGGGCGGCGGTCTGAATGCGGGCTGATTCGAAGGTCGCCATCAACTGTTTGAAGCCGTTGCCTTCCTCGCCGCCCAGCAACCCCTCGGTCGCCACCTCGAAACCGTCGAAGGCGATTTCGTATTCCTTCATGCCGCGATAGCCCAGGACCTCGATCTCGCCGCCCGACATACCGGTCGCCGGGAACGGCTCGTCGTCGCCGCCGCGCGGCTTTGCCGCCAGGAACATCGACAGCCCGCGATAGCCCGGCTGCTCGGTATCGGTACGCGCCAGCAGGGTCATCAGATCGGCCCGCGCGGCATGGGTGATCCAGGTCTTGCTGCCGGAGATCCGGTAGGCCTCGCCGTCGCGGACCGCCCGGGTGCGCACGCTGCCCAGGTCCGAACCGACGTTGGGTTCGGTGAAGACGGCGGTCGGCAGTATTTCTCCCGAGGCTATTTTCGGCAGCCAATGTTGTCTTTGGGCCTCGGTACCACCGTGCAGGATCAACTCGGCGGCGATCTCGGAGCGGGTGCCGAGCGAGCCGACGCCGATATAACCCCGGCACAACTCCTCCGACACCACGCACATGGCGGTCTTGCCCAGGCCGTGGCCGCCGTACTGTTCGGGGATGGTCAGGCCGAATACCCCCAGTTCGGCCATGCCGTCGACCACCGACATCGGAATCAATTCATCCCGCAGGTGCCAGCCATGCGCCTCGCCGACGACATGGTCCTCGGTGAAGCGGCGGAATTGCGCGCGCACCAGCGACAAGGTTTCGTCCAGGCCCGCTTCACCGAATTCGCCGACCTCGGCCGCCGTTGCCAGCCTTTCGGCGATGCGATCGCGCACCCCTTGGGTGTTGCCGTCGCCGATCAGCCGGGCGACGGCGGCGGTCCGGAAGGCCCGCATATCGTCCTCGCGCAGGCCGAGGTCGGCCGGACGAACGATCTCGACCTGGCTCATGGCGATGCCGCCCGCCATTTCCGCCAGGTAGCCGCCGAAGCCGGCCTGCAGGATCAGGCCGTCCAGTTCGCTCAATCGACCGTCGTCGCGCAGCCCTTCGCACCAGGCCAGGGACTGGCGCAGTGCTTCGAGGTAGGTGGCCAGCCAGGCCAGGCCATGGACCGCGTATTGCTGCCGATCGATCAGCCCGGCATCGATGCCCTGCCTGCTTGATACCAATTCGCGCACCCGTTGGCGGGCGCTCTCGGTCAGGCGTTCGGCGGCGGGCAAGGCCTGCCGGCAGAGCGGCAACAGCTCGGCGATGGGGATTGTCGGGTCTGTGGTCATTGCCGCCTCGGCCATGGGGTTCCCTTGCGCAACGGTTCCGGGGGATTTTCCGCCCGGTAGTGATAGCGGTCACTGGCGGTGGCGGCAATATCGTCCATGTTTGGGGAGTGGACCTCTCTTAGTGATCGCAAACGTGAGTACGGAGGGCCGATGTAGCGTACCCCTCCCTTTCGGTTCCTCCGACCAGGACGGCGACCAACATTATTGGTCGCCGTTCCTATTTGGCGAAGGCTGGGGTGGCATATCGCCAATGACATCGACTTGACGGCTGGAATTGCCTATAAGGACGCCATGACACGGGTTTGCAAGCATCCGCCCAGCGGGCGGCTTATCGCCGGGCGAATTAGCCACCCGGCCGTCGACGACGGCCGGGACGGTTTATTTGTCGCGATTAGCCAAGAATGGGAGCTTGCCCCCGATGTCCCTACCATCCGAGAAAACTGACCCCACCCCCGCCAACCGGCCGGCCCACCACCGTTTCCTGGTGCAGGCCGAGGCCGAACCGTCGGTATTGGCCCGGGTCGTCGAACTGTTCGTATTGCGCGACCTGCTGCCGCAAACAGTCAGCTGCCGCCAAGACGGGCCGGCGCGACTGCGCCTCGATGTGACCGTCGATGGCCTGGAAGAAGGGGTGGCCGATCACCTGGCCGCCCGAATGCGCAACATCATGCCGGTCGTGACGGTGATCGTGGAACGCCAATAGGAAATTTGCGCCCGAAAAGCGGTGGAAAAGTGATGGCCGTCAGTTTTTCGTTAAGGGTCGAAGTGTTACCTTCAAAGAGGCGCGAATCGGGAACTTCGGTCAAGTGTGAGAGTGGCCGCCCCCGCAAATCCTTCCTCCGGCGCATGCGGCGGCGGTTTCAGACTGGTGGGACCGGTTCGCGCCACCTTTCCAGTTGAATTGCGGCGGTTTCAATCCGAGCCGTCGAAACCCAATCGGCGCCGGATTTCAGCGGCGTCGATGCCGTCTTCGCGCAACCGCCGAATGCCGATCGCCTGCCCGCCCTTGGACAGGCGAAGGCCGGCGTCGTCGCGCAACAGCCGGTGATGCTCGTAAGCCGGGGTCGGCAACTCCAGCAACGCCTGCAGCAACCGGTGGACATGGCTGGATGGAAACAGATCCAGCCCCCGGGTGACCAGGGTGATGCCCTGCCGGGCATCGTCGACTGTGACCGCCAAGTGGTAGCTGGTCGGGGTGTCCTTGCGGGCCAGCACGACATCGCCGTGCAGCCCGGCATTCAAGGTCTGCAGGCCTGCCTGGCGGTCGGTCCACGACAGGCCCGGACCGACCCGGGTGGCGGCCGCTTCGACGTCAAGGCGCACCGCGAAGGCCTGGCCGGCGGCGATGCGCTCTTCGCGTTCCGCCGCCGAGAGCCGCCGGCAGGTGCCGGGATAGATCGGGCCGTCGGGGCCGTGCGGCGCCGAGGGGCTGGCGGCGATTTCCCGGATGATTTGTTTGCGGGTGCAAAAGCAGGGATAACTCACGCCCAGTGCCGCCAGCCTGTCCAGGGCGGCGGCGTAGTCGGCCATATGTTCCGATTGCCGGCGCACCGGTGTTTCCCAGTCCAGACCCAGCCAGGCCAGATCCTGCAGCATCGCCGTTTCATGCTCCGGGCGGCAGCGGCCCCGGTCGATATCCTCGATACGGACCAGGAAGCGGCCACCCCGGCGCCGCGCGGCCCGTTCGCAATACAGCGCCGAATAGGCATTGCCCAGGTGCAGCAACCCGGTGGGACTGGGTGCGAAGCGGGTGACCGTCGCGGTGTGCGGCATCGGTGACAAGGGCAGTGAAGCTGAGTTATCTAGATGGTTCTGTGCGCGGAGGATCATATGACGAATGACACGATCACGGTACTGGTTGGCGGCTCCGGCGTCATGGGGCGAGGCATCGCGGCATCGTTCGCCCGGGCCGGGGTTTCGGCCGCGATCCTCAGCCGCAATCCCGACGCCGTGGACGGTATCGATCCGGACGTGGCGGTGCTCGACCGATTGCCGGAGCAGCCGCCGGAGTTGATCATCGAGAGCATTCCCGAGTTGCTCGATCTAAAGCTGGCATTCAATGCCCGGGTGGAGGCGGCCTATGACGGCGCCTGTATCCTCGCTTCCAACACCTCTTCGTTGCCTTTGCAGGACCTGGCCGATCAATTGCGCCATCCGCGAAGCTATTGCGGCATACACTATTTTCAGCCCGCCGACGTGATGCCGGTCGTCGAGGTGGCGCGGGTCGGGCAAAGCGACGACCGCACGATCGAGCGAGCCGTCGAACTGCTGGGCCGGGCCGGCAAGTATCCGATTGTCCTGGCCGAACCGATCCAGGGCCTGTTGATTAACCGGCTGCAGCACGCCATCCTGAACGAGGCCTACCACCTGATCGAACGGGGCATCTGTACCGCCGCGGACATCGATGTGGCCGGCAAGCTGCTGTTGGGACCGCGCATGAGCGTCACCGGGTTGATCGAGCAGAAGGATCTGTCCGGGCTGGACACCCATGCCCTGGCGCAGCAGGAACTGGTCCCGGACCTGCACCACGAGGGAAAAGCCAGCCAGGTGATCGTCGGGAAGTACACTTCAAACCGTCTCGGCACCAAGACCGGCACCGGCTTCTACGATTGGCGGCGGATGGACGTCGACGGCTATCGGGCAAATACGTCGGGGCTGATGACCGAGGTCTTGGAGTTGTTGGACAGCTCCCGTCCAACGGTGCCGCCTTTGGCCGAGGATGAGGATGCCTGAGCGGCCGTTGGAGGTGGGTTTCCGCCAAGTCGCGGCGCTGGATTCGCGCCTGGCCGGCGTGTTGGAGCGCCACGGCCAGCCGCGCGTGCGCAGCCGTCCGGGCGGCTTCGAAACCCTGTTGAAGATCATCGTCGAGCAGCAGGTCTCGGTGGCCTCGGCCGAGGCGATCTGGAAGCGATTGCGAACCGGGCTGGGTCGCGCCCGGCCCGGCGCCGTGCTGGCCCACGACGAAGAACAACTGCGCGGCTATGGCCTGTCGCGGCAAAAGGCCCACTACGTGCGGCAACTGGCCGAGGCGGTGGACAGCGGACGGCTCAGCTTCCGCCGGCTGGTCCGGATGGACGACGAAGCCGCGATCGAGGCCCTGGTTCAGGTCAAGGGTATCGGCCGTTGGACGGCCGAGGTTTATCTGCTGGCGGCGATGCGGCGGCCGGATGTGATGCCCTGCGCCGATCTGGCGCTGATGGAGGCGGCCCGCGACCTTCTCGGCCTGGATGAGCGGCCGACGGCCAAGGAAATGGCCCTGCTGGCCGAGGACTGGCGGCCTTGGCGGACCTATGCCGCGCGACTGTTGTGGCATCATTACCGCCACGCCAAGGGACGCGAGACGGCGGCGTGAGCCGGATGGGGGCATGGCGATGACGGCCCAAGCGATCGATGGACCCCGACAACCGCCGGCCGGCGGCGGCGCGCCCGAACAATTGGTCATCCTGCTGCACGGCCTGGGCGCTGACGGCGACGACCTGATCGCCCTGGCGCCCTATTTCGCCCGGGTGCTGCCGGGCGCTTATTTCGTTGCTCCGCACGCGCCCGAGCCGTGCGACATGGCGCCCGTGGGCTATCAATGGTTCGCCATCAGCGATTTCGGCCCGGCCGGGCGATTGGCCGGCGTGCAGGGCGCGGCGCCGGTGCTGGACGCCTTTATCGACCGGGAGCTGGCCCGCCACGGCCTGGCCGAGGACCAACTGGTGCTGGTCGGCTTCAGCCAGGGCACCATGATGGCCTTGCACGTGGCCTTGCGCCGGCAACGGGAGGTGGCCGGCATCCTGGGCTATTCCGGCCTGCTGGCGGGACCGGAACTGCTGGCCGACGAGGCCCGGGTACGGCCGCCGATCCTGCTGGTGCACGGCGACGGCGACGATCTGTTGCCGGTGCAGCATCTGTTCGAGGCGGTCGACGGCCTGGGCCGGGCCGGCATGACGGCGGAATGGCACGTCAGCCAGGGCGCCGGCCACACCATCGCCCAGGACGGCCTGGAACTGGGCATGGCCTTCCTCGCCAGGGTACTAGCCTAAGTGGCTGGAACCGGCCCGCCTACGAAACCTTGTGGCTAGTGGCCGAATCCACCCTGTATTTTGTATTTTGGACTGGAAAAAGCCGGCGCGAGTTGCGAATATCCGGCCGTCGCGGGTTCATGAGTGGAAGGCATGGGTGTCATGCAGGCATCCCTTGACAATTGTCCGGCCCTGGTGCTCAACGCCGATTTCCGGCCGTTGAGCTATTTTCCCCTGTCGCTGTGGTCGTGGCAGGAGGGGATCAAGGCCGTCTTTTTGGATCGGGTCAACGTGTTGTCGGCCTACGATCGGGTGGTGCACTCGCCGGGCTTCGAGATGGAACTGCCCAGCGTGGTCTCGTTGAAGCGCTACGTGCAGCCAGCCAAGCATCCCGCCTTTACCCGCTTCAACCTGTTCCTGCGGGACCGCTTCGCCTGTCAGTATTGCGGCACCGGCGAGGATCTGACCTTCGACCATCTGGTCCCGCGCAGCCGGGGCGGCCGCACCACCTGGGACAACGTGGTGGCGGCCTGCGCGCCCTGTAACCTGAAAAAGGGTGGGCGGATGCCCAAGGATTGCGGCATGCATCCCCGGCAGGCGCCGCATCGCCCGACGGTGCATCAATTGCACAACAACGGCCGGGCCTTCCCGCCCAATTTCCTGCACGAATCCTGGGGCGATTTCCTGTACTGGGACACCGAACTGGAAGAATAGCCGTCGGCGAGGCGGCCGCCCTCCATCATGAATTGCGTATGACCGATTGCAATGCGCCACTATGGTGTGGCGCCTGTCGGAAATCTTTACGCTTCCTTAGCCTTTGCCGCAGCGCTGTATGCCTAGCGCCTTGATTCCATTCCGTTATGGAAAGTTGGCATGGCCCTTGCATGGTTTATCGCGAGGGCAAAGGCCATGTCGGCCAAAATGGCGGATCGGAGCGATCCGCGAAAGGCCGGGATTAGGGAGAGGGTAGCATGTCGAATTTGAAGAGGTTGATGGCCGGCGCAGCCCTGGTAGGGGGGTTGGCTCTCGGCGCCGCCCAGACCCAGGCGGCGATCATCGCCGATATCGTCTGGGTGATCGACGACAGCGTCAGCATGGGCGGCGACATCAACGAGGTGAAAACCCGCATTGCCGATTTCGATGCCGCCATGATCGCCAACAGCATCGATGCCAACTACGCGCTGATACGGTTCGGCGGGCCGAACAACATCCCGGCGGGTTGTATCAACTCGACCGGCAATGCCTGCATGACGCAGGATCTGACCGATTTCACCACCTTCAATTCCGGCTGGTTCTCCACCATGGGGGCGCCGACATCGGCCGAGGAATCGGGCAGCGAGGGCACCGTCCATGCCCTGAACAACGTCAGCTTCCGGGCCAACAGCGTCAAGAACATCATTGTCGTCACCGACGAGGACGATGACAGCGACGGCTTCAACAACACCACCGGACCCTATCCCTACGCCACGGTGACCACGCACAATCTGCTGACCGCCCATGATGCGCTGTTCAACTTCATCGGCCGGCCAGGGGTCGGCAACACCGACGACACTTACGGGTTCCTGGCCGCCAATCACGGCGGCGCGGCCTTCAACATCCTCGATTTCCGTGCCGATCCGGAACCGTTCTTCGACAATTTCATCAACACCAAGGTTGAGGAGATTAAAGAACATGCGGCGCCCGAGCCGGCGGCCTTGGGCCTGTTCGGCCTGGCCCTGCTGGGGCTGGGTGCGGCCCGGCGGCGCAGAGCGAAAGTAGCCTGAAGGACCTCCAAAAAACCTCTCGGGCAAGGGAAAGCGGCGGCTGGGAGCAGGCCGCCGCTTTCACGTTTGGGGACGATGGACCGGACGCCTAAAGCTCCAGGGTCTGCTTGGCCAGGATGTTGTACTGCACCTCGGTGCTGCCGCCGGCGATGGTGAAGCCGCGGTGGTGCAGGTAGTTCGACATCAGGGCGACGGCATGGGCCGGACCGAGGGGCTGTTCGTTGGCGCCATGGAACAGATATTCGCGGTTGTCCGGCGCCGTGAAATAGCCCACCGCCGCGCAAAGGGCTTCGTCCATGGCCTGCACCAACTGGCTGCCCAGCAGTTTCAGCATTGACGGCTCGGCGCCGATCGGCCGGCCGGCCTCGGCCTGGCTCAAGAGGCGCAGGGAGGACATCTCCAGCGCCGTCAGCCGCCGCTCCAACCCCGCGATCCGCCGGCGGAACTCGCCGTCGTCGATCAGTAGGCCGCCGGCGCAGGGCTCGGCCGCCGCGACCTCCTGCAACAGGGCCAAGAGGCGTTTGTTCTCGGAGACCCTTGAGACCATGATCCGCTCGTCGCCCAGCAGCCGCTTGGCCACCGTCCAGCCCCGGTTCTCCTCGCCCAGGCGGTTGTCGACCGGCACCCGCACGTCATCGAAGATCACCTGGTTCCACAGCCGCCGGCCGTTCATGGCGAGTAGCGGGCGGATCTCGATGCCGGGGCTGTCCAGATCGATGAGCAGGAAACTGATGCCCTGCTGCGGCTTGGCGTCGGGGTCGGTGCGCACCAGGCAGAAGATGCGGTTGGCCTGTTCGGCGAAGCTGGTCCAGATCTTGCCGCCGTTGACCAGGTAGTCGTCGCCGTCGCGCTCGGCCCGGGTGCGCAGGGAGGCCAGGTCCGAACCGGCCTCGGGCTCGGAATAGCCCTGGCACCACCAGTCCTCGCCCCGCAGGATACGCGGCAGGTAGTAGCTCTTCTGGGCCTCGCTGCCGAAGCGGACGATGGCCGGCCCGAGCATGCCGAAATTGAAGCCGTGGGTCTGTGGCGCATTGGCCAGCCGGCATTCCAGGTCGAAAATGTGCCGCCGCATCACCCCCCAGCCGGTGCCGCCATGCTCCTCTGGCCAGTTCGGCGCCAGCCAGCCGCGGGCCTGCAACACCGCCTGCCAGGCCTGGAGATCATCGCGGGATACCGACAGGCCATGTTTGACCCTGTGGCTCAATGCCGCCGGCAGGCTGTCGGCCAGGAAGCCGCGCACCTCATCGCGGAAGGCGGCCTCCTCGGCGGTCGGCGTCAACCGCATGGCGCCGTCACCGGCCGGTGAAGGCGGGCGCCCGCTTGTCGCGCCAGGCGGCGATGCCTTCGCGGAAATCGTCGGACTTCTGGGCTTCGGCCATTTCCGCCAGGCAGTGTTCCATGGCTTGGTCGATGCCCTGGTCCAGGCCCTGGTAGACCAGTTGCTTGACCACCCGGTTTGAGCGCGGCGACACGGCGGTGGCCAGCTCGCGGGCATATTCCAGCACCGCCGGCATCAGCTCGCCGTCGGGATAGACCCGATCGACCAGGCCCATCTCCAGGGCCTCTGGGGCATCGACCAGGCGGCAGCTGTACAACAGATCGAACGCCTTGGACGGCGCGATCAGTCGCGGCAACAGCCAGGCCAGGCCGTATTCCGGCACCAGCCCCCGCTTGGCGAAGGCGGTGGCCAGGCGGGCGCTGTCGGCGGCGAAGCGGATATCGGCGAACATCGGCAGCACCATGCCGACGCCGACCGCCGGGCCGTTGATGGCGGCGATCACCGGTTTCGGCACGGTGGCGATGCAGGCGTACTTGGCGGCGAAGCCCTCTGGCAGGTCGATGCCGCCGTCGACGGCACCGGTGAAGGGCAAGGGCGGCTCCTCGGCCGGGCCGTCGCCGCCGGCCCGGTTCTGCAGGCGGGCCGCATCCGCGCCGGCGCAAAAGCCGCGCCCGGCACCGGTCAGCACCACGACGCGGACGTCGGGATCGTCGGTCGCCTGTTGCATGGCGGCGCGGATCTCGCCGGCCATGCGCAGGGTCATGGCGTTCAGCCGGTCCGGCCGGTTCAGGGTCACGGTGGCGATGCCGTCCGCTGCCCGGTAGATCACTTCCTGGTAGTCCATCGGCTGCTCCTTCGGCCTCAGGCGGCTGCCGCGCCCGCGATCGGCGGCGCGCCGGCGATGGTGATGCGGTGCAACAGCCGGCGTTCGCCGTGGTAGTCGTTGACGGCGAAATGCTGGGTGCAGCGGTTGTCCCAGAACGCCAGCGTGCCGGGCTGCCAGCGGTAGCGGCAGGTGAATTCGGGCCGGGCGGCATGGCGGTAGAGGAACAGCAGCAGCGGCAGGCTTTCCGCTTCCGTCATCTCGCTGAACCGCAGGGTGAAGCCGCCGTTGACGTACAGGTATTTGCGGCCGGTGTCCGGATGGGTGCAGACCACCGGGTGCTCGACCTCGGCCAGGGCGATCTCGGACAGCTTGAATTGTGCCTCGCGCCCGGCGTTGTTGGCGTGGGCATCGGGGCCGAAGGCGCGGGCGCCGCTATGGACCGCCCGGAGGCCCGCCAGCATCCTTCGCATGCCCGGCGACAGCGCTTCGTAGGCCGCATACATGCTGGCGAACAGGGTATCGCCGCCCAACGCGGGCAGTTCGCGGGCGTACAGCATCGAGCCCATGGCGGGTGCCGCATCGTAACTGTGATCGGTGTGCCAGCCGCCGCCGATATTCTGCGTATCCAGTGGTTCCTTGCGGACCTGGGCGATCTCGGGGTAGCCCTCGAGCTGTTCGAAGAACTTGTTGATGTCGATCTCGCCGAAGCGCCGGGCGAAGGCAATGTGCTGCTCCGGCGTCAGCTGCTGATCGAGGAAGAACACCACCGCATGATCGAAGAACGCCTGGCGGATTTCCGCCATGGCCGAATTGTCCAGATCGGCCGCCAGATCGACGCCGGCGATCTCTGCCCCCAGGGCACCGGCGATCGGCCGTACCTCTATGCGTTCAAAGTCCATGGCTTCCCCCAATTTCCCATTCGTCGTCGCCGCCTCGGGATGGGCGACGGTAATTCGCCCGCATTAACGAATCAAGCATACCGAAACGAATGCGGGCCGACCCCTCGGGCCGGCCCGTTCGCAGGTAATGGTCGCCCGGGTCAGGCGGCCTTGCGTTGGCCGTAGAAGCTCTCGCCCTTGGCGGCCATGTCGCGCAGCATTTGCGGCGGCGAGAAGCGGGCGCCGTGGGCCTGGGCCAGGCGGTCGCATTCGGTGACGAAGTCCTCGACCCCGACCATGTCGATCTGGCTGATCACGCCGCCGCGGCAGGGCGGGAAGCCCCAACCCATGATCGAACCGACATCGGCGTCGCGGTTTTCGGTGACCACGCCTTCCTCCATGCAGCGGGCGGTCTCGACCGATTGGATGTACATCACCCGCTTCTTGACCTCTTCGACGTCGGGCTGCTCGGCGACGACGGGGAATTCAGCCGCCAGCCCCGGCCACAAACGCTTCGGCCCATCGCCGGGATAGTCATAGAAGCCCTTGCCGGCCTTCTTGCCCAGGCGGCCCAGGTCCTCGACCATGTGCTGGACCAGGCCGTCGGCCGGGCTCGCCACATAATCATCGCCCAGGTCCTCCTGGGTCTGGCGGCCGATCCTGTACATCAGCTCGATCGAGACCTCGTCGGCCAGGGCCAGCGGACCGACCGGCATGCCGGCCATCTTGCCGGCGTTCTCAAGCAGCGCCGGCGTCACGCCCTCGGCCAGCATGGCCAGGCCCTCGCGGACATAGGTGGCGAACACCCGCGAGGTATAGAAGCCCCGGGAATCGTTGACCACGATCGGTGTCTTGCGGATCGCCTTCACGTAGTCGATGGCCTTGGCCAGGGTCTCGTCCGAAGTTTCCCGGCCGCGGATGATCTCCACCAGCGGCATGCGGTCGACCGGCGAGAAGAAGTGCAGGCCGATGAAGTTGTCGGGCCGGCTGGAAGCCTCGGCCAGGCCGCTGATCGGCAGGGTCGAGGTGTTGGAGGCGAAGACGATGCCGTCGCCGGTCACCGCCAGGGTCTTTTGCGTCACCTCGGCCTTGATGGCGCGGTCCTCGAACACCGCCTCGACGACCAGATCGCAGCCCGCCAGGTCGGCGAAGTCGGCGCTTGGCCGGATGCGGCCCAGCACCTCGTCGGCCTGGTCCCGGCTCATCCGTTTTTGCGAGACGCGTTTCTTCAGCAGGCCCTCGGCATAGCCTTTGCCCTTTTCCGCATTGGCCAGTTCGGTGTCCAGCAACACCACCGACAGGCCGGCCATGGCGGTGACGTGGGCGATGCCGGCGCCCATCATGCCGGCGCCCAGAATGCCGATCTTGGCGAGCTCCGCCGGGGCGATATCGGCCGGCCGGCCGGCGCCCTTGTTGGCCTCGGTCATGGCGAAGAAGAAGCGGATCAGGTTCTTGGCCTCCTTGGTCGTGGCGGTGGCCAGGAAGTAGCGCGCCTCGATGGTCAGACCGGTATCGATATCGACCTGACAGCCCTCGTAGACGCAGGACATGATGTGTTGCTGCGCCGGGTAGTTGCCGTAGGTCCTTTTGTGCAGCATGGCGTTGCCGGCGACGAAGGCCTGCTGGCCCATCGGCGACTGCACCGCGCCGCCCGGCAGCTTGAAGCCCTTCTTGTCCCAGGGCTGGACGGCGGCCTTTTGGCCGTCGCCCAGGACCCAGGCCTTGGCCTCGGCCAGCAAATCGTCGGCTGGCACCACCTTGTCGATCATGCCCAGGGCCAGCGCCTTGGCGGGGGCCAGCTCACGGCCCTCCAGCATCAGCGGCAGGGCCTGTTGCATGCCGATCAGCCGGGGCAGCCGCTGGGTGCCGCCGCCGCCCGGCAGCAGCCCGACCTTGGCTTCCGGCAGGCCGATCTTGATCCTGGGGTTGTCGGCGGCGATGCGGCCGTGACAGGCCAGGCAGATCTCGAAGCCGCCGCCCAGGGCATGGCCGTTGATCGCCGCCACGAACGGCTTGCCGCAGGTTTCCATGCGCCGGAACATGCCGTGCACGACGCGGATGAACTCCTCGAACTCGCCCATGCCGTCGGTGTTGCCCAT
>JASLMH010000157.1 GCA_030746635.1 Alphaproteobacteria bacterium | reverse complement strand
AGCCAGGGACCCTGCAAACCGCAACCTGTCCCTAAATTATCTGTCTCACCTCAGGGGTGCAGTCCAGATCGTGTCCCTTGTTCGATGGCCCGGACGCGGTGCTGACGCGGCGGGTTATGCGATGGTAATGCGGCACCGACAGAGGGCGCGAGACGGGGACACGATCCTTTGTTCCCTACGGGAACAATGGGGACATGACCCATTTCCGCAAGGAAATGGGATCGTGTACCCCTTGTTCGATGCCACGGACGCGGGGGTCCTTGAGCATCGGAAGCGAAGCGTCGGGTCGTCATGAGATTGCCGGGTCAAGCCCGGCAATGACGAATAATTATTTACCTTCAATACCTTATGTCATGCCCGGGCTTGACCCAGGCATCTCGAGGAGGTTAATCCTCCTCGGGGAAGAAATCGACGATGCGGTCGGGCGAGGCGTGGACGCCGTAGGTCTTCAAATCGCCCGGGCCGGTGGCGCGGAAGCAGTGCTTCAGACCCGGCGTCAGCACCAGGGTGGTGCCGGGGCCGACCGGGGCGAAGCCGTCCATGCCTTCCATCCAGGCCTCGCCCACCCCTTCGAGGACGCTGACCACCTCCAGGTAGGGGTGCGAATGTACGCCGGTGGCATAGCCCGGCGGCGAGATCTGCACGCCGCAGCGCACCGGCGTCGAGCCGTCATCGTCGCCGACGATGGTCTGATAGGTGGCGCCGCCCGCAAACGGCTGCTTCGGCACGTCTTTCAACAGCACGACCGGCATGGGCTTCCTCCCTGGTTGCCAGCGCCGGCCCGGCCGGCGATCCATTGCGGCATTCCGCCGCCTCTTTGGTATAAACCCATCATGCCTGATGGAAAACCCATCCACGTGATCGGCGGCGGCCTGGCCGGCTCGGAAGCGGCCTGGCAGATCGCCCGGGCCGGGGTGCGCGTGGTGCTGCACGAGATGCGGCCCGAGCGGATGACGGAAGCGCACCAGACGGATGGATTGGCGGAGCTGGTCTGCTCCAACTCGTTCCGTTCGGACGACGCCCAGGCCTCCGCCATCGGCCTGCTGCACGAGGAGATGCGGCGCTGCGACAGCCTGATCCTGGCGGCGGCGGACGGCCACAAGGTACCGGCGGGCGGCGCCCTGGCGGTCGACCGGATGGGCTTCTCCGCCGCCGTCGGCGCCGCCCTGGCGGCCGACGGGCGGATCGAGCTGGCCCGGGGCGAGGTCGCGGGCCTGCCGCCCGACGACTGGGACAGCGTCGTCGTCGCCACCGGCCCCCTGACCTCGCCGGCCCTGGCGGCGGCGGTCGGCGAGCTGACCGGCGAAGCGCACCTGGCCTTCTTCGACGCCATCGCGCCGATCGTCCATCGCGACTCCATCGATATGGACATCGCCTGGTTCCAGTCCCGCTACGACAAGATCGGGCCGGGCGGCGACGGCAAGGACTACATCAACTGCCCCCTGGACCAGGCCGGCTACGACGCCTTCGTGGCCGCCCTGCTGGCCGGGGCGAAGACCGAGTTCCGCGAGTGGGAGCGCGACACCCCGTATTTCGAGGGCTGCCTGCCGATCGAGGTGATGGCCGAACGGGGGCCCGAGACCCTGCGCCACGGCCCGATGAAGCCGGTCGGCCTGACCAACCCGCACGACCCCGCCACCAAGGCCCATGCCGTGGTGCAACTGCGCCAGGACAACGCCCTGGGCACGCTCTACAACCTGGTCGGCTTCCAGACCAAGCTGAAACACGGGGCGCAAACGGAGATCCTGCGCACCATCCCCGGCCTGGAGGGCGCCCGCTTCGCCCGCCTGGGCGGCATCCACCGCAACACCTTCCTGAACAGCCCGGCCTTGCTGGATGGCCAACTCCGCCTGCGCGCGATGCCGCGCCTGCGCTTCGCCGGCCAGATCACCGGCGTCGAGGGCTATGTGGAGAGCGCCGCCATGGGCCTCCTCGCCGGCCGTTTCGCCGCCGCCGAACGGCTGGGCCGGGCGCTGCCGCCGCCGCCCGCCGCCACCGCCATGGGCGCGCTGCTGCGCCACATTACCCACGACGCCGAGGGCAGCGACTTCCAGCCGATGAACGCCAACTTCGGCCTGTTCCCGCCGCTCGACCCGCCGGTCAAGAAGAAACAACGCAAGGCCGCCTATGCCGCCCGCGCCCTGGCTGATCTCGACGCCTGGCTCGGTGCCGACCCCGATACCGCACGCGTTGCCTAGCTAGAACGAGCTCGACAGCGAGCGCAGCACCAGGGACAGCGGTGCCCGCAGCGGCGCCACCGCCGGGTCCGGCGCGAACGGGTCGCAGCCGTTTCGACGCAGGTCGCGGGCATGGGCCATGGCCAGGGACATCGGCCATAGGGCCGGCAACGCGGCCCGTGGCACCTGGCGGCGCCGGGCCCGGGCCCGGCGGGCATGATCCTCGGCCAGGTCCAGGACCTGGCCCACCACCCGGCCCAGGGCCGGCGTGAAGCGGCCGGCCATCACGGCCTCGGCCGGGACGTCTTCCGCCGCCAGCAGTTCGGTCGGCAGATACAGCCGGCCCTGGCGGCCGAGGAAACGGCTGGCCCGGACCAGGCCGACCAGGGCCGTGGCGATGCCGGCGTGCCCAGCCGCCTGCTCGGCTGCCTCCCCATGTACGTCCAGCACCTCCAGGGCCAGCAGCATCAGCCGCGACGAGGTGCCCTCGGCATGGGCGCGGAGATCGTCCATGGTCGCCATCGGCCGGTCGGCGAAATCGGCCCGCCGCGCCGCCAGCAAGGCCGTGAAATGCTCCCGCGACAGCCCACCTTCGGCGATCGTTTCGGCCAGGCCAGGCACCGACGGCACCGCCGATAGCTCCCCGGCGTAGATGGCGTCGATGGTGTCGGACCACCATTGCAGGCGGATCTCGCCCAGGGCCACTTCGGTCACCGCCTCGCGGATGCGCGCCACGTCCAAGTTGAAGGCATAGAGCGCGGCCAGCCCGGCCCGTCGCGCCGGCGGCGCCAGCAGCACCGTGAGAAAGCGATCCCGGTCGTGGCGGCGCAGTTCCGCCGGGGCCTGATCAGCCGCCGGCGCGGGCATGGAATTCCTCCGCGAGGGCGCGTCGCGGTGCCGTCGCCGGCGCCGGGCTAATTGCGACTTGGTCGCAAAAAAAACTGGACCGGCCCTTCACATCGCCCCCGCGAAACCTTAACGTGTGACAGCGATTCGTTTCCGACACCCCAAGATGAAGGGTGCCTGGGACCATTGGGGACAAGATGATGTGTCCGGAGCGGGGAATCCTCCCAACGCCTCCGACGCAGAAGACATAGGAGGGGTTCATAATGGCCGCGATCTTATCCGACTTACGAAACACCGTCATATCCGGCGTCGTGCTGACCGTCGTGCTGCTGCTGGTGATCATGGGCTGGCACGGCGAGGGCGCCGCCTTCGACCACGGCTGGTGGGCCTTCTTCTTCCGCTGGCTGCACGTGTTGAGCGGCGTGATGTGGATCGGCCTGCTCTGGTACTTCAATTTCGTGCAGATCCCGAACATGCCGAACATCCCCGACGAGCAGAAGCCGGCGATCGGCAAGGTGATCGCGCCGGCGGCCCTGTTCTGGTTCCGCTGGGGGGCGATGTCGACCATCGTCACCGGCCTGATCCTGGCGGCGATGAACGGCTATATCGTCGACGCCATCGCCATTGGCCTGACCGACGGCGTCGCCAAGCACAGCGCCATCGGCATCGGCATGTGGCTGGGCGCCATCATGTGGTTCAACGTCTGGTTCGTGATCTGGCCGAACCAGAAGCGGGCCCTGGGCATCGTCGAGGCCGACGCCGACAGCAAGGCGGCCTCGGCCCGTACGGCGATGCTGTTCTCGCGCACCAACACGCTGCTGTCGATCCCGATGCTGTACGCCATGGTAGCGGCGCAAAACCTGTTCTGATCGGCTGAGCGATCAATGACGGCGGGCGGGGCCCTGGCCCCGCCCGTTTTCTTTTGCGCTCATGCATCGACTATCATGACGGACCCGTGTATCGCGTCACCCACCGGACCCCCTGCCCCATGACCGAACGGCCCCCCGCCCGCGCCACGCCACCCATGCACTATGGCTGGATCATGGTGCTGGCCACCATCGCCAGCGTGTTCGTTGCCCTGGGCATCGGCCGCTTCGCCCTGGGCATGCTGTTGCCGGCGATGGGCGCGGCCCTGCCGTTGAGCTATCTGCAGATGGGCCTGATCAGCACCGGCAACTTCCTGGGCTACCTGGTGGGCGCCCTGCTGGCGGGTCGGTTCATACGGCGCTTCGGCGAACGGCGGTTGATCGGCGGCAGCCTGCTGCTGATCGTCGTCACCATGGCCGGGATTGCCATGGCCGACGGCGTCGTCGTCGTGCTGCTGCTCTATCTGGGCACCGGGCTGGGCAGCGGCCTGGCCTTCGTCGCCACGGCCAGCCTGCTGCCGCACTGGTTCCACAGCCGCTGGCGCGGTCGCACCAGCGGCTCGATCTCCACCGGTGCCGGCCTGGCGATGATGCTGGCCGGCTGGGCGGTGCCCGTGGTCAACGCTCAGTTCGGCGGCGACAGCTGGCGCCTGAGCTGGGCCATGCTGGCCGGGGTCGCGCTGCTGTTGGCCCTCGCCTGCCTGGCCCTGGTGCGCAACCGCCCGGCCGATCTGGGTCTCGCACCCTATGGCGCCACCGACCCGGCCACGGCGCCCGCCCCGGCGACGACGGCGGCCCCGCGGGCCACGGCACTGCCGGCCGAGGCGGCGCGGGCGCTGATCGTCCGCCTCGGCGCGATCTATTTCCTGTTCGGCGCCTCTTACGTGGTCTACGCCACCTTCATCGTCACCAGCCTGGTGCAACAGCACGGCTTCGCCGAGGCCCGGGCCGGCCAATTCTGGATCTGGCAGGGCTTCTTCACCCTGTTCTGCGGGCCGCTGCTGGGCGGATTGTCGGACCGTTTCGGCCGCCGCGCCGGCATCGTCCTGGCCCTCACCCTTCAGGGTAGCGCCTATCTGCTGGCGGCCTGGGGCGGCCACCCGACGGCGCTGTACCTCTCGGTCTGCCTGTGGGGCCTGTCGGCCTTTGGCGTGCCGGTGATCATTCCCGCCGCCGCCGCCGACTATCTCGGCTCGGAGCGCGCCATCGCCGCCATCGGCGCCCTCACCGTGGCGATGGGCCTGGGCCAGATGCTGGGGCCGCTGGCCGCCGGCCTGCTGGCCGAATGGTGGGGCGGTTTCAGCCCCGCCTACCTGGCCGCCGCCGCCGCCGTCGCCGTCGCCATCTTGATGACCCTGCGCCTGAAACCGCCGGAAACGGCGGCATAGCGCTTGTCCGCCATTGACTCCCGCCCGCCCGCTTGGGAAGCTTGGGGACCGGGCGATGCGGGGGGAAACCGCATGGCGCCGGCGGTTGGCGGCACGGTTGGAGGCGCCGCGCCGATCGGCCGGCGGACGCCGCCCAGGCCCGGGCGAGACCTTGGAGCGGTCCCCATGGTGGGGCCGAGGGGGTGGTTCATGCGGGTGTGCGGTTTATGTCCGAACCGGTTCTGGAAATCGACGATCTCACCATTCGATTCAACCTCAAGCGCGGTACCCTGACGGCGGTCGACGGGGTCTCGTTGAGCATCTCCAAGGGCGAGACCTTCGGCCTGGTCGGCGAGAGCGGCTCGGGCAAGACGGTCACCGCCCGCTCGGTGATGCGGCTGATCCCGACGCCGCCCGGCGAGATCGCCTCGGGCGAGGTGCGCTTCGAGGGCAAGGACATCTACCAGATGTCGGACCGGGAAATGCGCGAGTTGCGCGGCCAGCACGTGGCCATGGTGTTCCAGGAACCGATGAGCGCCCTCAACCCGGTGTTCACGGTCGGCGCCCAGATCGGCGACGCCCTGCGCACAAACATGGGCATGAACAAGGCCGAGGCGCAGGAACGCACGGTCGAACTGCTGCAACTGGTCGGCATCCCCTCGCCGGGTTCGCGCCTGAACAGCTACGTGCACGAATTCTCCGGCGGCATGCGGCAGCGGGTGATGCTGGCCATGGCCTTGAGCTGCGACCCGACCTTCCTGATCGCCGACGAGCCGACCACGGCGCTGGACGTGACCATCCAGGCCACCATCCTGGAACTGATCTCCTCGATGATCGAGCGCTTCCACATGTCGCTGTTGTTCATCACCCACAACCTGGGCGTGGTGGCGCATGCCTGCGACAGCATCGGCGTGATGTACGCCTCCCACCTGGTCGAACTGGGCACCAAGGACGAGGTCTTCGCCAACCCGCAGCACCCCTATACCGTCGGCCTGCTGAACTCGATCCCCAGGCTCGACGTGCAGGAGAAATACCTGACGCCGATCGACGGCTACGTCTGCAACATGATGGACCCGCCGCCGGGCTGTAAGTTCAACCCCCGTTGCAAACAGGCGATGGAGATCTGCCAGCGCGAAATCCCGGACTGGAAGGAAGTGGCGCCGGGCCACTTCGCCGCCTGTCATCTGCACAGCCAGCAATGAGCGGGGGGCGACCATGAGCGATGCGGCCATGAGCCAAGCGGAGACGGCGCCAACGGCGGCCGAGGAAAACCTGCTGGATGTGCGGAACCTGACCAAGTATTTCGATCTGCATGGCGATCTGGTCTCGCGGCTGGCCGGCAAGCACCAGTTGCTGAAGGCGGTGGACGACATCAGCTTCTACATCCGCAAGGGCGAGACCCTGGGCCTGGTCGGCGAGTCGGGCTGCGGCAAGTCGACCACCGGCCGGCTGATTACCCGGCTGATCGAACCGACCTCGGGCGAGATCGACCTGCACGGCGAGGATCTGTTGAGCTTCTCGGCCCAGCGCATGCGCGAGACCCGCAAGGACATCCAACTGGTGTTCCAGGACCCCTATGCCTCGCTGAACCCGCGCAAGACCATCATGCATATCCTCAGCCGGCCACTGGACGTCCACGGCCTGGCCACCAACTGGCACGACAAGCGGGAGAGGGTGCTGGAACTGTTGAACCTGGTCGGCATGGGATCCGAGCATATCGACCGCTACCCGCACGAGTTCTCCGGCGGCCAGCGACAGCGGCTGGCCATCGCCCGGGCCCTGTCGGTCAATCCCGAACTGGTGATCGGCGACGAGCCGGTCTCGGCCCTCGACGTCTCGATCCAGGCGCAGATCCTCAACCTGTTCCGGGAATTGCAGGAGAAGTTCGGGCTGACCTATCTGTTCATTGCCCACGACCTCAGCGTCATTCGCCACATCAGCGACCGGGTGGCGGTGATGTATGTCGGCAAGATCGTCGAAGAAGGGCCGGTGGACGTGATCTTCTCGGAGCCGCTGCACCCCTACACCAACGCCCTCTTGGCGGCGGTGCCCGAGGCCGACCCGAAAAAACCGCCGCCGCGCCTGACCCTGAGCGGCGAGGTGGCGACGCCGATCGACCCACCGCCGGGCTGCCGCCTGGCCGGCCGCTGCCCGCTGGCCAAGCCGGTCTGCGCCGAGGTCGACCCGGACCTGCGCGGCATCGACGGCGACCACCGCGTCGCCTGCCACGTGGTTTAGAAAATAGGTGGAGCTTCCGTCTCGAGAAGCCCGACTCCCCTGCCCTAGCGCTCGGACAACCTCGGGTCGAGGATGTCGCGCAGGCCGTCGCCGAACAGGTTGAAGGCCAGCACCGAATAGCAGATCGCCAGGCCCGGGAAGACGGCGATCATGGGGTGGGTTTCCATGTGATCGCGGGCAACGCTGAGATCGGCGCCCCAATCCGGCGTCGGTGGCGGCGTGCCCAGGCCGAGGAACGACAGCGCCGCGACGATCAGGATCACATAGCCCAGGCGCACGGTGGCGTTAACGATCAAGGGCGAGATGCAGTTCGGCAGGATCTCCCGCATGGCGGTGAAGGCGCTGCCCTCGCCGATTATGTGGGCGGCTTCGACATATTCCTTTTTCGCTTCCTGGAGGGCGGAGCCACGGGCCAGGCGGGCGACCTCGGGCATGGTGTTGACGCCCAGGGCAAACACCAGGATGAGGTCATTGTAGAAGCCCTCGAGCTTCCATTCCCGGGCCAGGGTGATGATCAGCAGGTACAATAAGAGCCCCGGAAAGGCGATCAGGCCATCCACGAAGCGCATCGAGATGGCATCGAACCGGCCACCGAAGAATCCCGAAAACACACCCAGCGGAATGCCCAGGGACAAGCCGAGAACCACGGCCGCGATGGAAATCAGCACCGTCCGCTGGCCGCCATACAGGACGCGGGAATAGATGTCGCGGCCGAACTTGTCGGTGCCGAAATAGTGCTCGACGCTGACCGGCTGCAGCCGCACCCGGTAGTTCGGCTTGGTCGGATGGTGGGTCGCCAGCACCGGCGTCAGCACCACCATGGCCAACAGCAGCACGATCATCATTGCGCCGACGGTCGCCGTCTTGCTCTTGTAGAGTTCCTGCAGCGCATTCTTGGTGACCGCCCGCAGGCGGCGCAGGCGAATCTCCCAGACGCTGTCGTCGGCGCTGACCGTGTCGACCCGCTGGCGTGCCCGCAGTTGCTGTTCGCTCATGGCCGCCCCCTAGCCCAGACCGACGCGCGGGTTCAGCACCCGGTACAACAAATCGACCAGCAGATTGATAATTACCACCATAATGCCCAACACCAGGACGCCGGCCTGGATCACCGGGAAATCCCGCAATTGGATGGACTGGAAGATGGCCAAGCCGATGCCCGGCCAGGCGAAGATCGATTCCAGCACCACCGTACCGCCGAGGAGGTTGGCCAGTTGCAGGCCGCTGATGGTGATGGTCGGGATCAAGGCGTTGCGCAGGGTGTATTTGTAGATCACCTTGCGCTCCGACAGGCCCAGGGAGCGGGCGGTATCGACATACTCCTTGCTGATCTCGTCCAACATGCTGGAGCGGGTCAGCCGGGTGGTGAAGGCGGCCTGGCGGAAGCCCACCGCCAGGGCGGGCAGGATCAGATACCAGATGCTCTTCTGCGGGTCTTCGAACGGCGAGGCATAGCCCGACGACGGCAGCCAGCCCAGATGCAGCGCGAACAACAGGACGCACAGAATGGCGAACCAGAACTCGGGAATCGAGATGCCCGCCAACGAGGTCACCTGCGCCGTGTAGTCGGTGGCGCTGTTGCGCCGCACCGCCGCCAGGGTGCCCAACGGGACGGCGATCAGGATCGACAGCCCGATGCCCACCACGGCCAGGTAGATGGTCGCCGGGATGCGCTCCATCAGCTCGATCGACACCGGCCGGCGGGTGACCAGGGATTTGCCGAAGTCCCCCTGCAACGCCTTGCCGATCCAGATGAAGTACTGCACGTAGACCGGTTTGTTGAGGCCGAACTCCTCCTCCAGGGCGGCCCGGACCTCGGGATCCTCATCGGTCTCGACACTGGTCAGGGTATCGATCACGTCGCCCGGCAGGGCATGGACGAACCCGAACACCAACACCGACAGGATGAAGACGACCGGAATCGCCTGCAGGATGCGGTTGATGGCGTAGATCAGCATGTTACGAATTCCGCCGCGATGCGCTGGCGGCGCCTTCCATCAGGAAAGCGCCGCCTGGCACACCGGGGCCGCCCGGTCCGGCGTCAGGCGAAATAGGCGGTGCGCACGCCGCCGCCGTTGATATTGAACGGGCCGGCGAAGGCGGGCTGATAGCCTTTTAGATTCTTCGTGGCCGCCGAGGTCAACGGGATGCAGTGCGTGTAGATCAGCGCACAATCGTCGTTCACCAGGCTTTCCACCTCGGTATAGAGCTCTTTCCGCTTTTTGAAGTCGCGGGTCGACCGGGCCTCGACGATCAGCTTGTCGACCTGCTCGTTCATGTAGCCGGTGCGCAATTTGGTCGACGGTGCCGACGACAGCACGTTGCGGGAATACCAGCCGTCGGGCTCGAAACGATAGCTGTTGGCGGTCGAGTCGATGCCGTAGTCCGCCTTCTTGTACTTCTTGCGCAGGACGGGATTGTCGAACACCTCGTTGGTCGGCTTGAAGCCGGCTTCCTGCAGCATCGAGTAGACCAGCTCGCCGGTCTGATGCATGTAGGAATAGGTATCCCGGGCAACCACGGCGATCGGCGTGTTCATGGCGTTCAGCTTACGCAGAATGGCCTTCGACTTCTCCGGATCGAATTCCTTGATGTTGCGGATGCCGGGCATGTGCCAGGGGCTGGAGGTGCTGTAGAAGCCGGTCAGCTTCTCGCTCAGGCCGTTGAAGATGGCATGGTGGATGGCCTCGCGGTCGATGGCGTGGGCCAGGGCCTGGCGCATCAACTTGCCGTCCGCCGCGCTCATGGCGAAGGGTCCTTTCTTGGCCTGCACCGCCAGGTAGCCGGCGCCGACCTGCGGAATGTCCCAGGTGTTGTACTTATCCATCTGGGTCTTCTTGAAATTGGTCGCGTCCGAGTAGGCCATGTTCTCGATCAGGTCGACCTCGCCGGTGCGCAGGGCGGTCAGACGGACCTTGTCTTCCTTCTTCGGATAGCCCTCGATGGCATCGAGATAGGGCAGCCGGTTGCCGGCCGCGTCGGTCTCGAAATAGTTCTCGAAGCGCACCATCTCGGTCTTGGCGTAGCGCTTCCAACTGACGAACTTGAACGGGCCGCAGCCGATCGGGTGGGTATCGGCTTGATCGGCGCTGTCCGGCGCGATCAGGTTACAGGGGTAGTAGACCACGTTGGCCAGGAACACCCCGCTGGGCGCCTTCAATTGAATGCGCAGGGTCTGCTTGTCGACCGCGGTGATTTCCTTCACTTCCTTCAAGCTGGCGCGGGTGAAGGAGTGGGAGGTCTTCGGATCCATGATCCGCTCGTAGTTCCACTTGATGGCTTCGGCGTCGACGTCGCGGCCGTTATGGAACTCGACGCCCTTCTTGATCTTGAAGGTGTAGGTCATCAGGTCGTCGGAAATGTCCCATTCCTCGCCGATGCCGGGAACGATCTCCATATTGGTGTTGAGGTCCAGGAGCCCCTGGGTGGTTGCTGCCAAGGGGTTGGAGACGTAGTAGATGATGTTGCGATGGGGATCGAGGCCGCGTCCGTCGACCCGGGTGGCGAACCGAAGGGTACCGCCGCGCTTCGGTGCCGCCACCGCCGCGCCCGGCACGCTGGCCGCCGCCGCCGCGCCGGCCGCCGCCGCCGTGGTCGCGAGGAATTCGCGCCTGGTCTGGGTTAGAGGGTTCTTCCTGTCGTGCTCGGACATGGTACTTGCCTCCCTGTTATGCGAGCCACTGGATTCGGTATGTCGGTTGTAGAACCGTTGATGGGACCGGAGGATCTGTTGTTACGTCCTTCCTTCGTCCCGTGAACCACCGTTGTTTAATTCCCTTAGATTATATTTTCCCAAGTGTAGTCAGGCCGGGACGAATGTTGCAAATGAAAACGCTTCCGGCACCGTTGCCGCCCGATCAAACGGCCGTGTAGGCTGCTGGCAACCGGACCATTCCAGGAGTATCCATCGTGCAAACCTCCAGCGATCGCATTCTGACCACCCACGTCGGCAGCCTGCCCCGGCCCGACGACCTGATCGCCCTGCTGTCGGCCAAGGACCGCGGCGAGGCCTATGACGAGGACGCCTTCGATGCCTGCGTCCGGGAGAGCGTCGACGCCGTCGTCGCCCGCCAGGTCGCCGCCGGCCTCGACCTGGTCAGTGACGGCGAGATGAGCAAGATCAGCTACTCGACCTATCTGAAGGATCGGCTGAACGGCTTCGGCGGCGTCGCCACGGAGAAACGGGCGGCCACCGACCTGGTCGATTTCCTGGACTTCGCCCGCAGCCTGGTGGAACGGGGCGGTACCGAGCGCAGCCTGTCCGGCCCGGCCTGCGACGGCCCGCTGTCGGTGCGCGACGATGGGCCGCTGGAAAAGGACCTGGCCAACTTCGCCGCCGCCTGCACGGCGCACAAACCGACCGGGGGATTCCTGACCGCCTGCTCGCCCGGCGTCGTCTCGGTGTTCCTGCAGAACCAGTACTACCCCGATCACGACGCCTATCTGGAGGCGCTGGCGGCGATCCTGAAGCTGGAGTACGAGGCGGTGGTCGCCTCGGGCGCCGTGCTGCAACTGGACTGCCCGGACCTGGCCATGGGCCGGCACGTGGTGCACGGCAAAAAGAGCATCGAAGAGTTCCGCGCCATCGCCGCCCGCCACATCGAGGTGCTGAACGCCGCCACCGCCGACATCGCCCCCGATCGCATGCGCATCCACCTCTGCTGGGGCAACTACGAAGGGCCACACCACCACGACATCCCGCTGGCCCGGATCCTCGACCTGGTCTACCGAGCCCGGCCGCAGGCGATCTCCATGGAAGGCGCCAACCCGCGCCACGAGCACGAATGGGAGGTGTTCGAGGAGCTGCCGCTACCGGACGATCGCCTGATCGTGCCGGGCGTGATCGATTCCACCTCCAACTTCATCGAACACCCGCGGCTGATCGCACAGCGCATCGGCCGCTATACCGACCTGGTCGGGCGGGAGCGGGTGATCGCCGGCTCCGATTGCGGCTTCGCCACCTTCGCCCAGCGCCCGGCCGTCGATCCGGAGATCGCCTGGGCCAAGCTGGCCACCCTGGTCGAAGGCGCGCAGATCGCTTCCGACCGGCTCTGGCGCTGACTGCGGCGCGCCTCGTTCAGGCCCGCGCCGTCGGCCGGCCG
>JASLMH010000156.1 GCA_030746635.1 Alphaproteobacteria bacterium | reverse complement strand
CACGACCCGCCGGCACGTGCTGCACATGGTAATCACGTCGGCTGGTTCGCGCGGAGGGGCGTGGTTGTTTCGGGTACTGTATTTCAATCCTGTCCCCGAAACTACCTCGCCGCCCTCACATGCCGAGCTGCGCCTTGGCGATGATGTTGTGTTGGATCTCGTTCGAGCCGGAGTAGATCGAGACCTTGCGGAACTGCAGATAGGCCGGCGTGCAGCCGTTGGCGTATTCGGCGCCGATCGGCGGCTCGTTCCAGCCGTCGCCGAGGGCCGAGAGCAGATAGGGCATGGCGTAGTAGCCGATCGCCTCCATCTTCAACTCAAGCAGCCGTTGCAGGATTTCGCTGTTGCGGATCTTGTGGATGTTGGCTTCGACGCCGATCGCCCGGCCGCCCATCTCGCCGTCCCGCGATAGCTTATCAATGGCGCGCAAATCGAAGGCCTCCAGGGTGCGCAGTTCCAATTCGATCTCGGCGATGCGGCGGGCGAAATCCGGGTCCTCGGCCAGCGGTCGGCCGCCGTTCTGCTCGTCCTCCCCGGCGATCTCCTTCAACTGACGCAGCAGCGTCTTGTGGGCGCCCAGGGACCCGCCGGACATGCGTTCGTGGGCCAGGAGGTACTTGCCGATCGACCAGCCCTTGTCGATCTCGCCCACGGTGTTCTCGATGGGTACCCGCACGTCGGTGAAGAACACATGGTTGGTCTCGTGCAGGCCGTCCATCAGGTAGATCGGCCTAATCTCGATGCCCGGCGTCTCCAGGTCGAGCAGGATGAAGGTGATGCCTTCCTGTTTCTTGCCGGTGGTGGAGGTGCGGGCGAGCAGGAAACACCAATTCGCCCAATGGGCCTTGGTGGTCCAGGTCTTGCCGCCGTTGATCACCCAGTGATCGCCGTCCCGCACGGCGGTGGTGCGCAGCGAGGCCAGGTCGGAACCGGCGTTGGGCTCGGAATAACCCTGGCACCAGACGTGCTCGGCCGACAGCATCGGCGGCAGGAAGCGCTTTTTCTGTTCCTCGGTGCCGAAGCCGATCAGCACCGGGCCGCACATGTTGAGGCCGAACACCACCAGCCGTGGCGCGCCGGCCAGGCCCAGTTCCTCGTCGAAGATGTATTTCTGGGTCAGGCTCCAGCCGGGGCCGCCGTATTCCTTCGGCCAGTTGGGCGCCACCCAGCCCTTCTCGTAGAGGATCTTGTGCCAGCCGATCACGTCCTGGCGCTGCATCTCGATGCCGTTCTCGACCTTGTATTTCAGCTCGGGCGGCGTCGCCTCGCGCAGAAAACTCCGCACGTCCCGGCGGAACGCGGCATCTTCGGGACTGAAGGTCAGATCCATGGCGGGCGCCCTTCCCTGGCGACGTGATCGGGTCGCCAAGCTTAGCACCGCCAAGCCCGCGATCCGAACCGCCGCACACCGAAGACTGTCGAATATTTTTACACACCCGCCTGCGGGTTGTGGCCGAAATGCCCTAAGTAATTGAAACGAAAGGGTTGATTAAAGTTGGCACGGTTCTTGCATGGCCTTTGACGAGAGGATTCAACCCATGTTCAGGGGAGCATTGGAAATGATTGGATTACCGCGATTTTTGAAAGCGACGCTGGCCGCCGCCGCCGTCGCCCTGCCGATGGCGGCACAGGCCGCCACGGTTACGCTGGATCCTTCCAGCTACTACGCGGCCTACGGCCGGGACTATTGGTGGGGTCACCTGAGTAAGAGCGAGATAAACACCGCCTTGCCGGGAACCGGCAGCACCGCCGCCCAGCAGAACGAAGGTTATTCCTCTACCTACCACTATCGCGCCGATTCGACCTACAACTTCACGACGCCGGATGCCGAAACCACGGTGTTCGACATCAGTTCGACGCTGCGGGCGCAGCAGGGCTGGTACCACGGCTACGCCAGCAGCCGCGCCGTGACAAGGTTCTACCTGTCGAGCCGGCACGAATACGACCTGAGCGGTTTCTTCACCGACAGCGGACCCCATACGGGCGAATGGCGGGTCTATATCTACGACCTGGTCAACAACATCACCCACTACGATACCGGCTGGAACACCACGTCGCCGCTGACCCTGGCGGGCGCCGGACTGACCGGCATACTCGAGGCCGGTCACTACGAATTCTATTACCAGGCCGCGCTGGTCGGTCATGTGCAGTACAGCACCACCACCGGCAGCGGCACCGCCAACCTGACGCTGACCCACGTGCCGGAGCCGGCCAGCCTGGCCCTGTTCGGCCTGGGCCTGCTGGGCCTGGGCGCGGCGCGGCGTTGGCGAACCCTAACCGCCTGAACTCGAAACAACGTTCAGGAAGCGGCGGTCCCATGGGGCCGCCGTTTTGGCCTCGCCCACAAGGCACTCAATCGTCCTGCAGCAGGTGATCGCGCTGGGTGACGCCGGCATAGTCGGCGCGGAACAGCCCGCGCCGTTGCAGTTCCGGCACCACCTGATCGACGAATTCCTCGATGGCGCCGGGGCAATAGATCGGCGACAGCATGAAGCCGTCACCGCCGACCGTTTCCAGGAAGTCCTGCATCTGATCGGCGATGGCGGCCGGGGTGCCAACGAATTGCGGCAGCCCGACGCTCTGGCCGTGGCGCACGGCGACCTCGCGCACGGTCATTCCCTCGCCCGACGGCTTGCGGAAGCGGGTCCGCATACGCTGCAGTTCCGGTTCCGTACGGGCAGCCATGTCCTCGTCGCGGGATAATCGCGAGAGATCGAAGTCCAGGTGCGATGAGAGGATGGCCATGCCGCCCTGTTCCGGCACCAGGCCGTTCTCGACCTTGTATTTCAGCTCGGGCGGCGTCGCCTCGCGCAGAAAGGTCCGCACGTCCTGGCGGAACGCGGCATCTTCGGGACTGAAGGTCAGATCCATGGCGGGCGGCCTTCCCTGGCTACGCGATCATCTCGTCAAGCATAGCATCCGGCGGCCCGGATCCGAACCGCTGTACACCGAAAACTGTCGAATCCTTTTTTACACATCCGCCAATTGGTTGTGGTCAAAAAGGATTAGGCAATTAAAATGAACGGGTTGAATGAAGTTAGTACAGTTCTTGTTCTGTTTACAATGAGAGTATTGGATCATTATAGGGGGAGCATTGGAAATGCTTGGATTATCACGACTACTGAAGACGACGCTAACGGCCGCAGCCGTGGCCTTGCCGATGGCGGCACAGGCCGGCACGGCGACCTTGGATGCCTCCAGCTACTACCGGGCCGAGGGCCGCAACTATTGGTGGGGTCACCTGAGTTCGGTGCAAGCGCCCACCGCCCTGCCGGGCGCCGGCACCATCGGCGTTCAGCAGAACGAAGGCAGTTACCCCGGCTACCACTTCCGCGGCGACTCGACCTACGGCTTCACGACGCCGGACGCCTGGACTACCCAGTTCGACGTGACCTCGGCCCTGCGAGCCCAGCAGGGCTTTTACCACGGCTATGCCCGCAGCGTCTTTTCGACGGACTTCTACCTTTCGGCCAGGCACGAGTACGACCTGACCGGCTTCTTTTCGGATAGCGGACCGCACGTAGGCAGTTGGGAGGTCTACATCGAAGACCTCGACACCAACACGAAGCTCTACGACTCCGGAATCGTGTCCGGTTCCAGCCTCGACCTGACCAGCGCGCTCCTGACCGGAGTACTGGATGCCGGCCACTACCTGTTCTATGTGGGGGCCACGTTGTCCGGCAACGTCGCCTACAACACCACCATCGGCGGTGGCAGCGCCAGTCTGTATCTGCACGACGTGCCGGAACCGGCCAGCCTGGCCTTGTTCGGCCTGGGCCTCATCGGCCTGGGCGCGGCGCGCCGGAAGCGAACCAAAACCGGCTGAACCCGAAACAACGTTCAGGAAGCGGCGGTCCCATCGGGCCGCCGTTTTCCTTAGACCGTGTAGTTCAGGCCGAGGCGGCCGCCGTCCACGTAGACCGTCTCGCCGGTGATGTAGCTGGCCTTGTCACTGGCCAGGAAGGCGACGACCTCGCCGATCTCGCGCGGCTGGCCGATCCGGCCCAGGGGCGTCCGCGACAGCACCATCTGCATGGCCTCGGGGTTCTCGTTCACGCCGCGCAGCATCTCGGTATCGATGGAGCCGGGCCCGACGGCGTTGACCCGGATGCCATGCGGCGCCAGGGCCAGGGCCACCGACTTGGTCAACTGCATGATGCCGCCCTTGGAGGCGCAGTAGGCGGCGATGGCCGGAATGGCGACCTGGGCGTTGATCGACGACATATTGACGATGGCGCCCTTGATGCCCGCCGCCACCATGGCCTTGGCGGCCCGCTGACTGGCCAGGAAGGTGCCGATCAGGTTGACGTCGATGACTTGGCGGAACTGCGCCGGGTCGAGCTCGAGGAACTCGCCGGGCAGGGCGATGCCGGCGTTGTTGACCAGCACCGAGGCGGTGCCCAGATCCGCCTCGACCCGCTCGAACAGGGCCTCGATCTCGGTCGCCTGGCTGATGTCGCAGGCGATGCTGACGGCGCCGTTGCCCAGGTCGGCGGCGGTGGCGGCGGCCTCGTCCGCCAGCACGTCGGCGATGGCCACCGTCGCGCCCTGCTCGGCCAGGACCTCGGCGCAGGCCCGTCCCAGGCCCCTGGCACCACCGGTGACGACGGCGATCTTGTTCTCGAATGACATGGCGGTTCTCCCCTATCTTTGCTGTCGCATCTACAGTTGCGCCGCCGGCGCCAGGATGTTTTCCGCCAGCTTGTCCAGCAGCCGCAGCAATGAATCCGCATCCTCTGTCATCGCCACCAGCACCAACTGATCGACGCCGGCGGCGTGGTAGGCCTCCAGGGCGGCCTGGTCGACCCGGCTGGTCCAGGCGCCGACGGCGATCTCCAGTTCCGACATCTCCCGGCCGGCGGCCTCCATATGGCCGCGCAGGCGGGCGATACACTCGGCGGCCCGTTCGGCGGTCAGGCGGAAACTGTACCAGCCCTGGCCCAGGTCGGCGGTGCGCCTCAGCGCCGCCTCGCTCTCGCCGCCGAAGTAGATCGGCGGATGCGGTTGCTGCGTCGGCTTGGGGTACTGGCGGCAGGCCGGCAGGTCGTAGA
Organism: Alphaproteobacteria bacterium; assembly: GCA_030746635.1. Taxonomy (GTDB): domain Bacteria; phylum Pseudomonadota; class Alphaproteobacteria; genus JASLMH01. The sequence goes on along the minus strand of JASLMH010000156.1, from coordinate 7,647 downwards.
AGGCGCCGGAGAATTCGGAAATCTCGTCGCACCACAGCCGCTTCATCACCTCGATGTATTCCCGGCAACGGGCGCCGCGCCCCTCGAACGGCACGTCCAGGGCGGCGAACTCCTCGGCCAGCCAGCCGACGCCGACGCCGAAGTTGAAGCGCCCGTTCGAGAGGTGATCGATCGCCGCCACCTCCTTGGCCGTGTAGACCGGGTTGCGCTGGGGCACCAGGCAGATGCCGGTGCCAAGCCGGATGCGCTCGGTATGGGCGGCCAGGAAACCCAAGGTGGGCATGGGATCGAGCAGGCCCGGCGGGCCGCTGAAGGGAATGCGGCCGTCGGGCGAATAGGGGTACTGCGAGAGGTAGTCGTCGAACAGCACCGCGTGTTCGCTGAGCCAGATGGTCGAGAAGCCGCGTTCCTCGGCGCCCCGGCCGAGGGCGGCGATGTAGGCCGGCGTCTGTTGGGCGCTGGGTAATGGCGCGACCAGACCGATATCCATTGTCGCATTCCCTCGCGAACGGCCACGGGTGCGGGCTCGAACGGTCTCATTGTATGGGCTTTGCCCGGCAATGCCATGGCCGCCGGCTTGGCGCGGCGGCCCGTTCGCGCCAACATGGCGGATGCAGCCGATTCCCTCCCAAAGATCGCCGCTCGCCCGCCTGCCGTTCTACTACGGCTGGGCGGTGGTGGTGATCGCCTTCATCACCATGGGCCTGGGCGTCAACGCCCGGATCTCGTTCTCGCTGCTGTTCCCGCCGATCCTCGACGAATTCGGCTGGACCCGTGGCGCCACGGCCGGCTTCTTCGCCGTCGGCTTCCTGGTCTCCTCGGTGATGTCGCCGCTGATCGGCATGGCCATGGACCGCCTCGGCCCGCGCCTGGTGTTCCCGTTCGGCGGTGTGATCGTCGCCTGCGGCCTGATCCTGGGCACCTATGCCAGCCAGCCCTGGCATTTCTTCGTCACCCTCGGCGCCCTGGTGGTCGGCGGCAGCGTGATCATCGCCTATATCGGCCATTCCGCCTTCCTGCCGAACTGGTTCGTCCGCCGGCGCGGCCTGGCCATCGGCATCGCCTTCTCCGGCGTCGGCGTGTTCGGCATGGTGATGCTGCCGTGGATGCAGACCATCATCGACAACGATGGCTGGCGGGCGGCCTGCTGGACCCTGGCCATCCTGGTGCTGGTCACCGTGGTGCCGCTGAACCTGCTGTGTCAGCGCAGGCGGCCGCAGGATCTGGGCCTGCGGCCGGATGGCGACGCCGTGCCGGCGGACCAGGCGGCGGCCGACCAGACGCCCGACAACGTGGTCGACAAGGCCTGGGCCGACACCGACTGGACGCTGCGGCGGGCCATGGCGACCTCCCGCTTCTGGTGGCTGGGCGGCGCCTTCTTCTGCGCCCTCTATGCCTATTACGCTGTGCAGGTGCATCAGACCAAGTATCTCCTGGAGATCGGATTTTCTTCCGAGGAAGCGGCCTTCGCCCTCGGGTTGGTGGGGCTGTTCGGGGTCGCCGGCCTGCTGGTGCTTGGGCACCTGTCCGACCGCATCGGCCGGGAATGGGCCTGGAGCATCGCCTGCGTCGGCTTCGCCAGTTGCTATGGGCTGTTGATCCTGATGGGCAGCCATTCGGCGCCGTGGCTGGTCTATCCGATGGTCGCCGCCCAGGGGCTGTTGGGCTATGGCATGTCGCCGAACTACGCGGCGATCCCGGCCGAATTGTTCCAGGGCCGCCACTACGGCACCATCTTCGGCACCCTGAGCCTGGCCGCCACCATCGGCGGCGCCGCCGGGCCGTGGCTGACCGGCTATCTGTTCGACCGCTACCAGAGTTATGAGCCGGCGTTCTGGCTGGCCCTGGTGCTCAGCGCCCTATCGATCCTCTGTGTCTGGATGGCGGCGCCGCGCAAGGTGCGGGCGGTGGCCGGCCGGATACCCCGCCGGGCCTGACACGCGCTATCATGGCCGGGATTTCCGCGCGGCCAAAGGGAGAGAGAGATGTACAAATGGATCGATCACATCGTGGTGCGGGTGAAGGACCTGGACCAGGGACTGCGTGACTACCAGGACAAGCTCGGCCTGGCGGCCAGCAAGGAGCCCGAGGAGCGGGCCGATCTCGGCATGCGGCGGGCGATCCTGCCGCTCGGCGATTCCGGCCGCTTCATCGAACTGGCCGAGCCGATGGGCGAGGACAGCGCCATCGGCCGTTCGCTGGAGCGCCAGGGCGAGGGTTTGCACCTGGTCGCCCTGGCGGTGGACGACGTGGCGGCGGCGGCGGCCGAGATGAAGGGCAACGGCGCCCGGCTGATCGAAACCGGCAACATGGTGTTCGTCCACCCGGCCGATGGTCACGGCGTGCTCTACCAACTCATCGAGCGCAAGTAACGACGGGCAGTCAGGCCGCCTCGACCACCAAGGTGGTGCCGACGCTGGTCGGCACGTAGGCCTCCGGCATTTCGTTGGCCAGGGCATGGATGGCCCGCCAGCCGGTGCAGTGGCCGGCCATCAGGCATTTCGGGCCGATCGCCTTCAGCTCCGCCACGGTTTGCGGGATGATCGGCTCGAACAGGCTGCCGGTCAGGTGCAGGCCGCCCAACAGGGCATGGATGGTCCTGACGCCGGTCAGCTTTTGGGCGTGACGCAGGGTGTTGACGGCGCCGGCGTGACAGCAGCCGGTGACCACCACCAGGCCCTTGCCGCGAACGTCGACCACCAGGGCCTGATCGTCATGTATTTGCGGATCGGGCTGCCATTCGCCATCCACCTCGGCGACGTGGGGCGGGAAACCGCGCTCGAAGCCGCTGGTCCGTTCGATCTCGCCGCTGGCCAGCACCAGGCCGCCCAGCAGCGGCGTCGGGCCGCGGCCCTCGATGAACTGGATGCCCCGCTGCTCCAGCCAGCCGCGATCCATGCTGGGCATGTGGCGGACGCTGCCGTCGGGCAGGTCGGTGCGGCGTTTGCGGAAGGCATCGGGATGCAGATACACCGGGATGCGCCACTCCCCCAGCCGCTCCAGCAGGCCGACCAGGCCCTGGGTATGATCGACGTGGCCGTGGCTGAGGACCAGGCATTCGAAGTCCTCGGGCCGGACTTCCAACATGTCCATGTTGTGCATCAGGCCGTGGGTGGTCATGCCGGCGTCGAACAACAGGCGCCGCGATTGCCCGTCGGCATGGGCCGTGACCATGACGGCGAAGCCGTGCTCGGCGATCAGTGCCGGCCGCTCGCCCCAGGGCCTCTCGGTGGTCAATTGCGCCCGCCGCACCTCGTCGGTGCTGGCCAGGAACACGTCGATGGAGTTGTCCAGCAGAATGGTCACCTCGACCCGGTCGACCGGCGTCAGCAATGCATTTGTTTGGCCCATCTATTCACTCCCGCTACCGAACCACGTCGCGTTGGCGCAGCTTAGCCAGCGGCCAGGCCGCTGGCCATCGCGACGAAAGCGACACCAACCTTCCTTTCGTTATTCATTTGCCATAATATTCAAAGCCAATTGCAGGGGATTGCGCGCCAACGATCCGAAGAAGGATTGGCAAGGTGCGCAGAATCTCATCTTCCCGCGGCAGCAAGGCTGTCGCGACTGGTCCGGCCTTCGATCGACGATTGACGTTGGCAGGTAGCGTCGTTGCATTGCTGGCGGTGCTTCTGCTTGCTCCACGGCCCGCTCTGGCGGTAGTCGTCCCCGCCAACTGGATTTCCAACGCGACCACCATCGTCAACGTGGTCGATCCATTCTGGCTCGGCTTGCCAACGGAACGCCTGCGCCTGCAGGGCGGCTTCACCAGCGGCTATGTGGAAGGCGCGGTGGCGCTGCCGTTCGTCGATAGCTGGACCATCAGCGCCGAGGTCAGAACCGACACCAATTTCGATATTCCGACGGAATTCGTGAAGATCTTCATCGACGGCGTGCTACAGGCGCAGATCTTCAATACTCCGCAGAGCACCACCTATCTGTTCCAGCACGGCCTGGTCGGCGATCAGTTCACCTACCGATTCGAGTTCGACAGTCCCAGTATCGACGAGGGTTCGCACCTGATCGTTCGGGTCGGAACCGTCTTTACCACCATCGCCGAACCCACCGCCTTGGGCCTGTCCTGCCTGGCTCTGCTGGGCCTCGGCGCCGCGCGTCGGTTCCGCTTGTCCTAGCGGGGAAACGGCCAGACCCGCAGGTTCTGTTTGATGTGCACCCAGAAATGCGCCAGCCCGCGCGGCTCGACGATCAGGAAAAAGATGATCAGGCCGCCGAAGATCATGCCGCCGGAGCCCGGCCCCGGCCGCGACCAGGCCGGGATCACCGTCGCCAATAGGCTCAAACCGATCGGCAGCAGCGCCATGAAGGCGGCGCCCAGGAACGAGCCGAGGATGCTGCCCAGGCCGCCGACGATGACCATGAACAGGATCTGGAACGACTGCGGCAGGCCGAAGGCGGTGATGTTGCAGGATTTCAGATAGACGAAGGCATAGAGTGCGCCGGCAACGCCGGCCATGAAGGCACTGACGGCGAAGGCCGTCAGCTTGGTCGGCCAGGGCCGGATGCCGATGATCTCGGCCGCCACGTCCATGTCGCGCACCGCCATCCAGGCCCGGCCGATGGCGCTGCGGGTCAGGTTCTTGACCAACAACGCCAGCACGCAGACGAAGCCCAGCACCAGGTAGTACTGCGATAGGGTGCTATCGAGGGCATGGCCGAACAGCACCATGGCCGGAGTGTCCAGCGCGCCCATGGCGTTGTCGCCGGTGAACCAGGAGAAGCTGGTCAGCACGAATTCGATGACGAACTGCGCCGCCAGGGTGGCCACCGCCAGATACCAGCCGCGCAGCCGCAGGCAGGGCAGGCCGAAGACCATGCCGACGGCGGCGGCGCACAGGCCGGCCAGCAGGAACACCACGATCAGGTTTAGTTCCGGCAGCCGGGTGGCGAAATTGTAGGCGGCGTAGGCGCCGACCGCCATGAAGCCGCCATGACCCAGCGAGAGCTGGCCGCAATAGCCCAGCAGCACGTTCAGGCCCAGGGCCGCCAGGGCCCAGATCAGCAGCGGGATCATGAACACGCCGACGAAGTATTCGCTGGCGGCGAACGGGATGACGACGAAGGCCAGGACCAGGATGGCCAGGACGCCGTAGCGATCCAGCGGGATCGGGAACAGCGCCATCTCGGCGGCGTAGGAGGTCTTCAACAGTCCGGCTTCGCGGTAGAACATGACGGACAGATTGCCACGGTTTCGGGCGGATTGGCCACGACGGCCGCTCTTGCGGCGGCGAATGGGCTATACGACACTGTCCCGGCCATGACCCAACGACGGCTTCTCATCGTCGCGCACGCGCCGTCCGCCAACACCCGCCGGCTGCGCGACGCGGTCATCGAGGGGGCGCGGGGCGAGGGCATCGAGAACGTCGAGGTGGTGGCGTTGAACCCGTTCGAGGCCGGGCCCGAGGAGGTCATGGCCGCCAATGCGATCATTCTCGGCACCACCGAGAACCTCGGCTATATGAGCGGCGCCCTGAAGGACTTCTTCGACCGCAGCTACTACCCCTGCCTGGAGGAAACCCAGGGCCTGCCCTATTGCCTGTACATCCGGGCCGGCCACGACGGCACCGGCACCCGGCGCGGGGTCGAAACCATCGTCACCGGCCTGCGCTGGCGGGCGGTGCAGGAGCCCCTGATCTGTCGCGGCGACTGGCGGGAGGACTTCGTCGCGCCGTGTAGGGAACTGGGCGCGGCCATGGCGGCGGGCCTGGAAGCGGGCATCTTCTGATTCTAATGACCGTCGGACGGCGGCCGCTGCGAGCGGTTCCGATCCCTGCGGATTTGCCGTAGCCTGTTTCCGATAGATGCATGGAGGCCTGGCGGCCATGGACAGTGGGCTGAGCCGAGCCATCTCGCCGGCGGAAATCGACACCTACCGACAGGACGGCATCGTCTGCCTGCGCGGCCTGTTCGAGCCGGATTGGGTGGACTATCTGCGCGAGTTGGTCGACGCCGATATCCAGGCCCCCTCCTCCATGGTCAAGAACATCAACCAGCAGGGCAGCACAGGCTTTTTCTTCGGCGATACCTTCGTCCGCCAGCACCTGCCCGGCTTCGACCGCTTCGTGCGGCAATCGCCGGCGGCGGAGATCGCCGGCAGCCTGATGCAAAGCGCCAAGGTCAACCTGATCTTCGATCAGATTCTGGTCAAGGAACCGGGCGCCAGCACTCCCACGCTTTGGCACCAGGACGCACCCTATTGGCCGGTGGCGGGCGGGATGATCGCCACCCTGTGGCTGGCCCTGGATCCGGTCACCCTCGACAACGGCGCCGTCGAGTACATCAGGGGATCGCATCATGGCGGCACCCGCTACCGGGCGGTCAGTTTCGACCCCGACGAACACTATCAGGAGGACCTGCCGGCGGTGCCCGACATCGCCGCCGAGCGCGAGAAATACGACATCGTCTCGTTCGAGATGGCGCCCGGCGATTGTACCGTGCACCACGGCCTGACGGTGCACGGGGCGCCGGGCAATCGAAGTTCGGAGATCCGCCGCCGCGCCTATGTCACCCGCTGGGCCGGCGACGACGTGACCTACAACCCCCGGCCCAACCTGCAACGGATGCTGAGCGACCCCGGCATCGCGCTGGGCGGACCGCTTGATTGCGAGCTTTTCCCGGTGGTCTGGCGCCGTCCGCCGCCGGCCTGAATCCGAGCCAATCCAGGCTTGCCACAAGCGGTTTTTCGAACCACTATTAGATTTTGGGGTCGACCCCCAGCGAGGAGCGTGCCATGTCCGGGTCGTTGATCGGCAAGCCCATTCCGTCCAGCGAATACTATTTCAACAAATACCTGAGCCCGAAAAAGCGGCAGTCGGCGGCCGAGATGAAGCCCTCGATCGTGGATTTCGAGCTGACCTCGAAATGCGGCGGCGCCTGTACCTATTGCTACGCCTCCAGCCCGTTCTTCGCCGGCGAGAGCATGCCGACCGAGACGGCGAAGGCGATCATCGACGATCTGGTCGATCTGGGCGTCACCCAGGTGCAGTGGTGCGGCGGCGATCCCATCCTGCACAAGGACTGGCAGGAGATCATCGGCTATGCCGGCGAACGAGGCATCAACAACAGTATCTTCGTCGCCGGCATCGTCTCCAAGCGCCTGGCCGAGGCGATCGCGGCGGTGCCGAACATCCATCTGGTGGGGATCAATTTCGACACCGTCGATCCGACCGATTTCATGGGCACCCACACCCAGGCGAAGGTGCTGGGTCAGAAATACAAGGCCTTCGAATACCTGCGCCAGGCCGGCTTCCACACCTCGCGGATCATGCCCTGCCTGACCCTGACCAGGTTCTCGGCCAATTCGATCGAGCGGACCCTGGACTGGCTGGTCGACGAGATGGGCGCCGGCTATGTGCCGATGTTCGTCTACCACCCGATCGGCGCCGGCACCGATTCCGAATTCATCCCGAGCCGCGAGGACATCCGGCGGGCCTATGAATACCGGGCCAGGAAGCTGGGCGATCACTGGCTGCGCATCGGCCCGACGGAATGCGGAAGGCACTATTGCCGCTCCAAGTTCCACATCACCTATGACGGCCGGGTGCTGCCCTGCGCGGTGCTGTACGATTTCGAGGTCGGCAACGTCAACGAACGGCCGCTGAAGGAGCTGATCGCCGAGCATGGCCGGCG
>JASLMH010000155.1 GCA_030746635.1 Alphaproteobacteria bacterium | reverse complement strand
GCGATGGTCAAGCAGATGGAGGTGTCGTTGGCGCGCACCATCATCCGGGCGCCGTTCGCCGCGGTGGTCGACAGCCGCGAGGTCGAATTGGGCGCCTACGTCAAGGACGGCTCGCCCATCGCCCTGCTGGTCGACGAGGATCCCTATCTGGTGGTCGCCCAGGTCAGCGAGAACGATGTCGGCCGCCTGCGGCCGGCGCAGAAGGGCTATGCCAACCTGATCACCGGCGAACGGGTCGAGGGCACGATCCGCTATATCGCCGCCACCGCCCAGCCCGACACCCGCACCTTCCGGGTCGAATTGGAAGTCGCCAACCCCGATCGCCTGATGCGCGACGGCGTCACCGCCGAGCTGCACTTCCCCTCGGAACGGGTAGCGGCGCATTTCATCAGCCCCGCGGCCCTGACCCTGGACGACCAGGGCACGGTCGGCGTGCGTTGCGTCAACGCCGAGGCGAAGGTCGAATTCTACGCCATCCGGATCGTCGGCAGCTCGGCCGATGGGATGTGGGTCGCCGGCCTGCCCGAGCAGGTCGACCTGATCGTCGTCGGCCAGGAATATGTCCGCCAAGGCGATCGCGTGCGCGTCACCCCCGATGACAAGGGGGCCGCCGCCTCATGAACGTGCTGATCGATGCCGCGGTGCACCACGCCCGCACCGTCCTGTCGGTATTGGTGCTGGTGCTGATCGTCGGACTGGCGTCCTATCTGACCATCCCCAAGGAATCCAAGCCCGACATCGACGTGCCCATCGTCTATGTCTCGATGACCCATGACGGCATCTCGCCGGAGGACGCCGAACGTCTGCTGGTGCGGCCGATGGAACAGGAACTGCGCACCATCGAGGGCATCAAGGAAATGCGCTCGCGGGCGGAGCTGGGCCACGCCTCGGTGCTGCTGGAGTTCGACGCCGGCTTCGACGCCGATCAGGCCATGCGCGACGTTCGCGAGAAGATCGACCTGGTCAAGCCGGACCTGCCCGACGAGACCGAGGAGCCGACGGCGCACGAGGTCAACGTCGGTCTGTTCCCGGTGCTGGTGGTGACCCTGGCCGGCGACGTGCCGGAACGCACGTTGTTGAAGCTGGCCAGGGACCTGCAGGATGAACTGGAAGGCCTGCCGGGCGTGCTGGACGCCGATATCGCCGGCGACCGTGACGAAATCCTCGAGGTGCTGCTCGATCCGGTACGCATGGAGAGCTACAACATCTCACAGGAGGAGCTGGTCCGGGCGGTCACCCGCAACAACCAACTGGTCGCCGCCGGCACCCTGGATACCGGCAGCGGCCGCTTCGCCATCAAGGTGCCGGGCCTGTTCGAAACCGCCAAGGACGTCCTCGAACTGCCGGTCAAGGTATCCGGCGAGGGCGTCATCACCCTGGCCGACATCACCACCGTCCGCCGCACCTTCCGCGACGCCACCAGCTTCGCCCGGATCGACGGCCGCCGGGGCGTCACCCTGGAAATCAAGAAGCGCCTGGGCGAAAACGTCATCGATACCATCGACGACGTCCGCCGGGTGGTGTCGGCGCAAAGCGAAGCCTGGCCGGCCGGCGTGCGGGTCAGCTTCATCCAGGACGAGTCGCGGAATATCCGGCGGATGCTGGACGATCTGCAGAACAACGTCCTGTCCGCCATTCTGCTGGTGATGATCGTCGTCGTCGCCGCACTTGGCCTGCGCACCGCCGGCCTGGTCGGGCTGGCCATCCCCGCCTCCTTCCTGTTCGGCATCCTGGTGCTCGACGCCATGGGCCTGACCGTCAACATCGTGGTCCTGTTCTCGCTGATCCTGGCCGTCGGCATGCTGGTCGACGGCGCCATCGTGGTGACCGAATACGCCGACCGCAAGATGGCCGAGGGCCTGGACCGCCAGGACGCCTATGCCATGGCCGCCAAGCGCATGGCCTGGCCGATCATCGCCTCCACCGCGACCACCCTGGCCGCCTTCATGCCGCTGATCTTCTGGCCCGGAATCGTCGGCGAATTCATGAAGTACCTGCCCATCACCCTGGTGACCACCCTGTCCGGTTCGCTGCTGATGGCGTTGGTCTTCGTGCCCACCCTGGGCGGCCTGATGGGCAAGGCCGGCTCGGCCGATCCCAAGGTGATGAGCGCCCTGGCGGCGGCGGAGCACGGCGACGTGCGGAGCCTGCCGGGGGTGACCGGAGCCTATGCCCGGCTGCTTTCGCTGCTGATCCGCCGGCCGATCATGGTCCTGCTCACCGCCGTGGCGGTGCTGATCGGGGTGCAGAGCTATTACTGGTCGACCGGCGGCGGGGTCGAGTTCTTCCCCGACGTCGAGCCGGAGCAGAGCCTGATCCACGTGCACGCCCGGGGCAACATGGCGACCAACGAAAAGGACGCCCTGGTGCGCGAGGTCGAGCAGCAGATCCTGCAGGTCGCCGGCATCGAGACCGTCTATGCCCGAACCGGCGGCAAGGCGCTCAGCGAAGATCAGGCCGAGGACACCATCGGCACCATCTTCCTGGAATTCGCCGAATGGGAGCGGCGCCGGCCGGCGGCGGCGATCCTGGACGAAATCCGCGAGCGCACCGGCCACCTGGCCGGCATTCGGGTGGAAACCCGCGAACCGGACGTCGGACCGCCGACCGGCAAGGACATTCAGATCGAGCTGCGGTCCCGGTTCCCCGCACGCCTGCCGGCGATGGTGGAGATCTTCCGGGCCAAGCTGGACGGCATGGCCGACCTGATCGACGTCGAGGACAGCCGCGAGCTGCCCGGCATCGAATGGCAGGTCGCCGTGGACCGGGCCCAGGCCGGCCGTTTCAACGCCGACATCCTGACCGTCGGCAAGGTGGTGCAACTGGTCACCAGCGGCATCAAGGTCGGCGAATACCGGCCGGACGACGCCGACGAGGAAGTCGAAATCCGCCTGCGCTTCCCGATGGAATCGCGCAATATCGGGCAACTGGATCAACTGCGCGTGCAGACCGCCTACGGCCAGGTGCCGATCTCCAACTTCGTCAGCCGGTCGCCGCAACAGAAATCGGGCCTTTTGAAACGCAGCGACGGCATGCGCTCGATCAAGCTGCAGGCCAACGTGGTCGAGGGCGTGCTGAGCGACGACAAGGTCAACGAAATCAGGCAGTGGATGCAGGGCCAGTCCTTCGATCCGGAGGTCGACATCCGCTTTCGCGGCGCCGACCGGGATCAAAAGGAAGCCGCCGAATTCCTGCAGCGGGCCTTCGGCATCGCCCTGTTCGTCATGGCGATCATCCTGATCACCCAGTTCAACAGCTTCTACCACGCCTTCCTGATCCTGACGGCGGTGATCATGTCGACGGTCGGCGTGATGGCCGGCCTGCTCATCACCGGCCAGACCTTCGGCATCGTGATGACCGGGATCGGCGTGATCGCCCTGGCCGGCATCGTCGTCAACAACAACATCGTGCTGATCGACACCTATGCGCGGCTGCGAAAATCCGGCATGGAGGCGATGGAGGCGGTGGTGCGCACCGGCACCCAGCGTCTGCGGCCGGTGCTGCTGACCACGGTCACCACCATCTTCGGCCTGCTGCCGATGGTGTTCCAGACCAACATCGACTTCTTCGCCCGGGACATTTCCTATGGCGCGCCTTCCACCCAATGGTGGGTGCAACTGGCGACCGCGGTGGTCTTCGGCCTTGGCTTCGCGACCATTCTGACGCTGCTGGTGACGCCGTCGCTGCTGGCGCTCGGCGCCAACACCTCGGCCTTCATGGCCCGCCGCCGCGAACGGCGGGCGGCCAGGCACGAGGCACCGCCGGCGGCCCAGCCGGCGGAGTAACGCCAGATCGTCCGCTAAGCGGGGGCGGCGTCGTCTTCCTCGGCCTTGTCGGATGCCTCTTCGGACTGTTTGGCGGCGAAGTTCTTTTGCGCCCGGTAGCTGAACGGCATCGCCGCCACGTAGGCCAACCCACCCACGGTCAGCAGGAACCAGGGATAGCTGGCCAGGATTGCCGCGCCCAGGCCGACCACCACCAGCATCGGCAGGACGTATTCCCGGCGCACCCGCACCCGCTTGAATGAGTAGGTCGGGATCTGCGAGATCATCAGGAAGGCGACGACCAGCAGCCAGGCGGTCATCAACAGCGGCTGGCGGAAGATGCCGTCACCGAGCTGAAAACTCAGCATCATCGGCAGCAACACGACGCCGGCGGCGGCCGGCGCCGCCAGGCCGGTGAAGAAATAACTGGCCCAGGCCGGCCGGTCGGGATCGTCCAGGGCGGTGTTGAAGCGCGCCAGGCGCAGGGCGCAACAGGTGCTGTAGGCCAGGCCGGCGATCCAGCCGACACCGCCCAGCACCTCGGTGCTCCAAAGATAGATCACCAAGGCCGGGGCCACGCCGAAGGCGATGAAGTCGGATAGCGAATCCAGTTCGGCGCCGAATTTGGTCGCGCCCTTCAGCAACCGCGCCATGCGGCCGTCCAGGCCATCCAGGATGCCGGCGATGATGATCGCCGCCACCGCCAGTTCCCATTTCGCCTGCATGGCGAAGCGGATCGCCGACATGCCGGCGCACAGGGCCAGCACCGTCAGGATGTTGGGGATCAGGCTGTTGACGGGCAGGGCCCGGATTCTCCGGTTGCGGCCACGCAGCTTCATGTGCGTTCTCCCTTCCGCCTGCCTTCATCGCCGGCCGCGTCCGCCAGCACGGTTTCGCCGGCGACCGCCGTCTGGCCAACCGCCACCAGAGGCGCCATGCCGTCGTCCAGATAGACGTCGAGGCGGCTGCCGAAGCGGATCATACCAAATCTTTCGCCGGCCCTGACCCCCTGCCCCTCATAAAGGCCGCAGACGATACGCCGGGCCACCAGGCCGGCGATCTGGACGAAGGCGATGTCGTGGCCGTCCGAGGTGGTCATGCGCACGGCCTGGCGCTCGTTTTCCACCGAAGCCTTGTCCAGCGAGGCGTTCAGGAACTTGCCCGGGCGATAGGCGACGGCGGTGATTTCACCGTCGCTGGGCACCCGGTTCACGTGCACGTTGAAGACGTTCATGAAGATGCAGACCCGTTGCCGCGACGCTTCCCCCATGCCCAGTTCGGCCGGCGGCACCGCCGCATCGATGGTCTGAACCACGCCGTCGGCCGGGGCGATGATCAGGCCCTGGCGACGCGGCGTGACCCTGGCCGGATCGCGAAAGAAATAGGCACACCAGCAACTCAGCACCACGCCCAGCCAGCCCAGCGGCTCGGCCAGCAAAAACAACACGACCGTGGCGGCGATGGCGATCGCAACGAAGCGATAGCCTTCGCGGTTGATCGGCACCAATACGGCTCGGATCGCATCCATGAAATCAGGTCACCCGGTTTCGCGCGCCGCAGTGTAGTGGCTTTTCGGCAACGGTGGAATCCTGCGCCGGGCCGCGCCGATTTGATCGGAGCCACCTGGCCGGCCCGCCAGCCAAGTACATCGTACGATCCCGTGGGTGGCCGGGTGGGGGAGCGGGCCGGTGCGGATCACGCCGAATGGCCCTATTCGGCGGCGGCATCGGCGTCCAGCGTCGGCGACACCGGCGGCTCGGTTTCTTCCAGTTCCTCCAGGCGTTCCAGGGCCTCGGCCTGTTCCTGCTGACGGCGCCACATCTCGGCGTAGTTGCCGTTCCGCGCCAGCAGGTCGTCGTGCCTGCCCCGCTCGACGATGTGGCCACGGTCCAGCACGATGATCTCGTCGGCGTCGACCACCGTGGACAGCCGATGGGCGATCACCAGGGTGGTACGGTCCCGGGAGACCAGGCGCAAGGAGGCCTGGATCTCCTTCTCGGTGTGGGAATCCAGGGCCGAGGTGGCCTCGTCGAACAACAGGATCGGCGGGTCCTTCAGGATCGTCCGGGCGATCGCCACCCGCTGCTTCTCCCCACCCGACAGTTTCAGGCCGCGTTCGCCGACCATGGCGTCGTAGCCGTCCGGCAGACGCCCGATGAAATCATGGATCTGGGCGAGTTTGGCGGCGGCCTCGATTTCCCCATCGCCGGCGTCGGTCCGGCCGTAGCGGATGTTGTAGCGGATGCTGTCGTTGAACAGCACGGTGTCCTGCGGCACGATGCCGATGGCATCCCGCAACGACTTCTGCGAGACCTCGGTGACGTTCTGGCCGTCGATCAAAACGCGGCCTCCCTGCACGTCGTAGAAACGGAACAGGATGCGCGAAATCGTCGACTTGCCGGCGCCCGACGGCCCGACGATCGCCACGGTCTTGCCGGCCGGCACCCGAAAGCTGACGTCGTGCAGGATCTGGCGTTTGCCGTCGTAGCCGAAATTGACGTTCTCGAAGCTGACCTCGCCCGCCGTCGGGCGCAGCGCCGGGGCGCCGGGTTGGTCGCCGACGTCGTTGTCGACGCCCAGCAATTCGAACATCTTCTCCATGTCGACCAGGCTTTGCCTGATCTCGCGATAGACGAAACCGAGGAAGCCCAAGGGCTGGTAGAGCTGCAACATGAAGGTATTGACCAGGACGAAGTCGCCGATGGTCAGGCGGCCGCTGGCGATGCCGTACGCGGCCAGCAGCATCACCGAGCACATGCCGCCGGCGATGATGAAGCCCTGGCCGATGTTCAGCATCGCCAGGGAAACCTGGCTGCGCACGGCGGCGGCCTCGTAGCTGGCCATCGAGGTATCGAAGCGGCGAGCCTCGTGCCCCTCGTTGCCGAAATACTTCACGGTTTCGAAGTTCAGCAGGCTGTCGATGGCCCGGGTGTTGGCCTCGCTGTCGGTGCGGTTCATCTCGCGCCGGTATTTGATGCGCCATTCGGTGACCGTCAGGGTAAAGCCGATATAGGCGGCGACGGCGACCAGGGTGATGGCCGAAAAGTCGATACCGTAATTGATCAACAGCACGCCGGTGACCAGGACGACCTCCAGCAGCGTCGGCAGGATGTTGAACAGGGTAAAGCGCAGCAGGAAATCGACGCCCTTGACGCCCCGCTCGATGGCCCGGCTGAGGCCGCCGGTGCGCCGGTCCAGGTGAAAGCCCAGGGACAGGGCGTGCAGGTGGCGGAACACTTCCAGGGCGATGGTGCGCAGGGCGTTCTGGCCGACCTTGGCGAACACCGCGTCGCGCAGTTCGCCGAAGGCCTGGCTGGCCACCCGGGCGGCACCGTAGGCGACGATGAAGCCGAGGGGGATCACCACCGCCTTGTCGGCGCTGACGTTCAGGGTGTCGATCGCCGCCTTGTAGAGGAAAGGCACGTAGACCACCGCCACTTTGGCGCTGGCCAGCAGGATCATGGCGACCACCACCCGCAGCCGCAGTTCAAACCGGCCGGCCGGCCACAGATAGGGCAGCAGGGTCGCCAGGGTGCGCCAATGGCTGCGCCGGGGCGCGTCGGTCTGAGGGTCGAATTGGCTGCTCATCGCCGCTTGGTTTCCAGTCTGGTGCGCCAGGGCACCGGATACGCATCCTCTTATGTAGGTCGCCGACGGCCCGCGATACAGGGTTTACCCAAACTTAATGCCGCCGCGCTGTAATCATCAGCGAATTGGGGAAGACGGCAGATGAACCTTGCACAACGCGCGCCGGTTGATGTGGACCGGCCGGAAGCCGGAGAATTTCGAACATTGGACGGCGCCGGCCTGGCCGAACTTCTCGATCAGGCCGGTTCGGTGTTGGACGAGCCGCGCTCCATGTTGTCGGTGGCCTTCAGCTTCAACTGGCGCGGCATGGCCGTGGATTGCCGCATAGCCGGCGACCAGGCGCAGCCCAGGCTGGAATTGGCCACCGATATCACCCCCCTGCCCTATAGCGCCGAGAACGCGGCGAAGCGCCGTTACCTGCAACACTTGAACGATCCCGCCCTGAAACTGCCGATCGGCAGCTATGAAATCTCGGCCAGCCGCCGTTTCCGCCACCGCGTCGGGATCACGCTGCCGACACCGGTCACCGGCGGCGTCGTCGTCAGCGCCGTGGTCCGGCTGTTGCTGTCGTCTCGTGGCTTGATCGACTTGGCCAGGCAACCAATTTGAGCTATCGGACCATCGTCTTGCTCTCTGCCGGCAGGTTGAACACCTGACCGGGATAGATCAGGTCGGGATCGCGAATCTGGCCGTCGTTGGCGCGATAGATCACCGTGTAGTGCGGACCGCTGCCGTAGACCCGCCGAGCGATCCGCCACAGGCTGTTGCCCGGCTGCACGATGACCCGGTGGCTGACCGCCGTCGCCGCCAGCACCTCGGCCGCCGCCGTGCGATAGAACGGCAATTCGATGCGCGCCACCACCCGGCCGGCGCGGTTCAACTGATCCACCCGCAACTTGTAGGAACCGGGCGCAACGTTCCGGCCGGGCTTCAGTTGCCATTGCCGTTCCCGGCCGGCCTTGGTCTCACCCGTCGGCTTGTTGTCCAGGTAGGTCCTGACGGTGGCGCCCGCCGGGGCATTGCCCGAGATCACCACGTTGCCCTTTTCGTCATAGTCGACCTTGTCGA
Organism: Alphaproteobacteria bacterium; assembly: GCA_030746635.1. GTDB lineage: Bacteria > Pseudomonadota > Alphaproteobacteria > JASLMH01. Next base: position 4,290 of record JASLMH010000155.1, on the reverse strand, counting down.
CGCTGAGCGATTTGTCGGTTGCGCCGCCCTGGGGCTCGGGCTTCTGCAACAGTTTGCTGGGAACATCACCCTTCTTCGGCAGCAGCAGCGCCAGGGCGGTGTCAGAGCCCTTTTCCTTGCCGGGAACCGGCGCGCCCGGCCGCCCGGGTACCACCGCCGCCAGCACCGCGTCGGACTCCACGACCCGGCCGTCGGGCAGCAGTGCCGACAGGGACAATTCGATCGCGCCGCTGGGCAGGGGCTGGTCGATCACCGCCACCCATTCACCGCGACCACTCGCCGTGACCTCGGCGATCACCGCCTGGCCCAGATGCACCCGGACCTTGGCGCCCGGCGGCGCCCGGCCGGCCAGCACCGCCGTGCCCTCCTTGGCAATGCGGACGATATCGAACGACGGCGGTGCCAGCGCCGGTTCCGGGGCCGGCGTCGGCGCGGCCTTCGACGGTGCCGCGACCTTCGGCGGCGCCGGCTGCTTCGGGATCGCGGCGATCTTGGTTTCCTCGGGCGCCGGCGGCTTGGCGGCCGTTTTCGGCTGAGCCGCGGGCTCGGTTGCCTTGGCCGGCTGGGCTGCCGGTTCGGCCGTTTTGGCTGGCTTGGCTGCCGGTTCGGCCGGCTTTTCCCGCTGTTGCGGCTTCGCCGTCGACGGGGCCGCCGCCACCCGGGCCGGCGCCTTGCGGCTCGGCAGCGTCGGGTCCTTGGCGCTGTCCGGCGCGGCCATCTTCGGCACCGCCGGTTTCTCGGCCGCCGGTTCCGCCGGCTTCCCGGTCGACGTTTTGGCGGCGTCCGGCGCGCTGGCCTGGCGGCCCGGCACCGGCGGGCCGGCGCTCTCCTCGCCGGGAGAGAGGAGGAAGGCCAACAGGGCGCCCAGCAGGACGGCCACGATGGCGGCGACGATGATGGTGTTGCGCACGTTTCCTCCCGATTCGCCGGTTGGGCAAAGGTAGTCCTTCGCTAACGCGCGGGCAATCCCGGGCTGCCGGGCGCCAAGGGCGTTTCCCGATCAGGGCTTCTTGGGCCGCTCGACCCGGTGTCGGATCGCCGGCAGCGAGCGCAGGTAGACGGCGATCGCCCGCAGATCGGCGTCGTTCAGATGTCCCAGGCCGTCGCGAATCGCCTCGGCCATGCTGCCCTGCACGTCATCGAAATCCGGCTTGGTGCCGTCCCGCAGCAATTGCACGATGTCGCCATTCGACCATTCGCCGATGCCGGTGGCCATATCGGGGGTGATATTGGGCACCAGCTCGCCGTCCGGCCCCTCTGTGCTGCCGGCGAGGTAGCGGGATCGGTCCGAGGCGCCCAGGAAGTTGCGCGGCGTGTGGCATTCGCCGCAATGGCCCAGGGCATTGACCAGATAGCCGCCCCGGTTCCACATATCACCCTGGGCAGGGTCGGCCAGGCGCGGTCCGGGCTCGAAAAACAGCCATTTCCAGAACAGCATGGTCCAGCGCCAGCCGAACGGCCGCCGCACGTCATGGGGCCGGTTCGCCCGCTCGACCGGCTTCAGGGAAAACAGGTAGGCCTTGATCGCCAGGGCGTCGTCGCGCCGCATGCCGGTGTAGGAGGTATAGGGGAAGACGGGGAAGTAATGCGCCCCGTCCGGCCGCCGCCCCAGGCGCAGGGCGCGCAGGAAATCGTCATCCGACCAGGCACCGATGCCGGTGCGGCGATGCGGCGTGATATTGGGGCTGAAGTAGGTGCCGAAGGGGGTCTTGAGGGCACGACCGCCGGCTAGCCGGCTACCGCCGGCTTTTTCATCGGTGTGGCAGCCGATGCAGCCGGCGGCATGAACCAGGTAGCCGCCCCGCGCGACCGCGTCGCCCTCGGCTGCCAGCGCCGCCGGTGTCGCGATGCCGGCGGTCAGCGGCCCCAGGACGGCCAGCAGCGTCCGGCGAATCATCACCTAGTCCGGTAGCGGCACGTCTTGCTCGACACCGCCGTGGCCATGCACCTTGTCCCGGGCCCGCAACCGCACCCCGGCGATGCCGGCGGGGATCCGCACGCCCGACAGGCGGCGGGTGAAGGGCTGTTCGTCGACATGCGGATGGACCAGCGTCCGGGTGCCCAGCACGGCGCCATCCGGCCCCAGCACCTGCCAGGCATCGGCATAGTGCTGCCAGCCGGTATCGTCGTGACGCAGGGTGACGTCAAATCTATAGACGCGGTCGCCGGTTTTGGTCACTTTCACCGCCACGACATCCGCCTCGCCCGCCCGGGCACCGCCACCGCCGACGGCGAACGCCAGGGCCAGGGCCAGGGACAGGGACAGCGGCAACGAGATTAGGAGCGCGCGCAGGGACATGGCCGAGATCTCCTCCATCTGCGTCTATTGTGGGTCGCGTTTCGGTCGGCAACAAGGGCCAAGACGGATCGCCGAGGCATTGGGCGCGGAGATGGCCCGCCGCGGCATCCGCCTGGTCTATGGCGGCGGCCATGTCGGCCTGATGGGCGCCATCGCCGATGCCGTATTGGCCGGCGGCGGCGAGGTCATCGGCGTCATCCCGCAGCACCTGCAGGAATGGGAAGTCGAACACCGCGAGCTGACGGAACTGCACGTGGTCGACAGCATGCACAGCCGCAAGCAGTTGATGTTCGAACTGGCGGACGCCTTCGTGGTCCTGCCGGGCGGCATCGGCACCCTGGACGAGACCTTCGAAATCCTGTCCTGGCGGCAACTGAAACTGCACGACAAGCCGGTGGTGATGCTGGACCCCGACGGCTATTGGCGGCCGATGCGGGATCTGTTGCAGGGGGTGGTGGACGGCGGCTTCGCCGGCCCGGAAGTACTGGACTTCTACAGCCTGGCGACCGACCTCGACGGCCTGTTCGAGACCCTGGCGGCCGCCCCGGAACCGTCCCTGCCGGCCCATAGCGAGCGCTTGTAACGCAATTTTCCGAGCCCGCCGCCCCATCGGCTTTGAACTTGCCGATGCCGGTGATATTGTCCGCCCGCAACGGACAAGCGGCGCCCGCCGGCAGAGGTTAGTTTCATGAGCAAGATCAAGGTAAAGACCCCCGTCGTCGAACTCGACGGGGATGAAATGACGCGGATCATCTGGGCCTTCATCAAGGAAAAGCTGATCCTGCCCTATCTCGACATCGACCTGAAATACTACGACCTCGGGATCGAGGAGCGGGACCGCACCGACGATCAGATCACCATCGACTGCGCCGAGGCGATCAAGGAATACGGTGTCGGCGTGAAATGCGCCACCATCACGCCGGACGAGGCCCGGGTCGAGGAATTCGGCCTGAAGGCCATGTGGCGATCGCCCAACGGCACCATCCGCAACATCCTGGGCGGCACGGTGTTCCGCGAGCCGATCATCTGCAAGAACGTCCCCCGTCTGGTGCCAGGCTGGACACATCCCATCGTGATCGGCCGTCATGCCTTTGGCGACCAATACCGCGCCACCGATTTCGTGGTGCCGGGCAAGGGCAGGCTGACCCTCAAGTTCGAGCCCGAGGGCGAGGGCGAGGTGATCGAGCGGGAGGTCTTCCAGTTCCCCGGCGGCGGCGTCGCCCTGAGCATGTACAACCTCGACGACTCGATCCGCGATTTCGCCCGCGCCTGCATGAGCTATGGCCTGCAGCGCAAATGGCCGGTCTACCTGTCGACCAAGAACACCATCCTCAAGGCCTATGACGGCCGCTTCAAGGATCTGTTCGAGGAAGTGTTCGAAAGCGAATTCGCGGACAAGTTCAAGGAACTGGGCCTGACCTACGAACACCGTTTGATCGATGACATGGTGGCCTGCGCCCTGAAATGGGAAGGCGAGTTCATCTGGGCCTGCAAGAACTATGACGGCGATGTGCAATCCGACACCGTCGCCCAGGGCTTCGGCTCGCTGGGTCTGATGACCTCGATCCTGATGACCCCGGACGGCAAGACGGTGGAGGCCGAGGCGGCGCACGGCACCGTCACCCGGCATTACCGCCAGCACCAGAAGGGCGAGGAGACCTCGACCAACCCGATCGCCTCGATCTTCGCCTGGACCGGCGGCCTGAAGCATCGCGGCCGCATGGACGACACCCCCGACGTGGTCGAATTCGCCGACGCCCTGGAAAAGGTCTGCGTGAAGACCGTGGAAGACGGCTACATGACCAAGGACCTGGCGATCCTGATCGGCCCGCAACAGCAGTGGCAGACCACCAACCAGTTCCTCGACAAGCTCGACGAGAACCTGCAGAAGGCGATGGCTTGAGGCGGTGGGGCCCGGCCGGTAACAACGAAGGGGCGAGGTAGTTAAGGGGACAGGATTAACTCCTGTCCCCTTAACTACCTCGCAGCCG
>JASLMH010000154.1 GCA_030746635.1 Alphaproteobacteria bacterium | reverse complement strand
CCAGGAGTTGGAACGCCGGGTTTCGGAATTGGTCGACCTTGGCGTGCCGGAAGACATGGCCCGCCGGATCGAGGGCCTGGAGCCGCTGACCGCGGCCTGCGACATCGTCCAGGTGTCGACCGATACCGACCGGCCGGTGGACGAGGTTGCCGCCGTCTATTTCGCTCTGGGTGCCCGGCTGGGCCTCGACCGGCTGACCGGCGATGCCGAGGCCCTGGTGCCGGAGGATCACTGGCAACGGCAGGCGATCACCTCGATCGTCGAGGATCTGCACGGCCAGCAGCGGGCCCTGACCAGCGTCGTGCTGCGCCGGGCCAATGGCGCCAGCGGCGACCAGGCGGTCGAGAAATGGTGCGACGCCAACCGGGCCGACGTCGCCCATAGCGACGAAATGGTCGAGGAGTTCCAGGCCACCGGTGTCGACATCGCCAAACTGGCCCTGGCCAACCGCTATATCCGCCGGCTGATCGTCGGCTAGAATAACCCCCTCGGAATCGGGGGAGGCGGCGGTGGCGAGCCAGGACGAGGCGTTGACGGTTACGGGCACGGTCCCGGCCAGCCGGACCGGACAATTCAGTTGGGCGCTGTTCGATTGGGCCAACCAGCCGTATTTCACGCTGGTCACGACCTTCATCTTCGCGCCCTATTTCACCTCTCACGTGGTCGGCGACGCGGTCCGCGGCCAGGAACTTTGGGGCTACGGCCAGGCGATGGCGGGGCTGTGCATCGCCCTGTTGAGTCCGATCATGGGCGCCATGGCGGATGCCGGCGGGCCCCGCAAGCCTTGGATCTTGGCCTTTCAAGCGGTTTGCATCGTCGCCTGCGCCGCCCTCTGGCTGGCCCTGCCAGGCGCACCGTCGCAGACCATCTTCTGGATCCTGGCCCTGATCGTATTGGCCAGCCTGGGTGCCGAATTCTCCATTGTCTTCAACAACGCCATGCTGCCCAGCCTGGCCCGGGAAGCGCGGCTGGGCCGGCTGTCCGGCTATGCCTGGGCCCTGGGCTACCTGGGCGGGCTGGTCTCCCTGGGTTTCGTCCTGGCCGCCTTCAGCCTGCCCGAGGTACCGCTGTTCGGCCTGGACAAGGCCAGCCACGAACACGACCGCATCGTCGGCCCCCTGGCCGCCGTCTGGACGGCGATCTTCATCATCCCGCTGTTTCTGTTCACCCCGGACGGGCCGCCCAGCGGTCTGGGCCGCGCCGAGGCGGCACGGCAGGGCCTGCGGCAGCTTTGGGGCACCCTGCGCGCCCTGCGCCACTACCGCAACGTCATGCTGTTCCTGATCGCCCGGATGATCTACTTCGACGGCCTGTCGGCGGTGTTTGCCTTCGGCGGCATCTACGCCGCCGGTATCTTCGGCTGGACCACCACCAACCTGGGCATCTTCGGCATCATCCTGACCATCTTCGCCGCCGTCGGCGCCGTCACCGGCGGCTGGCTGGACGACAGGATCGGCTCGAAACGGACCATTCTGTTCGCCGTGTCCGGGCTGTTCCTGGCCACCCTGGGGGTGGTCTCGGTCACCGTCGACGGCCTTGGCACCGCCGCCCGCACCGATACCATCCTGTTCTTCGTCCACTACCCGGTGGCGGCACCGGGCGAGGGCATGTTCAACACCCTGACCGAACAGGTCTTCCTGTTCTTCGGCATCCTGATCGGCATTTTCGGCGGCCCGGCCCAGGCGGCCAGTCGGACCATGGTGTCGCGCCTGGTGCCGCCCGATATGGTCGGCGAGTTCTATGGCCTCTATGCGCTGTCGGGCAAGGCGACGGCGTTCATCGCGCCGCTGGCGGTGGGCCTGTTCACCGGTCTCTATGCCAGCCAGCGTGCCGGCATATCGGTGATCCTGGTGTTCCTGGCCGTCGGCCTGTTGCTGATGCTGCCGGTCCGCGAAGAGCGCACCACCAGGGCGCACTGACCTCCCGGCAGCTCAGCGACTGCCGCTCAATGGCGGAAGTGCCGCATGCCGGTCAGCACCATGGCCAGGCCGGCCTCGTCAGCGGCGTCGATCACTTCCTGATCGCGCATCGAGCCGCCGGGCTGGATCACCGCCGTGGCGCCGGCCTCGGCCGCCGCCAACAGGCCGTCGGCGAACGGGAAGAAGGCGTCCGAGGCGACCACCGAACCGATAGTCAATGGATCCTCCAGGCCCGCTTCCCGGGCGGCGTCGGCCGATTTGCGGGCGGCGATGCGGGCCGAATCCACCCGGCTCATCTGGCCGGCGCCGATGCCCACCGTGGCGCCGTCCTTGACGTAGATGATGGCGTTCGACTTGACGTGCTTGCAGACTCGGAAGGCGAACAGCAAGTCGGCCAGCTCGCGCTCGCTGGGCGGCCGCTTGCTGACGACCTGTACATCGCCGGCGCCGATCCGGCCGGCATCCCGCGATTGCAACAGATAACCCCCGGCCAGGCTTTTCATGGTCATGCCGCCGGCGGCCGGGTCCGGCAGGCCGCCGGTCAGCAACAGGCGCAGGTTCTTCTTGGCGGCGATCGCCGCGATCGCCGCCTCGTCGGCGTCGGGGGCGATGATCACTTCGGTGAAGATCTCCACCATCGCCGCCGCCGCGGCGGCATCCAGCGGCCGGTTGGCGGCGACGATGCCGCCGAAGGCGCTGACCGGATCGCACCGCAAGGCCTTGGCATGGGCCTCGACCAGGCTGCCGCCGGTGGCAACGCCACAGGGGTTGGCGTGCTTGATGATGGCCACGGCCGCGCTTTCCCGCGGATCGAACTCGGCCACCAGTTCGAAGGCGGCGTCGGTGTCGTTCAGATTGTTATAGCTGAGCTCCTTGCCTTGGAGCTGCCGCGCCGTCGCCACGCCCGGCCGGGGCTGCCCCGAGAGGTAAAACGCCGCCGCCTGGTGGGGGTTTTCGCCATAGCGCAGCTCGCTCTGCTTGGCGCCGGCGAAGACCAGGCGGTCGGGGAACGGCTCCGCCAACTGTTCGGCGAACCAGGTCGCGATGGCGCCGTCGTAGCTGCCGGTTCGGGCATAGGCGCGGGCCGCCAGCCGTCGGCGCAGGGCGCCATCGGTGGCGCCGCCGTGCTCGGCCAGCGCCGCGATCAGCGATGGATAGTCGGCGGGATCGGTCAGCACCGCGACATAGGCGTGGTTCTTGGCCGCCGAACGGATCATCGCCGGCCCGCCGATATCGATGTTCTCGATGCAGGTCGCGAAGTCGGCGCCCGAGGCCACGGTCGCCTCGAAGGGGTAGAGGTTGACCACGATCAGGTCGATACCGCCGATCTCGTGATCCCGCATCGATTGGGCATGGCCCGGATCGTCGCGCAGGGCCAGGATGCCGCCATGCACCTTGGGGTGCAGGGTCTTCACCCGGCCGTCCATCATCTCCGGAAAGCCGGTATGTTCGCTGACTTCCTTGACGGCGATACCGGCCTCGGCCAGGGCCCGGGCGGTGCCGCCGGTGGAGAGTATTTCGACGCCGTGACCGGCCAGGGCGGCGCCCAGGTCCAACAGGCCGTCCTTGTCCGAAACGGAGATCAGGGCGCGTTTGATGGGGACCAGATCGATGGTCGGGGCTGTCGGCATGGTGAGTATCCGCACGCTCTTCCAACTGGGGTGCGCCCGTATAGCACGGCACGGCAAGGGCGCGTATCGGCGGTTGGCGGGGCGCCGTCTAATCCGCGCCGGCGGCGGATTCCAGCGATTCCGAGTTTTCCCCGGAGCGCTGCATTTCCGGCACCAGGTGGCGAATCAGGGCCAGGGTTTGCGCCGTGTCGCGGGCCGTGGCGGCCTCGGCCAGCTTGCCGATCTGCGGCAGCAGCAGTTCGTAGTCGATCACCCGGGCCGCCGCCAGTTGCACACCGGCCACCGGCGTCGGCTGGGCCGCCTCGGCATCGTGCAGCAATTCCTCGTGCAGTTTCTCGCCCGGACGCAGCCCGGTGATGGCGATCGGCACGTCGACCTCGGGCGTCAGGCCGGCCAGGCGGATCATCTGCCGCGCCAGGTCGAGGATGCGCACCGGTTCGCCCATGTCGAGCACGAAGATCTTGCCGCCCTCGTCGCCGGCCGGCGCCGCCGCCGTCGCCTGCAGCACCAGTTCGACCGCCTCGCCGGTGGTCATGAAATAGCGGCTGACCGTCTCGTCGGTCACCGTCAATGGCCCGCCCCGCGCCAACTGGCGCTGAAACAGCGGCACCACTGAACCGGTCGAGCCGAGGACGTTGCCGAAGCGGACGGTGACGAACCGGCAGGGTGATTGGCTCAGGCTCAGGCCCTGGCAGAGCATTTCCGCCAGCCGTTTCGAGGCGCCCATGACGCTGGTCGGATTGACCGCCTTGTCGGTGGAGATCAGCACCATCACCGCGACCTCGCCCGAACGGCAGGCCTCGGCCACGTTGGCGGTGCCGATGACGTTGGTCAGCACCCCCTCGTTCGGGTTGCTCTCGACCATCGGCACGTGCTTGAAGGCGGCGGCGTGGAACACCAGATCGGGGCGTTCGGCGGCGAATACGCCGCGCAGCCGATCGCCGTCGCGGACATCGCCCAGCACTGTCTTGCGCGACACCTCCGGCCAGGTTTCGCCGCATTCCAGATCGATCTGGTAGAGCGCGTGTTCGTTGTTGTCGAGGAGCGTCATGTGGGCCGGCGCCAGGGCGGCGATCTGCCGGGCCAACTCACCGCCGATGGTGCCGCCGGCGCCGGTGATCAGCACCCGGTGGCCGGCGATCAGGGCCTGGATGGCCGGCCGGTCCAGCACTTGCTGCGGCCGGCCCAATAGATCCTCCACCTCGACCGGCCGGACCTCCAATTGTCCATCGCCGCTTTGGAAGTCGGTCACCCGCGGCATCCGCGACAGTGTCAGGCCCATGCCCTCGGCCTGTTCCAGCAGCCGCCCGATGGTCGGTCCGTCCAGCTTCGACCAGGTCAGGATCAGGCGCTGCGGCTTGCGGCCCCTGGCGTCCAGCTCGGCGACCACCCGCTCGACCTCGTCCAGGCCGCCCAGCACCCGGATGCCGCGGATGTCGCGGCCGATCCGGGTGCGCTTGTGGTCGATGATGCCGACCACCCGATAGCCGGCCAGTTGCGACCGCGCCATCTCGCGGATGAAGGTTTCGGCCTCGTCGCCGGCGCCGACCAGCAACACCGGTACCCTGGCTTCGTCCGACCGTTCGAACACCGCCCGCAGGTCGCCGTCCTTCTTGAAACGATAGAGCAGCCGCGGCGTCGCCAGAAGGGCGATCAGCAGCGGCCAGTTCAGCAGCATGGCGCTGCGCGGGAAGTTCTCCAGCCGGTCGAGTACGAACATCACCGGCAGGTAGACCAATATCGCCAGGGTCACCGCCTTGACGATGGCGGTCAGGTCCGACAGCGAGGCGTAGTGCCAGATGCCCCGGTACAACCCCATGCGCCAGAACACCAGGGCGCAGCCGACAGTGAAGATCAGGGTACCGTGCCACAGGAAAAAGAACTCCTGCGGCTTGCCATAGGTCTGATAGCGGATCCAGACGGCCAGTTCGAAGGACAGCGCGGCCATGAAGATATCGTGCGCCGCCACCGTCGCGATGCGCCGATTGATGCGGCGAAGCCAGCCCGAAATGGCGGCGTTATCCGTCATGCTGCGTCTTGCCGTTCACCTTGGCGAAATACCATAGCAGAATCCCCACCGCCACGCCGCCGGTCAGCAGGGCGGCGGCCGCCCGACCCGTCAGCGCCGCCGCCAGGGCGGCGATCAGCAAGGCGGCATTGCAGTACAGCACCGATCGGGAAACCTTGGCGTGGCTGCCGAAACGGCGCGCGGCGTATTGGTAGAAGTGGGAGCGGTGGGCGCGCCAGACCTTTTCGCCGCGAATCAGCCGGCGGATTAGCGTCCAACTGGCATCACTGAGGTAATAGAGCGGCAGCAGCAGGGCCGCTGCCCACTGCCCCCGCGTCGCCAGGGCCAGCAGCAGCCAGCCGAGGAGGTAGCCCAGGCCGACGCTGCCCACGTCGCCCAGGAAAATCCGCGCCGGCGGCCAGTTCCAAAAGGCGAAGCCGATGATCGCGCCGGTGATTACCGCCGCCGGCGGCGCCAGCTCCGGCGCCGCGCCGGTCAAGAGGGCGACGGCGGCGATGCCCAGGCCGATGGAAGCGGTCTCGACCACGCTGATGCCGTCGATGCCGTCCATGAAATTGTACAGATTGACGAACCACAGCCAGCAGACGCCGGCCGCCAGCCGGTCCGCCCAGGGCGGCAACAGGCCCTGAAACACCGGGGCGTCGGGCAACAGGCTACAACCCATGGCAATCGCCAGGACCTGCAGGATCAGCCGCGCCGCCGCCGGCAGGCCGCGCAGGTCGTCGATGAACGAGAAACCGGCCAGGGCGCCGGCCAACAGCGCGATTATCAACAGCGGCCGCGAATCGCCCGGATCCATCAAGGCGGCCAGCCAACAGCCGACCACGGCGACCGCCATCACCGCGATACCGCCGCCCCTGGGCACCGGCCGGTCGTGGGAGGAGCGGTGGTTGGGATGGTCGAGCACCTGCCGCCGATGCAGGATTGCCAGCAGCGCGCGGGTGCCGAAATAGACGGCCAGACAGGCCGCCACGGCCAAGGCAATGATCGCCAGCCAGTGCATGCCCGCTTATAACGTCCTTTGCCGGCGGCGCACAGCTACTCCCTTGTCAGGCGTGGGGGATGATGCTACTCCGCAGCCCGCTATTCCGGCGGTTTCGATCGGTATTGGGACACAACCGCAATGAAGATCCTCATCCTTGGCGGCGACGGCTATCTCGGCTGGCCGACGGCCATGCATTTCGCCGCCGCCGGCGACGAGGTCTGGGTCGCCGACAACTTCGCCAAGCGCAAGTGGGAGTTGGAGGACGGCATCGAGCCGCTGCTGCCGATCCCCACCCTGCACCGCCGGGTACAGCGCTGGAACGGCATGAACGCCGGCGCGCCGGTCCGGATGAAGGTCGGCGACCTGACCAACCACCGTTTCGTCTACAACCTGCTTCGCGAGGTCGGCCCCGAGGTCATCGTTCACTATGGCGAACAGCCATCCGCGCCCTATTCCATGCAGGGCCGCACCGCGGCGGTGATGACGCAACAGAACAACGTCGTCGGAAACCTGAACTTGCTGTTCGCCATGCAGCGCCATTGCCCGGATGCCCATCTGGTCAAGCTGGGCACCATGGGTGAATACGGCACCCCGAACATCGACATCGAGGAAGGCTGGCTGGACGTCGAGCACAACGGGCGCACCGATCGCGTGCTGTTTCCGAAAAAGGCCGGCAGCTTCTACCATCTCTCGAAGGTGCACGATTCCCACAATATCGAGTTCGCCTGCCGTGTCTGGGGCATGCGCGCGACCGACCTGAACCAGGGCGTGGTCTACGGTATCGACACCGATCAGACGATGCTGCACCCCGAGCTGCGCACCTCGTTCCACTACGATCACGTGTTCGGCACGGTGCTGAACCGTTTTCTCGTCCAGGCCTGCATCGGCGTGCCCCTGACGGTCTACGGCCGGGGCGGCCAGACCCGTGGCTTCCTGAACATTCGCGATACCCTGGCCTGCGTCGACCTGGCCGCGCGGAACCCTGCGGAATCGGGCGAGTTCCGCATCTTCAATCAATTCACCGAGCAGTTCTCGATCGGCCGGTTGGCGGAAATGGTGGTGGCCGCCGGCACCCGGGCGGGGCTGGCGGTCACGGTGGCGCATCTGGACAATCCGCGCGTCGAGGCCGAGGAACATTATTTCAACGCCAAGCACACCAAGCTTCCCGACCTGGGCCTGCAACCAACCCTGTTGACCGACGCCGTCATCGACCAGATGCTGGCGACGGTGCGGGAGCAGGTCGACCGGGTCGATCCCGACATCATCGCGCCGCAAATCCGCTGGGCCGGCGGCGATATTTCGGCCCCCAACAGGTGATCGTGCCGATGACGGGGGGCGATGCCATAGCCGTCATCGGCTTGGGCTATGTCGGCCTGCCGCTGGCCGTCGCCCTGTCGCGGCACTATTCCGTCACCGGCTTCGACGTGGACCTGGGCCGTATCGCGGAATTGCGCGACGGCCACGATCGCACCGGCGAGTTGACCGACGATGTCCTGGCCGAGAGCAGGCTGGAACTCACCACCGAGACCGCCGGCATCGCGGCGGCGGGGATTTACATCGTTACCGTGCCGACGCCGGTGGATGCCGACAACCGGCCCGACCTGGCACTGGTGGAATCCGCCTGCCGCACCATCGGCGGCCGATTGCGTCCGGGCAACATCGTGGTGTTTGAAAGCACCGTTTATCCCGGCGTCACGGAGGAGGTCTGCGGACCGCTGCTGGCCGAGACCTCCGGGTTGGTTTGCGGCGAGGATTTCTTCCTCGGCTATTCGCCGGAGCGGATCAACCCCGGCGATCGCGAACACACCATCGACCGCATCACCAAGGTGGTCGCCGGCCAGACCGAGGCGGTGGCGCAACGGTTGGCGGCGATGTACGGGCGCATCACCGAGGGCGGCGTCTTCCTGGCCCGCGACATCAAGACCGCCGAGGCCGCCAAGGTGATCGAGAACGCCCAGCGCGATATCAACATCGCCTTCGTCAACGAGGTGGCGGCGATCTGCCAACGCCTGTCGCTGTCGGCCCACGACGTTCTGGAGGCGGCGCGGACGAAATGGAACTTCCTGCCCTTCACGCCCGGCCTGGTCGGCGGCCATTGCATCGGCGTCGATCCGTTCTATCTGGCCCACCGGGCGATCGAGATGGGCCATGATCCACAGATCATCCTGGCCGGGCGGCGTCTCAACGATGCCATGGGGGATTTCATCGCCGAGCGGATCGCCGAGCAGATGGCCGGACCGGGGCGCATCCTGGTGCTGGGCCTGACCTTCAAGGAGAACGTCCCGGATCTGCGCAACACCAAGGTGATCGACGTGGTGCGCGGGCTGGAGGCGCGCGGCCATCGGGTTACCGTACACGACCCGGTGGCCGATCCGGCGGAGGCGGCGACGCTGTTCGACGTTGAACTGGCCAGCACCCTGACGGCCGCCGAAGGCTACGACGCCCTGGTCGGCGCCGTCTGTCACGACGCCTATTTGGCCTTGGGGGCCGATGATCTGGCGGGCCTGGTCGCCGCCGGCGGCCTGGTCGCCGACATCAAGGGCATGTGGCGCGGCCTGGCCCTGCCGGAGGACCGCCGTCGCTGGCAGCTGTAGAGCGTTCTGATTGGGCCGGGGCGTGCGCCGTGCTCCCTCAGCACCCAGCCGGGTTGCGGTGGGAATGGTTCACGGCAGCAGGCCGCCCTCGGCGATGGCGTTGATGTCGTCGACCAGCATCTCGTAGTCCGGAGCCCGTCCTTCGCGGGCCGCCCGCGTGGCCAGGCGTTCGCGATTGTAGGCGATGGCCTCGGCCGGCAGCGGCAGATTGCCATGGTCGAGGTACCGCATGGCGCCATGGCCATCGCGGACGATCATGATCTCGCCCTTGAGGCCTCGATAGGGCGCCAGCAGGGAGTCGAGGACACCGGCCTCGAAGGCGCGCACGGTGCCCTTGGCGGCATCGCCATCGCCCAGCTCCAGGGTCTTTTCCAGCAGCGCCCGGGCTTCCATTTCGATGATCGCCGCCTCTTCGGCCAGCAGGGTTCTATCCAGCACCTCGCCCTGCACCTTGAAGGTACGCAGCACCGCCCGCACCGAGCGTAGCGAGGCGGCGTTGGCCTCCTTGGTCGGGATGCCTTTGCCCTCCTGCACGGATTTGACGATGATCTCGGTGGCGCCGCCCAACACGGCTGCCGCCGTGGCCACGTTGATCAGCGCGTGCGCGCGGGCCTCGTCCTCGGGGAACTGGCCCAGCCAGTGGTTGGCGACGCTGAACACGGTGACATCCCCGTGGCCGAAGCGCGCCAGGTACTCTTCCGCCAATTGTTGCAGCACCCGCAGGCCGGCCGCTTCTTGCATCATATGGCCGCAGACGAAGGAGCAAACGCCCATCACCTTGACGCCCTGCGCCGCGCCCATCAGGGCCTCCAAAATCGAGGTAGCGATGATCAGGCTGGGCGGCAGATGCACCGCATCCACCATGCCACGGTATTCACGATAGATCGGCGCGCCGTTTTCCTGGTAGTGCGCGGCCAGCCGGTCGACATACTGATAACACTTGATCGATTCCTCGAAGGAAAAGTTCTTCGAGAAACTGACGACGCCGTCGATCGCATGCGAAGTCACGCCGGTATAGCCGCCGGCCATGGCGACTTCGGCCACCAGGCGCGTGTCGGGGGTGACCTGGCGCATGCAGAACGGTTTGGCCAGCGCTTCCGTGACCTGCCGGGTGCCGGCGACGCCATGGGCGACGAAGGGGAAGCCGTTGAGCTTCGGCTGGCCGCTTTCGAGGCTTTGCTCAAGGCCGGCCTTGGCTTGGTCGAAATCGAGTGTCCGGCTGTAGCTGTCCACCTGGGTGGGCAGGATGTCGGCATCGCCCTCCTCCGCCAGGCAGCGCATCAGGGCAATTTGTGCCTCTATGGTCGGTACCGCGGCCCGCGGCTGCAGCAGGGTCTCTCCCGCCGCCTTGGCCGCCGCCAACGCCCGGGCGCAGTTCTTGGTCTCCGGCAACGATCGCAGATAAGCCAGCGCCTCGTCCAATTCGATGTCACTACCCGGATTGAGGGCGAACACTTCGCGCCGCTCGGCCAGAAAACCATCCCACGCAAGGGACGCATTGGACAATGGCCGGTCGTGCGCGGACCCGGATGCGGCCATGGTCACGGTGCTTCGTCCGTGGTGTGGACGACCGCGGATCTTTCGTCCGGCGGCGGCGCCAATGCCAAGTCGGCGCGCAGGTCTCGGATTACGTCGGCGATGGCGACCCGCGGCGGGTAGACGCGGTCGAAACCCATGGCCTCGAGCGCCGCCCGGGTGTCCTCCCAGGGCGTCTCGCTGCTGACCGCCAGGTTGCCGCCGAGGTAAAGGAGAATGTCATCCAGACCGGCCTCGATGCACTTGCCGCGCAAATCCCGGCAATCGAGTTGCGCGTGGCCATAAACGCTGGATACCAGGATGGCGGCGGCGGCGGTCTCCAGCGCCGCGTTGATGAACTCTTCCTGCGGCGTCTGAATGCCAAGAGAGACCACGTCAAACCCGGCCTTTTTCAGGCCGTACTCGATGATGCTGATGCCGATGCAATGCACGTCCGAGCCGATCACGCCGGTGACGATCGTTGCGGGGCTGTCGGTGGTCTCGCTCATTGGCAGTTGCTGACACTTCCCGGACCGGGACGGAAACTGAGGCATCAAAGCTAGCCGAAATAAGTGGTTTGACAAACCTGCGAACCCGAAGGGCATGGTCGGCCGAGGACCGATCCGCCGATCGTCGGTCCCGAACGACACCTGCTCATTGCCCGCGCCGACCTGGCCCCGCCCGAGGGGCCGCCGTCGCTGGCAGCTATGAAGCAGTCGCCAGGGCGCTTTACCGCCGCCGTTTCGGATACCACAATACGGATCGCCGAAATCCCTAGCGGGTAGCCCGATAATGAGTACCATCGCCTTCGACATCCCCGACGATATTCGCGCCCTGTGCGATGGCCTGACCGGCTTCCTGAAGGCCGAGGTCATCGCCCGCCACGATAGGCACCACGAATTGCTGGGCAACAGCCGCCGCACCTATGGCGAGGACGGCTGCTACGTGCCGGAAGTGATCGAGCTGATCCGCGAGGTGCGGATGGCCGCGTCCAAGGCCGGCTACTACAACATGTGCGTACCCGAGGATCTGGGCGGCAGTGGTTTCGGCCTGTTGGCCTATTACGTCGCCTGGGAGCATGCCTTCCGGCTCTGCGGCCCGCACAACTGGCTGACGGTGTTCGCCATCAGTCATTGGGCCTTTGGCCCCAGCCGGGTACTGGAGAGGGTGACGCCCCAGGCGCGCGAGGAAATCCTCGGCGACATGCTGGCCGGCCGCACCTCGATGTGCTTCGGCCTGTCGGAGCCCGGGGCCGGCTCGGACGCCGCCGCCCTGCAGTCCCGGGCGGTGGCCGACGGCGACGGCTGGCGGATCAGCGGACGCAAGATCTGGACCACCAACTCGCCGATCGCCGACTATTGCATGGTCTTCGCGCAAACCGATCCGGAGCGGGCGGCGGCCCGCAAGGGCGGCATCAGCGCCTTTCTGGTGCCGACCGGCAGTCCGGGCTTCGAGATCGAGAGCATCATCCGGATGCACGGCTGTGTCGGCGGCAACGAGGCGCAGGTCGTGCTGGAGGATGTCCGGGTGGAGCCCCACCAGTTGGTCGGCGACCTGCACGAGGGATTTCGAACGGCGGTCTACGGCGTCTCGCTGGGACGCATCTACAATTCCGCCCGCTCGGTCGGACTGGCCCGCTGGTCGCTGGATCTGGCGCTCGACTACACCGGCGACCGCCAGGCCTTCGGCAGGCCGATCGCCGAATATCAGGGCGTCACCTTTCCGCTGGCGGAGTCCGCCATGCAGGTGCATGCGGCCCACCTGATGGGACTGAACGCGGCCATGCTGCTGGACCGGGGCGAGCCGGCGATCAAGGAATTGTCCATGGCCAAGGCCTTTTCCGTCGAGGTCTGCGCCCGCGCCATCGACCGGGCGATCCAGACCCACGGCGCCATGGGCTTCACCAACGAGCTCGGCCTGACCGAGGCCTACAACGTGGTGCGCTCGGTCAATGTGGCCGACGGCACCAACGAAATCCTGCGCCGTACCATCGTGCACCGCCTGCTCGGCGGCGATCGGGAACTCTGAACCATGGCCATGGC
>JASLMH010000153.1 GCA_030746635.1 Alphaproteobacteria bacterium | reverse complement strand
CGATCGCTGGACCATGCTGGTTCTGCGCAACGCCTTTCACGGCATGAAACGATTCGACCGCTTCCAGGAGCATCTGGGCATAGCGCCCAATATCCTGGCCGATCGCCTGCGCAAGCTGGTGCGGGCCGGCATCCTGGAACGGCGCGATCTGCCCGATGACGGCCGCGGCGTCGAATACCGCCTGAGCGAGAAGGGCCTGGATCTCTATCCGCTGGTGGTCGCCATGTCCGAATGGGGCGAACGCTGGGAAGGCAACGGCAAGGGACCGCGCCTGCGGCTGCTGGAACGGGCCAGCGGCGAACCGATCGCGCCGATGCGGGTGCGGGCGGCGGACGGCCGGCCGTTGCAGCCGCGCGAGGTCAAACCGGTGGCCGGCCCGGGCGCCAACGCCCACGTGCTGGGGCTCCTGGAAAGCACCGAACGGGAATGAACCGAAGCATGCACTATGCCGACGGCGCCTTCGACCGGGCCGCCGAACGGCGCCAGGACGGCGACTGGCTGACCGCCCGGCTGGCCGACCCGGCCAGCGTCGCCTATTTGATCTGGCGCGGCCGCTGCCTGCTGCGGGACGAGGGGACGCCGGTCGCCTTGCCGCCGGCGCGGGCCGGCGAATGGGCCGACCTGGACGAAGCCGTGCTGCTGGGGGTCGGGGCGGGGGTGGCCCACTTCGCCCTGGACATCTCCGCCATGGCCGAGGAGCAGTTGCGCATCGCCGTGGACGGCACGCCCCATGAATTGCGCGAGGTCGCCGAGAACCTGCCGCACGACCAGGCGGCCCTGCTGGCCTACGCCCGGGGCCTCATGGTCTGGCACGACGGTCACCGTTTTTGCGGCGCTTGCGGCGGCGCGACGACGTTCGAACGCGCCGGCCACGCCCGGCGCTGCGGCCGGGAGGGCTGCGGCCGGCTGCATTTTCCGCGCACCGATCCGGCGGTGATCACCCTGGTCATCGATGACGACCGCTGCCTGCTGGCCCGCCGGGCGATCTGGCCAACCGGCCGGCGCTCGACCATCGCCGGTTTCGTCGAACCCGGCGAAACCCTGGAAGACGCCGTCCGCCGCGAAGTCGCCGAGGAAGTCGGCGTTGGCGTCGGCCCTGTCCGTTATCGCGCCTCGCAACCCTGGCCGTTCCCCTCGTCGCTGATGATGGGCTTCTGGGCCAAGGCACTCGATACCGAGATCACCGTCGACGGCGAGGAAATCAGCGAGGCCGCCTGGTACAGCCGCCAGGGCATCGATCTGGCGGTGGCGGCGGGGGAATTGACCCTGCCGCCGATCGATTCGATCAGCCGCCGGCTGGTCGAGGATTGGCGGCAGTTGCCGCAAGGCGGCGCCGGCATCGATTGGTGAGCGGTGGTTTTGGGCGACCTGGGCCGCGAAATGGTGGACGTCTGTTTGCCGTGGCCCTTTTTTTCAAGGACATGAGTGACGTTCCTCACATTTGGAATGTATACTTTTTATTACGATTAAGTCGTGATCGAAAAGGATGGCCGGGGAGGCCCTTCCGGTCGGGTAGCAAGAACAGAGAAAAAAGGGGAAGGTCGTGAAACTCTTTCCACGTCTATTGGTGACGGTTCTGGTGGCATTTGCGCTGTCGGCTTGTGCCGGCATGCAACTGAACCAAGCCAAGAAGGCCAGTCCTTCGGGCTCGCCCTTCAATTTCAACCTGTACAACGGCTACATCGGCCTGGCGCAGGACGAATTCAACGAAGGCGATTATGATGACGCCGACGTTTTCGCCGATCGTGCCATCAAGGCCGCGGCCAACGGTAAGATCAAGCCGGAAAGCTTCAAGGCACGGAAGCTGCCGAAGAACAGCATCCGGGATCTGCGGCGCGCCCGCGCCCGTCTGATGATCGCCTTCTCCGACGGCGCCAAGGAAGAACAGCCGAACCTAGCCGCCAAGGCGCAGGTGCTGTTCGACTGCTGGATGCAGGAGCAGGAAGAGAACTTCCAGCCGTCGCATATCGCCGGCTGCCGTTCGGCCTTCGGCAAGACCATGGACAAGCTGGAAGCCAAGCTACGGCCGAAGACCATGGCCAAGAAGCCGATGGCCAAGAAACCGATGATGGCGGCCAAGCCGAGGAAACCCGAGAAGCCCGATGTGGACGGCATCTACGTGGTGTTCTTCGACTTCGACAGCGCCAAGATCACCTCGAAGGCGGCCCGGGTGCTGCGCAAGGCGGCGGCGGAATACCATCTCGCCAAGCCAAGAGGCATCACCATCACCGGCCACACGGACAAGGCCGGCCGTTCGAAGTACAATTTCGATCTGTCGATGCGGCGGATCGAATCGGTGGTCAAGGCGCTGATGGTCGGCAAGGTCCCCGATAGCAGGATCCTGGCCACGGCCTACGGCCAGGATAGGCCGTTGGTGCAGACCAAGGAAGGCAAGCGCCAGAAACAGAATCGCCGGGTCGAAATCATCTTCGACTAGGCGTACCGGCTAGCGGCGGGGCGCGGCGACGGTCGCGTCCCGCCCGCTGCTTCGGCCGGGCGCTCGGCGCCCGGCCGTCGCCGTTCCCTGGACCGATTCGGGATGGAATGACCGGATGATCCGTTTGCTCATCGCCCTGTTGCTGCCTTGGCTGCTGTTCTTCACCATCGGCAAGCCGCTGTCGGGCATCATTTGCCTGATCCTGCAATTGACCTTGATCGGCTGGGTGCCGGCGGCGATCTGGGCCGTCTATGCCCTCAACCAATACAACATGAAAAAGGAAATCGCCGCCCTGCAGCAGTAGGCGGTTACCTCGGATCGTCGGCGAAGCTGTGGTCGGTCGGCAATGGCGTTGCGGTCATCACGGTGACGCCGTCGCGGGCGTGAAAGCGGTGCCAATGGCCGCGCGGCACCACGGCGATCATGCCTTCGCGCAACTCCAATATCTCCCGCCCCTGGTCGGTCAGGATCGTCAGGGTGGTATCGCCGGCCAGCACCTGCACCAGCTCGTCCCCCTTGGCGTGGCGCTCCCAGGGACTGTCGCCGGAAAAGCTGCCGGCGAACACCGCGCCGTCGCGAAACGGCGCCAATTCGGCGAAGGCCGCCGCCGCCTCGGCCTCGGTCGTCTCCGCTCGGCCGTCCAGGATCGGCAGGCCCGCCAGTTCGGCCCGCACATCGATCGCCTTGATCATCGTTTTCCCCCAGTCCCCCCGTAAGCGCCTAACCGGCCTCGAAAACCTCGTCCCAGGCTTGCCGCAATTCCACGTCCACCGTCGCCATATCGACGGGCAGGCCCAGATCGACCAGCGAGGTGACGCCGTGTTCGCTGATGCCGCAGGGCACGATGCCCGCATAATGCCCAAGGTCGGGATCGACGTTCAGCGACACTCCGTGATAGGTCACCCAGCGCCGCACCCGCACCCCGACAGCGGCGATCTTGTCCTCGCGGCCGCCGCCCCGGTCGATCCAGATGCCGACCCGGCCGGGCCGCCGTTCGCCCCGGACATTGAACCGGGCCAGGGTCAGGATCAGCCATTCCTCCAACAGCCCGACATAGCGGCGGACGTCGACCCCGCGCCGTTTCAGGTCCAGCATCACATAGGCGATGCGCTGCCCCGGCCCGTGATAGGTGTATTGGCCGCCGCGGCCGGTCTGGTGGACCGGCAGGCCGCCTGGGTCGAGCAGATCCTCCGGTCGGGCCGAACTGCCGGCGGTGTAGAGCGCTGGATGCTGCAGCAGCCAGACCTGCTCCGGCCGTTCGCCGGCGCGGATCGCCCGCACCCGTTCCTCCATCGCCGCCACCGCCGCCTGGTAGGGCACGAGGTCGTCGCTGGCCCGCCATTCCACGGGCTTGCTGGCGACGATTTGGCTCATCCGAGGACTGCTCCGAAACGGCTGGCCGGTCCCGGCCGCCCGCCCGGTTAAGGGAAAAATAACCACACCGTGGCAAACCAGGGGGGACGAAATCGGCAAGCGGAAAATATCCGAAAAATGAGTACGCAACGGCTGGGCGATGTCAATCTGGAAATCTCGGTGGTGATCGGCGCCACCAGCATGCCTATTCACCAGTTGTTGCGCATGGGCCGCGGCGCGGTGATCGAACTGGACGCCACGGTCGACGACTATGTCTGGATCTTCGCCAACAATCGCCTGATCGCCCGTGGCGAGATCATGGTCAACGGCGAGAACGTGGCGATCCAGATTACCGAGACCATCGAACTCGACGAAACCGGCTGACCTCGCCGTCAGCCTTGCGGGGGGTCCCGGTATTTGCTATTTGCAGCGGCAATCGAACAACAACGCGGTCGTGGCGGAATTGGTAGACGCGCAGCGTTGAGGTCGCTGTGGGGGAGACCCCGTGGAAGTTCGAGTCTTCTCGACCGCACCAATTCAACCCCTTGAAAACCATTGTGTTTCCAAGGGGTTTTTCTTGTCCCACGGTTTTGGTGGTCGTTTCCGCCAGCCTGCTGAGGTAGGCTGACCGCGCCATCACCACGAACCGGCGCGTATGCTTCAAGTCTGGTCCCGGCCACCCGCTCCCCCGGCCCAACCACCCATTGATGGTACCCTGTGGGTGGTTGGGCCGGGGGAGCGGGTGGCTTGGTGATCCCAGTGAAACTGGAACAAAGTGAAGAGCGGAGGAAAGGCGATGCGCGACGATCTGGACGCCATGGCCATCGAATATCATCAATGGCCGAAGCCGGGAAAAATCACCGTCACCCCGACCAAACGGCTGGCCAATCAGCGCGATCTGTCGCTGGCCTATTCCCCCGGCGTCGCCGCCGCCTGCCGGATGATCGTCGACGATGGGGCCGAGGTGGCCAGCCTGACGGCGCGGGGCAACCTGATCGCGGTGATCTCCAACGGCACGGCGGTGCTGGGCCTGGGCGATATCGGCCCGCTGGCGTCCAAGCCGGTGATGGAAGGCAAGGCGGTGCTGTTCAAGAAATTCGCCGATGTCGACGTGTTCGATATCGAGGTGGCGGAAGATGATCCCGATCGTCTGATCGATCTGATCGCGGCGCTGGAGCCCACCTTCGGCGGCATCAACCTGGAGGACATCAAGGCGCCGGAATGTTTCCTGGTCGAACGGGCCTGCCGGGAGCGCATGAACATCCCGGTGTTCCACGACGATCAGCACGGCACCGCGATCTGCGTCGCGGCGGCGGTGCGCAACGGCCTGCGCGTGGTCGGCAAGGAGCTGTCGGAGGTGCGGCTGGTCTGTTCCGGGGCCGGCGCCGCCGCCCTGGCCTGCCTGGATCTGCTGGTCGGCCTGGGGCTGTCGGAGCAAAACGTCACGGTGGTCGATCTGGACGGCGTGATCTACCGGGGCCGCGAGGCCGGCATGAACCCCTTCAACGCCCGCTGGGCCAAGGAAACCGAGCAGCGCAGCCTGGCCGAGGCGATGGTCGGCGCCGACGTCTTCCTCGGCCTGTCGGCCGGCGGCGTCTTGAAGGGCGACATGGTCGCGCGGATGGCCGAGCGGCCGCTGATCCTGGCGCTGGCCAATCCGGACCCGGAAATCATGCCCGAGGAGGCGAAGCTGGCGAAACCGGACGCGGTGATCGCCACCGGCCGCTCCGACTACCCGAACCAGGTCAACAACGTGCTCTGCTTCCCGTTCCTGTTTCGCGGTGCCCTGGATGTCGGCGCCACGGCGATCAACGACGAGATGAAGCAGGCCTGCGTCAACGCCATCGCCGACCTGGCGATGGCGGAATCCTCCGACATCGTCGCCAAGGCCTACGGCCAGGCCTCGTTGAGTTTCGGGCCGGAGTACCTGATCCCGAAACCGTTCGATCCGCGCCTGATCGTGGCGGTGGCGCCGGCGGTGGCGCAGGCGGCGATGGACAGCGGCGTGGCGACCCGGCCGATCGCCGACCTGGCGGCCTATCGCCAGCGCCTGCAGCAGCGGGTCTACCGCACCGGCTTCGCCATGAAACCGCTGTTCGACCGCGCCCGCAGCGACCCCCGGCGGGTGGTCTATTGCGAGGGCGAGGACGAGCGGGTCCTGCGGGCGGTGCAGATCTCCCTCGATGACGGCTATGTCGAGCCGGTGCTGATCGGCCGCCTGGAGATCATCGCCCAGGAGATCGAGCGCCTGGGCTTGCGCCTGGAGATCGGCGAAGGGGTGGCGGTGCTCGACCCGCGCGATTACCCGGACTTCGAACGCTATGCCGAGGCCTATCATAAACGCATGGCCCGGCGCGGCGGATCGCCGGATCAGGCGCGCTCGCTGCTGCACACCCGGCAGACCCTGATCGGCACCCTGATGCTGACCGAAGGCGACGCCGACGCCCTGATCTGCGGCACCGTCGGCCGCTTCGACCGGCACCTGGAGTTCGTCCACGGCGTGATCGGCGTGCGCGAGGGCGTGCGGGAGCCGTCCGCCCTGGAACTGCTGATCCATGACGACGGCCTGGCCTTCATCTGCGACACCGCCGTCAGCGACGATCCCGGCGCCGAACAGATCGCCGAGATGGCGGTGCTGGCCGCCGATCAGGTCCGCCGTTTCGGCCTGGAGCCGAAGGTGGCCCTGCTGTCGCACTCGGATTTCGGCTCGTCCGACGGCGCCTCGGCGGTGAAGATGCGGCGGGCTCGCGAGCTGGCCAAGCAGTTGGCGCCGGAGTTGGAGATCGACGGCGAGATGCGGGCCGATTCCGCCCTGGCCGAACATATCCGCGAACGCCTGTTCCCCGGGGCCGAACTGACCGGCGCCGCCAACCTGCTGGTGATGCCGAACCTGGATGCCGCCAACATCGCCTTCAACATGAGCAAGGTGGTGGCCGACGGCATTTCGGTCGGACCGATGCTGATCGGCATGGCCATGCCGGCGCATGTGGTCAGCCCGTCGATCACCGTGCGCGGCCTGGTCAACATGACCGCCATCGCCGTCGTCGACGCCCAGGTCCTGGCCCAGGGGGAATTGCCGCTGACGCCCGCTTTGCGCGCCGGCGCGGCGGAATAGGGTCGGTGCCGCCGTGACCCTGGACGAGGGCAGCCCGGCGGAGGTGCCGGCCTCGTTCGACGACGTCTATGCCGTCAGCACCGAGCTGGTGCGGGCGGTGGAAACGGCGTTGGACGAAGGGCGGCCGGAAGAGGTGCGGGAATTGCTGGCGCCCCTGCGCGCGGCCGACGTCGCCGACCTGATCGTCGTGCTCTCGCGCGAGGATCGCCTGGGGCTGGTCGGCGCCCTGGGCGACGACCTGGACCCGGAAACCATGGTCGACCTGGACGGCTCCGTGCTGGCGGAGCTGCTGGGCGCCATGAGCCCACAGGCCGTGGCCAACGCCATCCTGGAACTGGAAAGCGACGAAGCGGTCCATCTGCTGGAGGACATGGACGAGGACCGCCGGGAAGCGGTGCTGGGCCGGGTGCCGCCCCCCGATCGGGCGGCCGTGCTGGAAGGCCTGTCCTTCCCCGAGGACAGCGCCGGCCGGCTGATGCAGCGGGAGCTGATCGCCGTGCCGGCCTATTGGACCGTCGGTCAGGTGATCGACTATTGCCGCGATACCGACGAATTGCCGGACGAATTCTACGAGATCTTCGTCATCGATCCGCGGCATCGGCCGATCGGGCAGGTCGCCCTGAACCGCCTGATGCGCACCCGCCGGCCGGTGCTGATGCGCGAGATCATGGCCGGCGAGGCAACCACCGTGCCGGTCGACATGGATCAGGAGGAAGTGGCCTTTCTGTTCCAGCAATACCGCCTGGCCTCGGCGCCGGTGGTCGACGACGCCGGCCGGCTGGTCGGGGTGATCACCTTCGATGACGCAGCCGCGGTGCTGGAGGAGGAGGCGGAAGAGGATCTGATGCGCCTCTCTGGCGTCTCCTCCGAGACCGATTTGCTGGATTCCGCCCTGCGCACCACCCGTTCGCGCTCGACCTGGCTGCTGCTCAATCTCGCCACGGCGATCCTGGCCTCGGCGGTGATCGCCATGTTCGACGGCACCATCGAGCAGATCGTCGCCCTGGCCATCCTGATGCCGATCGTCGCCTCCATGGGCGGCAACGCCGGCACCCAGACCCTGACGGTGGCGGTGCGCGCCCTGGCGACCCGCGAACTGACGGCGGCCAATGCCCTGCGCATCGTCGGCAAGGAGGTGGTGGTCGGCGGCCTCAACGGCGTCGTCTTCGCCGTGCTGATGGGCCTCGTCGCCGGCTTCTGGTTCTCGGCGCCCGGCATCGGCGTGGTCATCGCCGCCGCGATGATCGTCAACATGGTGGTGGCCGGGCTGGCCGGCACCCTGATCCCGCTCGGCCTAGCCCGGGCCGGCATCGACCCGGCGGTGGCGGCGACGGTGTTCCTGACCACCATCACCGACGTGGTCGGCTTCTTCGTCTTCCTCGGCCTGGCGGCGCTGTTCCTGCTGTAGCGGCGTCGATGGCGCCCAATTCCTGCGAGATTGCCGGGCCAAGCCCGGCAATGACGAATAAATTTTGAATTTCAATAAGTTACGTCATGCCCGGGCTCCGACCCGGGCATCTTGCGCCGCAGACCGCGATGCCAATTGTAAGATGCGGGAAGCATGACTCGCACCATTCGTCCTTCGAGACGAGCCTGCGGCTCCCTCAGGACGAGGACGCGCCTGCATTTTCAACAGGTTCTCCTCACGCTGAGGAGGGCGCGGAGCGCCCGTCTCGAAGCGTGTCTATGGCTATTACCCGCGAACGTTGGTTTGGTCGAACAGGGAGTCGATGATGCCGTCGTTGATCTCGACGTCGTATTTGCCCTGCAGGGCGTCGCGGTATTGCGAGAGCACGTCGTCGGCGATGCCGCCGCGCAGGAATTCGTCCAGGCGGCCCAGCAATTCCGGCTGCTCGGCGGGATCGGTCCGTTCGACGGCCAGGAGGCGCACCACCGAATGGCTGTCGCCGGACTGGGCCGGGCCCTCGGCGACGCCGTTGGCGGTCAGGCGAAAGGCCTGTTCCACCAGTTCCGCGCCCAGTTGATTGTCGGAGGCGGCCTGGTTGCGGTTGATCGCCTCGGTCTTGCTGTAGGCCGCGCCGGCGGCGGTCGCCAGTTCGGCCAGCGCGGCGCCGCCGCGAGCCCGTTCGGCCAGTTCGGCCGCCCGTTTCGCGGCCGCCTCGGCCCGGCGCTGGCTCGCTACCGCCTGGCGGACGTCGTCGCGCACCTCGGCCAGCGGCCGGACGGCACTTTCGAAGACCTTGTCGACCTGCACCAGGTAGTAGCTGCCGTCGTCGGATTCCTTCAATTCCGGATCGTCGCCCGGTTCGGCGCTGAAGGCGGTCTCCAGGAATTCCGGCGCCTTGGGCAGGCTGTCGACGGGTTCGCCGTCGCGGTTGCGGCCGGTGCGGTCGACGGCGGCGATGCGGCCATGGGTCAGCCGCAGCGCCTCCGCCACCTCGGTGGCCGAGCTACCGCCGGCGAACTCGTCCTCCACCTTGTTGGCCAACTCGAACATGGCGTCCAGGGCCTTTTCCAGCTTCAGATCCTTGACCAGGGTCTCGCGCACCTCCTCGAAGGTCTTGCTGCCGCCCTGTTGTGCCTTGACGACCCGGAAGACGTGCCAGCCCAGCGCGGTTTCCACCGCCCCGCTGATCTCGCCCTCGGCCAGGGCGAACACCACTTTCGCCGCTTCCTCGGGCAGGTCGGCCTCGACCACCTCGCCCAGCTTCACGGCGTCGGCGTCCATGTCGGCCAGTTTCCTGGCCACGGCGAGGAAATCGCCGCCCTCGCGCAGCCGCCCGACCACCTGTTGGGCGATCGCTTCCTCCTGCACCACGATCTGCTCGACCTCGCGGCTCGCCCGGGTGGTGAACTCGTTCAGGCGGGCCTCGTAAAGCTCGCGCAACTCGGCCTCGTCGACCAGGATTTCGCCGGCCAGGTCGTCCGGCCGCATGGTGATGAAGGTCAGGCCGCGATATTCCGGGGCGTAGAAGCTGTCCTTGTTGGCCTCGTAGTATTGCGCCAGGTCGCCATCGTTGGGTTCGGCGACGCCGCCGATGGCGGCATGCGACAGGTTCAGCACCTCGAACCGTCGCCGTTCCTGCTGATAGTCGAACAGCGCCCGCACCATGGCTTTCGGTGCCCGGGCGCCGCCGACCACGCTGTTGATCAGTTGTTCCCGCGACAGATCGCGCCGGCTGACTGCGACGTAGCTCTGCTCGGTGAAACCGTTCTGCCGCAGCACCTGTTCGAAGCGCAGTTGATCGAACCGCCCGAAGCTGTTCTTGAAGGCCGGCGCGTTGCGGATCCAGGCGGCGATGTCCTCGTCCGACATGGTCAGTTCCAGGTCCTCGACCTCCTGGTCGTACAGGGCGCGGGTGATCGATTGCTGCAGCACCCGGTTGACCAGGCCCAGGCGACGGGCCTGCTCGGTATCGAAGCGCGGGCCGAGGGAGGCCTGCATGCGCCGCATTTCCCGATTGAAATCGTTCAGGAACTCATAGCCGGTGATGTCGACGTCGCCGATCGTGGCGACGGCGGCGTCCGGCCGGACGCGGAAGATGTCGCCGATCCCCCAGGCCGCGAAGCTGAGCACCAACAGGCCCAGGAAGATCTTCACCACCCAGCTTCCGGCGCTTTGGCGTAAGGCGTTGAGCATGCTTTGATCCGGTGCAGTTTTCCAATCGCCACCGCGGCTTCGACAAACCGCCTCGGCCCGGCGAAAAAGGCGCGGCATCATAGAAACCGCGTGGCGCCGCCGCAAGGCTTCTGCTAGATGATTGTGGCATTCGACGTCCCCGCCCACACACCCGTGACAAGGAAGAAACCATGGCCCGTGCCCCGCGCCCCCTGATCGCCGGCAACTGGAAGATGAACGGCCGCCGAGCGGCCGGCCTGCGCGAGGCCAGGAAACTGGCGACGCGGATGAGGAACCAGAAACAGCGGCGCTGCGACGTCCTGTTGTGCCCGCCGGCGACCCTGCTGGCGCCGATGCGCGAGGCGCTGCGCGGCAGCCGCATCGCCCTTGGCGGCCAGGACTGCCACGCCGCCGCCAGCGGCGCCCATACCGGCGACATCGCCGCCGAACTGCTGGCCGATACCGGTTGTGGCTATGTCATCGTCGGCCATTCCGAACGCCGCGCCGACCATGGTGAGCGCAGCCGCCAGGTCCGGGCCAAGGCGGAGGCGGCGCACCGGGCCGGCCTGCGGGCGATCATCTGCGTCGGCGAGACCGCCGCCGAACGCCGCCGCGGCCGGGCCCTCGAGGTGGTCGGCGAGCAACTCCGCCATTCCCTGCCCAAGGGCTGCACCGCCGCCAGCACGGTGATCGCCTACGAACCGGTCTGGGCCATCGGCACCGGCCTGACCGCCACGCCCGACGACGTGGCCGAGGTGCACGGCTTCATCCGCGACCGCCTGCGCCGCCGCTTCAAGGCCGAGGGCGCGGGCATGCGCATCCTCTACGGCGGCTCGGTCAAGCCGGGCAACGCCGCCGAACTGATGGCCGTGGCCGATGTCGACGGCGCCCTGGTCGGCGGCGCTTCCTTGACCGCCGCCGACTTCTGGCCCATCGTCAAGACCTGCCTTTGAGATCGTTCGATGGGGGAGGGGACGGGCCATGAGCGAAGGCCGCGGTAACGAACACGGCCACGGGCACGATCACGACCAGGACCGGCTGAGCGATACCGAACTGCGGGTGCGCGCCCTGGAATCGCTGTTGGTGGACAAGGGCATGGTCGATCCGGCCGCCCTGGTCGAGACCTACGAGACGAAGGTTGGCCCGCGGAACGGCGCCCGGGTCGTCGCCCGCGCCTGGACCGATCCCGACTACAAGGACTGGCTGTTGCGCGATGGCTCGGCGGCGATCGCCGACCTAGGCTATCACGGCCGCCAGGGCGAGAACATGTACGTGGTGGAGAACACCGCCGAGGTGCATAACCTGGTGGTCTGTACCTTGTGCTCCTGCTATCCCTGGCCGGTGCTTGGGCTGCCGCCCGTCTGGTACAAATCCGCGCCCTATCGCTCGCGGGCGGTGATCGATCCGCGCGGCGTGCTGCGCGAATTCGGCACCGAACTGGCCGACGACGTCGAGGTTCGGGTCTGGGACAGCACGGCCGAGCTGCGTTACCTGGTGCTGCCCGAGCGGCCGGCCGGCGGCGAACACATGACGGCCGAGGAACTGGCCACCATCGTCACCCGCAATTCGATGATCGGGGTCGAGAAGGTGGCCCTGCCGGCCCGGGAGGCGGCGGCATGAACGGCGCCCATGACATGGGCGGCATGCACGGCTTCGGCCCCATCGATCCCGAGCCCGAGGCGGAAGAGCCGGTCTTCCACCACGATTGGGAACGCCGCATCATGGCGCTCAACCTGGCCGCCGGCGCCATGGGCCGGTGGAACATCGATATGTCCCGCTTCGCCCGCGAAAGCCAGCCGCCGGTCCAGTACCTCTCCAACAGCTATTACCAGACCTGGCTGGCCGGCCTGGAGAAACTGCTCGTGCAGACCGGCCTGGTCAGCGAGAGCGAGTTGTCGAGTTGCCGCTCGGAAGGACAGATCGCTGAAGATCTGGCCGAACGGGTACTGACCGCCGAGCAGGTGCCGACCACCCTGGGCAGAGGCGACAGCTTCCGCATGGACGACGAGGTGCCGGCGAAGTTCGAGGTCGGCGATACGGTGCGGGTGAAGAACCGCCATCCCGACCACCACACCCGGGCGCCGCGCTATGTCCGGGGCCATGTCGGCGTCGTCGACCGGGATCACGGGGTTTTCGTATTCGCCGACGAGAACGCCAAGGGCATGGGCAACCGCGTACCCCAGCACGTCTACGGCGTGCGTTTCTCGGCCCGCGAATTGTGGGGTCCGGAAGCCTCGGCCAGGGATTGCGTCTACGCCGATCTCTGGGACGGCCACCTGGAGCCGGCATGACCGCCGGCGACGGCCGCAACCTGGATGCCTTGCCGGCGCTGCCGCGCGACGCCGAGGGACCGGTGTTCAACGCGCCGTGGGAGGCCCAGGCCTTCGCCATGACCGTCCGCCTGCACGAGGCCGGCAGGTTCACCTGGCCCGAGTGGGTCGAGGTGTTCTCGGCCGAGATCGCGGCGGCCAAGGACCGCGGCGATCCCGATCTCGGCGATACCTATTACCAGCACTGGCTGGCGGCGCTGGAGAAGATCGTGGCGCAAAAGGGCCTGATGACCGATGCCGAACGGCTGAACCGCAAGGACGCCTGGGCCGAGGCGGCGGCCCGCTCGCCCCACGGCGAGCCGATCCTGCTGGCCGAAGACGAATAGCGCGGTAGCCCGGTTTGCCCTGATATTTGTTAACGACGACCGGGCTCGATGTCCGGCCCGGCAATCCATGGCCCCGCCATCGCGCTAGAGCATGTCGCGAGTAATCTGATTCATTTGATGGCGCTAGCAAGCCATTGGGGTAGGCGCGTGGCGCAGCGCGATGTGGGACATCGGGCA
>JASLMH010000152.1 GCA_030746635.1 Alphaproteobacteria bacterium | reverse complement strand
CTGGCGGCGTCCAGACGGGCGGCGGCGCCGACGAACTGGGTTTCCGCCCGATAGCCCTTGGAACGGAGTTGCTTGGCGGCGTCGAATTCGACCTGCCGCTGCCGCACCAGGGCCTTGGCTTCGTCCAGCCGGGCCTGCCGTTCGTCGATCTGGATCCGCGCCAGCACGTCGCCCCGTTTGACCCGGCGGCCCTTCTTCACCGACACCTCGACGATGCGGCCCTTGACCTCGGACTTGATGACGACCTTGCGTTTCGCCTCGGTGCGGCCGCGGGCCACCACCTCGCGCCAATGGTCGGCGGCGAGGGAACGTTTCACCCGAACCGCCGTCAGGGCACCGTCGCCACGGGCGGCTAGACGCTCGGCGACGGACCCCTGCGGTTGAACGTCGGATTTGCCGTTGGCCAGGCCGACCCGGCTGCCGAATTCGCCGCTCAGCACCCAGCCGGCGGCAAGCACGGCGATGGCGAGGGCCAGAATGTAGGATTTTCTCATCTCGGTCCGTCCAGTTGGCTGCTAGTCGGCGGCGCCGGCGCGGTCGTTGTCGACCTGCGCGAGCAGCGCCTCGCTTTCGACCAGATAGCGGTTCTCTTCCAGGTATTTGGCGGCGGCCTCGTATAGCGCCCGGCCATAGCCGGAAACGAAGCGATGGGCCGGTGTGCCGCGACGTTCCCGTTCGGCCAGGTCGGTGACCGAGCGCTGGTGCTCGTCGATCCGGCGATCGATCAGCTGGGCGACATGCGCCGCCGGCAACAGATCGGCGAAACACATGGCGACCAGGAACTCCGAGCGGACCCGGTCGCGGCCCGGCTGGCCGTTCAACTCGCGAACCAGGGCCAGGCGGCCGTCGGTGGTGAGGCTGTAGACTTTCTTGTCCGGCCGCTTGGCCTGCTGCTCATGCTCGCACTGGACCAGGCCTTCCGTTTGCAATCGGCTGAGGGCGGGGTAGATGGAGCCGAACGAGGCATCGTAGAAATGGCTGAAGACATCCTCCAACCGTTTCTTGATCTCGTATCCCGATGCATCTCCCAGGCTCAGCACGCCAAGACAAAGCGTTCGAACATCCATGCCTTATCACCTTTACGCCACGATAGCTTATTTCTATCTGTTCAGAATATAGCGAACTGATATATAGAGATCAAGAGCAATAGTCAGCCGGCGGCCGTGGCAGCGGCTCGCGACGGCCAAGGTGAAGGGCGGCTATGGACGCCCGATGCCCACGCGCGCGTGGCTTTGCAGATGGTAGCGTCCGTCGCGGATATAGGGGGCGAAGGCCTCGACCAGGGCCCTGTCGAGTTCCCCCTTTTTCGCCTCCGACAGCGCCTGGTAGCGCTGGCCCAGGCTCATTTCCAGGTTGGCCTGCCAGAACTTCACGCCGGCGTCGATCTTGGGCTGAAAGCGGATTTCGCGTTCCTCCGCCCGGCCGAAACCGGCGGTCTTGAACAACCCTTCCAGATGCCCCGGCTGGCCCAGGCGGAACGGCGTGAACTCGTGCTGGTCATGGGGCGATTCCCCCAGGCAGGCCCGTACGGTCTGGTTGATCACCTGGAACATGGTGACGTCCTCTTCCGGTCCCCAGACCATGAAGGCCGCCAGGCCGTCGGGCCGCAGCACCCGCAGCGCCTCGGCCAGGGCGAGGGCGGGTTCCGGCGTGAACATCAGGCCGAAGCGGCAGGTGACGCGGTCGAAGCTGCCGGCCGGGAACGGCATCGCCTCCATGTCGACCACTTCGAACGATATGTTGTCCAGGCCGTCCTGTTCCGCCCGCCGGCGGGCGCCGTCCAGCATCTCGCCGACCACGTCGCTGGCCACCACCCGGCCCCCCGGCGCGACGGCGGCGGCGATCGACAGCGCCGGCTGGCCGATGCCCGAGGCCAGGTCCAGCACCTCCAGGCCCGGCGCCAGTTCGGCCGCCTGCAGCAGCGGCTGGTTCATTCGCTCGGCCATCTGCCGTAGCTGATCGGCCCATTTGTCCCAGGCATCGGCGCGGGACAGCCACAATTCCTGGGCCGTTTGCCGTTGCCGGTCGGTGTCCGCCTGGGTCATCCGGTCCGTCCTCCGCCCAATCTTCTTCACGGCGGCGACGTTAACAGGATGCCGCGCCGCCGTCTGCCCCGGCCGCCGATGCGGCTGGCCGACGAGCGGCCTTTTCTGATGCCGTCGATCAGCCGACCTGGACGCTGCTGCCGCCGTCCACCGGCAGGGCGGCGCCGGTGATGAAGCCGGCCTCGTCCGAGGCCAGGAACAGGGCCGCTTGCGCCACGTCCCAGGCAGTGCCCATAAGCCCGCCGAGGGGCACCCGGGCATCCCGCTCGGCCTTGATCTCCTGCCGGCTCTTGCCGGTGGCGGCGACACGGGTGTCGACCGCCATCGGGGTATCCATCAGGCCCGGCAGGATGACGTTGGCGCGGACGCCGTATTGGGCGTTCTGCGCCGCCAACTGTTCGGTCAGGGCGATCACCGCCGATTTCGTGGTCTTGTAGGCGACCAGGGGGTAGAGCGACCAGGCGGCCAGGGAGGAGATGTTGATGATGCTGCCGCTCTGCTGTTGGCGCATCACCGGCAGGGCGTGCTTGCAGGCCAGCACCATGCCGCGCAGGTTGACGGCGACGCAGTGGTCGAACGCCTCGACGGTGATCTCGGTGACGGGCGCGTCGTTGCCGGCGATGCTGATGCCGACATTGTTGTGCAGGATATCCAGCCGCTGCCAGCGGCCGGTGCAGTCGGCGACGGCGGCCGCCAGGGTCGCCTCGTCGGTAACGTCGGCCTGACAGGCGGCGGCCTCGCCGTCCTCGGCGGCGATCATCGCCACCGTCTCCTCGGCCGAGGCCAAATCCCGGTCCACCACCAGCACCTTGGCGCCCTCGCGGGCGAACAGCATCGCCGTGGCCCGGCCATTGCCGATGGTTTCGCCCGGGCTCTGCCCGCCGCCGACCACCATCGCCACCTTGTCCCGCAACCGCATGTTCGCCTCCCTGACCGTACCTGGGTTAATCTTGCTCGCCAGGCAGTATAGGACAGTGGAGGGCGGTGATGGGCGATCGGCCGACGGTTTTGTTGCGGGATTTGACCTTTCCCGAGGGGCCGCGTTGGCACGACGGGCGGCTGTGGTTCTCCGATTTCTACGCCCACGAGGTGGTGGCCGTCGATACGGCGGGCCGGCGGGAGACCATCGTCGAGGTACCGGGACAGCCCTCGGGCCTGGGCTGGACCCCCGACGGCCGGTTGCTGGTGGTGTCGATGACCGACCGGCGCCTGTTGCGGCTGGACCCCGATGGTCTGGTGGAGGTCGCCGATCTGTCGGAACTCGCCGCCTGGCATTGCAACGACATGGTGGTGGACGGCGAGGGGCGGGCCTACATCGGCAATTTCGGCTTCAACAGCCACGCCGGCGAGGAGTTCCGCCCGGCCGACCTGATCCGGGTCGACCCGGACGGTGGCGCCGCCATCGCCGCGACCGGCCTGGCCTTCCCCAACGGCACGGTGATCACGCCGGACGGCGGCACCCTGATCGTCGGCGAGACCCGGGGCAATTGCCTGACCGCCTGGGACCGCGCCCCCGACGGCAGCCTGCACGACCGCCGTGTCTGGGCCGACCTGGGCGGCAATTTCCCCGACGGCATCTGCCTGGACGCCGAGGGCGCCGTCTGGGTCGCCGATCCGCGCAATCGCGAGACCATCCGGGTCCGCGAGGGCGGCGAGGTGCTGGCCCGGATCTCCACCGGCGAGATGGGCTCGTATGCCTGCATGCTGGGCGGCGAGCACCGGCGCACCCTGTTCATCTGCACCTGCCAACAGTCCGGCCCCGGCACCGCCGAGCTGCGCTCGGGCCGGATCGAATTCGTCGAGGTCGAGGCGCCCGGCGCCGGCTGGCCCTAGTGCCCGCCATCGGAATGAAATGACACGTCCGGACGCCTGTTCGGATCATTCGGACTGGTGGCCGTGGCGGGGTGCGTCCCAATCCGTACCGATTGGCATTAAGCGATCCAACACCGAGCTTCCGCCAGCTTCCGCTCTACTGCGATAGCGGGCGTAATATCAGCACATGCCAACAGGCCGCTCGTGACCCAACTCGGCCTTCGGCAATGGCACGAAATCTATGACCACCTTTGACACAACATTAAGAGCCTGGGACCACGTGTGGCGCGGTATGCTGTCATAGACTGCCACACTGGTAGTTCCTCACGATCCTGAATCACCACCTCAGGATCGCCCGAATTATTTATGGACCAGACGCACATGAGGCCATCACGTTGGCGGTATAGGACAAGAGTATTGATCGTCGGCAAATGGGCGCAACTCGTCCAACCACGGCCCATGTCGGGTAGGTTCTCCACCTCCGTGAACGAAAGTCCGTCTTCCGCCGCGCGCCAGATTTCAGGCCGCCGGTTCTGGCGGACAAATATCACTTGGGCGGTGCTACCTCGGGTGTACACGCAAACGTCGTCCCAGCCTCCTCGCAAGCCATCGACGGGGGTGAGATCATCGCTGTCCACGGCACCATCCGGACCGATTGAGACAACTGCTCCTTCTCCATTATTCCGATTGTAGAAGAACAGGAAACGGCCATCGCCTATGCTGAAGTTCTCAATGTGAGTAAACGCGCCAAATCCCGTGCCGCTCTGTTGGCCGCCCACGTCGAATGGCCTGCCGCGGAATAGAAACCAAGATAGGTTGCCCGAGGCGGAGTCATGGAGATAAAGATGTGTCCTGTTGTCACTTTGCGCGGTTGTCGACGCGGTCCAAGCCGGAAATCCGGCAACCGGCACGGCGCCCTCGAAAAACTGGCCTTCTCGCCGTACCAATCTGACAGCCCAGGATCCGGCTGTGCGGTTTCCGAGCGCGACAAACCGCCCACTTGTGGTCTCCATTCCGTGCGCATCGTCGACATCAACGGTGTCGTGGTCGACGAAGATGCGCTCTCCGATCCGGCCATCGCCAGCCACTCGATGACAGTGGAGATTGGATTGGCACAGCGAGTTTGCGGCTTCGATGTCGCCGGTGGTCAGGATGCCGGTCGATCCTAAATCCGGATCGTCAGAGTCGAATCGCACG
Source organism: Alphaproteobacteria bacterium (assembly GCA_030746635.1). GTDB lineage: Bacteria > Pseudomonadota > Alphaproteobacteria > JASLMH01. Next base: position 8,441 of record JASLMH010000152.1, on the reverse strand, counting down.
ACGGTCGCACCTGGGATCGTTACGTAACCATCGATCGTGCTACTCCCCGAATTGATATCCAGAATTCGGCCTACGGAGCGACTGCGCCGGTTGCGGATCATCAGAACATGGTATCGATTTCCAACATGATACCCCTGGAAAACGTTGTACCGGGGTTCCACGGACATGGAGTCCGTCGGGCGTGCCGTGTTGAAGCTCCGAACGCCATTGTCTGGAAGGCTACCAATCGTCACGGTGCCTGTTCTCGAGCGGTAAGTGACAACGCGATACCCATTGTTCGATCGTAACAAATCAAAATGAGTCCAAGCGGAAGGTCCCCACCTGGGGCTGCCGAGCATCACACCCATATCGTTGAGGTTGTCCGACAATTGGTCCTTACGGATCTCAAATAACCTGGTTGATCTGTTTTCAAGACGGACCAGAACGGCGAAATCGCGATCGGCTTCGTCGCGAATGGTCACGACGTGGTCAGCCCGCTGGTTACTCGGCGTGTCCGTTGGCGGAAAGATAATCTGGCCAAGCCTGTCCACCTTGTAGATTTCAAGACGCGCGGCGCCCACTTGTAGTGCCAATGGCAAGCCCGGACGAACGTTTCGGAACATCACAAGGCGTGGCTCGCTTGGTGCCTGGAAGAAGCCAGGCGCGGCCCAAGTGTGAGGGCCGGCAAACCGACCGTGCAGAAGGCCCGAGCCCCTCAAGCCATCGGCTTCGAGAGGCACCATCTCGTAGCGGCCGTTGTTGCGCCTGAAGCGGAACTCGAACAGACGACGACCGATTTGGCAATGCTGGATGTCGGTCCAGCGTCGCTCAAAGAACCCGGTACCGATCTCATCCAGGCCTCCGTCTTGGTCAACCCGATATCGGCACCAGGCGCGTGTCGTCGTGTTGAAGATGACGACAAAGCTCTCCCCGCCGATCTCATATCCGGCGGCACCGCTCCAGGTCGTTGGCCAGGCGTAGTCAGCGGGGCGCTGAAAAGCATCTGCCTGATAGTGCATGAGGGAACGGAAATCGTAGTCTCCGCACAACTCACCCCGGTCGTCTCGTTCAAAATTGCCCTCTTTGCCTTCAGCAATATTGTCGAAATCGATTCGCACGAATTCATCCCGATCTCGGCGAACATGCTCATGGAGCAGGCCGATGCGGTGGCCGATCTCGTGGCGGACCTTGTTTTCCGAACACCCTGGATCGAGTCTGACAAGATGCGTACCGCGCGCCTGGTAGCCGATGTTGCTGCTGCAGCCGGGTCCGGGAATGAAGCGCATGAATTGGGCGTCCGAAGGCGACCGCGGAATGATGCGAAAGTGGGTCGTTCGGTTCCAGTATGCAACTGCCCTGATGATGCTTCCTCGCATCGTGGTGCTGAGCGCGGGTCCGATTTCGTATGGCACGATGCCGCGCGGCCAAACGCGATTAGCAAAGCGAGTCTTGTGTCCCATGACCCCAGCTGCCTCCCCCGAGTGTCGCTGGTATTCTGTTAGCGATTGAACGATACAATAGGAGACGGTAATACGCCAAGGAAGGCCATCTGGCGTTTGTGCTCTTGAACATAGAAACCGGTATCTGCCGACCCGCTAAATTATCCATCCAAACCAATACCCTTGTGTCATTCCCGGGCCGCCGCCTTCACGTATTGCTGTGGACGGCTCCCTCGCCGGCATCGCGAAATTCCTTCATGGCTATAGACGCTGGTCCCAGAGCGATCGTGTTGAGGGACGAAATCGGCGCAAGAGCGGTTGTCCGTCGGGTGTCGGTCGCCTCGCGACGGCTGGTCCTGCGATGCCCGTCGCCTATGGTCAGTCGGCCTGAATCTGCTCACCGAACTATTTGTCACATTCACGATCGCTCGCGGGCATGCCGGCTGTCCGCGATAGATTGAAATGGTGATCGATGACTTTGGAATCGCGATAGGGATCGCTGAGCGGCACACGCGATCATCAATGGCTTGGAGGTTTTCGCGATATTTCTTTGATGTAATGTTGCGCTTCCATCAGTCGGCGGATGCGCCGCGCCGCGGCTGCCGGGGAGACACCGATGCCGGAATATGAACCTGATGACGTCGACCAAATGTCGGCCCTCGCGACCGAACTCGCCGCATCGGCCGGCGAACTGGGGCTGGAGAGATGACCGTCGGCGCGACGCTGGTTCGGGCCGCGGCCACCTGGCCGGAGAAAACCGCGCTCGTATTCGAAGGCCGGCGCTGGAGCTTCCGGCAGTGGAACCACGAGGTCAATCGCGCCGCCAACGCCTTTGCCGCGCGCGGCATCGGCCATGGCGACCGGGTCGCCTTTCTGAGCTGGAACCTGCCCGAGCAGGTCACCGGCTTCTACGGCCTCTTGAAACTGGGCGCGGTGCCGGTGCCGATCAACTACCGCCTCGCGGCCAACGAGGTCCGCTACATCGTCGACGATTGCGGCGCCCGGCTGCTGGTGTTCGAGGAAGCACTTCGGGACAGCGTCATGGGCATCAAGGACCGGCTGGAGTCCGTGGAGGGCCTGATCCTGATCGGCACCACGCCCGATCGGGACGAGATCCGCTACGACGACTTCATCGCGCCGGCGAGCGATCGCGAGCCGGCCGCCGCGCCGGGCCCGGACGATACCGCCTTCATCATGTACACGTCGGGCACCACGGGCCGGCCCAAGGGCGTGTTGCGCAGCCATCGGGCCGAACTTGCCGGCGCCCGGATCATGAGCCTGGAATGCGGCTTCCGCCACGACGACAGCATCCTCAACAACAAGCCGCTGTTCCACATCGCGCAGTTGCAGCTGCAGTTCCTGCCCTTCGTGCAACTGGGCGCGACCAACGTCATGACCCGCGGCTTCGATATCGACGAGACCCTGGGCCTGGTCGAACGCGAACGCCTGACCTGCCTGCACGGCGTGCCGACGCAAATGGTGGCGATGATGCAGGCCGATCTTTCGAAATACGATCTCGGCAGCCTTCGATGCGGCTTCTTTGGCGGCCAGACGCTGGCCGACGACGTCACCCGGAAGTGCGCGGCGCTGTTCCAGGATAGCTTCCTCAACATCTACGGCTCGACCGAGGGGTTGACCCTGACCGCCTGCGATTACCACCGTCACCCGGACAAACTGGGCAGCGTCGGGCGGGCGGCGAGCGAGATGGAGGTCAGGATCCTGCGCCCGGGCGCGGTCGAGGCCGGGGGTCTTGCCGCCCCCGGCGAGGTTGGCGAGTTGATCGCCCGCGGGCCGAGCCTGATGACCGGCTACTTCGGAATGCCGGAACGGACCGAGGCGGCACTGAAGGGTGGCTGGTATCATTCCGGCGACGCCGCGTTCGCTGACGGGGGCGGTTTCATCACCGTGCTGGGCCGGATGGACCACACCATCATAACCGGTGGCGAGAACGTGCATCCTTCCGAGGTCGAGAACCTGCTGTTCACCCATCCCGGCATCGCCGATGCCGCCGTGGTCGGCCTGCCCAGTGCCCGTTGGGGCCAGGCGGTCTGTGCCGCCATCGTGCGTAAGGATCCGGCGCTGGAGGCCGAGGTGCTGGACCGCTTCTGCCGCGATAGCGCCGATCTCGCCCGCTTCAAGCGTCCGCGCCGGTATTTCTTCATCGACGAGATTCCGTCGAATTCCACGGGTAAGGTCGAACGCGACCGCCTGAAGGAGCAACTGGCGGCTTTGTTGTCGCGGCCGCTCGACTGACCTTGGCGTTACGGGAACGAATGCAATGCGACTGAGCTACATTTCGCCTTTCAGCCAGGCGACACATCGCCGGAACGCCGTCGCCTACGCCCGTTTGGCGGAGGATCTGGGATATGACGGCGTCTGGTTGCCCGAGGCCTTCGGCTCGGATGCCTTCACCCTGCTCGGTCTGATCGCGGGCCGGACGACCCGGCTGAAGCTCGCCACCGGCATCGTCAACATCTATTCCCGCTCACCGACCCTGTTGGCGCAATCCTTCGCCACCCTGGACGAGATTTCCGACGGCCGCGCCGTCATCGGACTTGGCGCCAGTGGTCCGGTCGTCATCGAAAACTGGCACGGCATGGCGTTCGATCGGCCGCTGACGCGAACCCGCGAAGTGGTGGAGATCCTGCGCCTGGCGCTTGCCGGCGAGCGGGTCGACTACCAGGGCGAATGCTTCCGGCTCAACGGCTTCCGCCTGTTGATCCGCCCGGTGCAGCGATCGTTGCCGATCTACCTGGCCACCTTGAAACCGCGCGCGGTCCGCCAGACCGGCCGGATCGCCGACGGCTGGCTGCCGACCCACGTCTCGCTGCGAAACCTGGCGAAACTCCGTAGGCCGCTGATAGACGGGGCCCGCTCGGCCAACCGTCCGCCGGACAGTATCGACATGGCGGCCATGACACTCGCCGTCGCCACCGAGGACGGCGCGGCGGCGCGCGCGCTCTGCCGCGAACACCTTGCCTACTACGTCGGCGGCATGGGCATTTTCTACCACGAGCTGCTGCATGGCTACGGTTATGGCGATGTCGCCGACAACGTGGTGGCCGCCTGGAAGCGCGGCGCGCGGGACGCCGCCGCCGAGGCCATCCCGGACGAGGTGCTGGACGATCTGGTCATCGCCGGCACCACCCCCGAGTGCCTGGATGCCGTCGAGGCACGCCGGCGCGCCGGCCTCGAACACATCGTCGTATTCCCACCGCATGGCGCCAGCCCGGAGCAGGTGAGCGGCACGCTCGAAGCCCTGGCGCCGGCGATCGGGTAGGGTGGATCAAGCCGGCAGGCGGACCTCGGTGGTGGCTTCCGCGATCAGCTGCTCGCCATTGCGGAGTCGTTGCGCCAGCACGACGACGGCGTGCCCGTCCTCGGCCCGTGTCTCGACCACCTCGCCCTCGGCCGCCAGGGCGTCGCCGGCGAAGGCCATGGCCCGCATGCGGAAGTCCAGCTTCCGGACGAACGCCTTGGCCCCCAGCCAGTCCATCGCCTGCTTGGCGAACAGGGCACCATACATCTGGCCGTCGATGATCGGCCCCGGTAGTTTCATTTCCTCGGCGAAGACGGCATCGTAGTGCAGGCGATGCCAGTCCCAGGTGGCGGCGCCGTACATCACCAGGTCCACCGCCGAAAAGCGGCGCTCGGTCGTCGGCAGGGCATCGCCCGGCCGCACCTCGTTGGCCTGCTTGGTCGGCGCGATCATTTGCCGTCCCCCAGCGGCTGATAGACCAGGGTCTCGCGGTTGACCGCCAGCAACTCACCACCATCGTCGTAATGGCGCGCCACCGAAGTAACGAACAGTTGCGTGCCGCCCCTGGACGAAGGGCGCTCGACGATGTCCTCCAGGGTCCAGGTCACCGACACCCGGTCGGAGGGCAGCACGGGCCGCATGAATTCATAGGCGTTGCCGGCACGGATCATCCGGCAGCCTTCGATGGGCAGGTCCCAGTTGTGACCGATGTAGCCGTGATGGTTCGGCGGCCCGTCGGCGTACTGGCAGGTCTCGACCACGAAGGTCGGCGGCGCCACCACCGAGGGATAACCCGCCGCCTGGGCATGGGCATCGTCACGGTACAGCGGGTTGTCGTCCTGCAGCGCCATGGCGAAATAGCGGATCGAGGCGCGGCCAAGTTCTTCCCGTGCCGGATAGCTGACCTCCCGGCCGATCCAGGATTTAAGCTCGTCGCTCAGCAGCGTCGTCGCGTCGCTCATTCCAGCACCGCGAAGGGATCGACCTCGATCAGCATTTCCGGGCGCAGCAACGCCTCGCAGATCAGCCCGGTCGAGGCCGGATAGGGTTCCGTGAGCATTTTGGAACGCACCGTGGCCACCTCCCGGTAACGCGGCAATGCGGCCGGCGTCACGTATTCGATGGTCTTGGCCAGATGTTCGGGCCCGCCGCCGGCGGCCCGCAGCACCTTGATGATATTGTCGTAGGTGTATTCGGCCTGCGCGACCACGTCGCCGTCGTACAGCATCCGCTGGGTTTCCGGGTCGAGCGCGCCTTGCCCCGATAGGAACAGCAGTTTGCCGGCGCGCACGCCGGGGCTGTAGGTCAGCTTCTGGTAACGATCCCAACCCGGATTGACCGCGACAGGGTCATCCCGCGTGGCGATGAAGTCGTACTGGATCAGCGCCTCGGGATGCAGCAGGCCCGGCATCAGAATGCCGGCTGCACAGGGATAGACCGGCCCCAGGAACTTCTTGCGGACCCGCCCGGTATGCCGATAGGTCTCGAGCGCCGCGGGCGTGAGGTAGTCCAGCGTCTTGACCACCCGATCGAAGCCGAGGCCCAGCGCCGCCAGCATCTTCCCGGCCTTTTCGAAAATCGCCCGGGTCTGCGCCACGACGTCGCCGGCGCCGATGATGTTGCCGGCCGCGTCCACCGCCTCGACCGTCGGCAGAAACACCACGCCGGCGGACTCGCGCGCCACCGGCAACCCGGCGCCGAAGCTCGTCTCCGCCCCCACCGGGCCGGCCGTCGCCTCCAGTTCGATCAAGGCATCGGGTCTGAGCAAGGCCTTCACCGGCACCGTGTTGACGGCCGGACGATGCGCGCCGAATACCTCCTCTCGCACCTGTGCCGCCTCGGCGTAGTGGGCGATGCCGTCGGCGCGGACATACTCGACCAGCCGCACCACATCGCCATGGGACTTGCCGGCACCTTCCAGAATGGCACCGATCTTGGCATAGGCGGTCCGGCACTGCTCGGCCATGCCGCCCCGGATCACCATTTTCTTGCTCGCGGGGTCGAACTCCGAACCCGTGTGTCCGGAGACGTAAACGCCCTCTCCGGCGGCCAGGGCCAGCGAGAAGGAGTAGCGGGAATAGTCGTACCAGGGAAATTGTCTCGGCTGAACGGCGCGCGCGGTCACGAGGCTGGTCTCCTATGCATTGGACCAAGGAGGCAAACGGTATCGCCCGGCCTCCAACGGCGTCAAGGATGCGCCGTTACACGTCCCGACCGCTCGGACTACTATGGCCGGCGGGATTGCCGGGAGGGATGTGCGATGGATTTCGAAGCGCCCGAGGAACATGCGCTGCTACGCGAGAGCGTCCGGCAATTCTTCGAGCGGGAACTGCCGGAGGCGCGGATCCGCGAGATGGATCGCGAACGGCGGATTCCACGCGACCTTTGGAAGCGCCTGGCGGAACTCGGCTGGGTCGGGTTGTCGGTACCCGAGGCGTACGGCGGTAGCGGCGGCGACGTCATGGCGGGCGTGGTGCTGTGCGAGGAGTTGGCGCGTCGCTTCCCCTCGCTGGCGGTGGACTGGGTGCTGTTGTCGATGACGGCGCGAGCCTTCCTGGAACATGGTTCGGAGGAGCAGAAGGCGGAATACCTGCCGCGGCTGGCGCGCGGTGAGTTCATCATGGCCTTCGGGATGACCGAGCCGAGCGGCGGCACCGACATTCTCGGACTGACCACCCGGGCCGAAATGGCGGGCAACGAATGGCGGATCAGCGGCCAAAAACTCTTTACCTCCCTGGCCGACGACGCGGATGCAATCCTGGTGCTCTGCCGCACCGATCCGGCGCCCGAAGATAGGCGCGCGCGCGGCCTGTCGCTGCTGTTGACGCCGCGCCAGCAGCCGGCGGTAACGGTGCGCCGGCTGGAACTGATGGCGATGCGGGCCGCCTGTACCTGCGAGGTGTTCCTTGATGGTGCCAGTGCTCCGGCCGATGCCCTGCTCGGCGAACGGGGCCGGGGCTGGTACCATCTCCTCTCGTCGCTCGACGAGGAACGCACCCTGGCGGCGGCGATCTATGTCGGCATCACCCAGGCGGCGCTGGATCAGACGGTGCGCTATGCCCAGGAGCGAGAGGCCTATGGCCGGCCGATCGGCGCTTTTCAGGCGGTGCAGCACCCCTTGGCCGAGGTGGCGACGGAACTCGAACAGATCCGCCTGCTGACCGACAAGGCGGCCTGGTTGCAGTCGAACGGTCGCGAGTGCGCGGGCGAGGCGGCGATGGCCAAGCTGGCGGCGAGCGAGGTTGCGATCCGCGCCACCGATCGCTGTATGCGCATTCTGGGCGGCTATGGCCTGGTCGAGGAATCCGCCATGGAGCGACTGTTTCGCGACGCGCGCCTCGGCCCTTTCAGCCCGATCAGCAATGAAATGGTGAAGAATTTCCTGGGCGAACGCCTCGGCCTGCCACGGAGCTATTGATCGCAGGGTTTTGCCCGGCACCGCCGAGCCGCGTTCGGGTCGGAGCGAATTCATCGAGGTTGATGTAGCCGGCGCCGGCTGGCCCTAGCTCCAGCCATCAAAAATCCGATGACTCGTCCGGACGCCTGTTCGGACCTTTCCGACCGGCGGCCGTGGCAAGGTGGGGCCAAATCCGTACCGATTGGCTACAAGCCATCCAACACCACGCCACCGCCAGCTTCCGCTCTACCCCGATAGCGGGCGTAATATCAGCAAATGCTAACAGGCTGAAAATGACCCTGGCTGTGTGAAAACGTCTTGGATGTTACGATTCTTCAGTGAATCGGATGAGGGATCGGATGAAGCG
>JASLMH010000151.1 GCA_030746635.1 Alphaproteobacteria bacterium | reverse complement strand
TCAGGGGCGGCTTGACGCGGTCATAGCCCTGGGCCTCGAAGCCGGTCACCAGGCGCTCGATCGAGCGGGCCTCGTGGCCGGCGAAGGGCGGCAGGTCGTCGTGCATGCCCGCGGGCAGCAGGGCCAATTCGGCGTAATCGGTCATGGCGGCGCGAGTTTATACCAATGCCGTGGGAGATTGACTCATTTCCTGGCGCGGCGCGGGTCGGCCGCGATCGGTTGGCGGCTCTAGAAATTCAAGGCCTGGGCCTGCACCACGTGGGACAGGCCGCGGACGGTGGCCAGCACCTCGTCGGCGATCGGCTCGTCGACCTCGACCAGGGCGATGGCGTCTCCGCCGGGCTCGGCCCGGCCGAGATGGAAGGTGGCGATATTGACGCCGGCATCGCCCAGGGCACTGCCCAGGGCGCCGATGAAGCCGGGCTTGTCCTCGTTGGTGACATACAGCATGTGCGAACCCAGCTCCGCCTCCAGCTTGATGCCCTTGACCTGCACGATGCGCGGCCGGTTGTCGGCGAACAGGGTGCCGGCGACGTCCCGGGTCTGCCGCTCGGTGGTCACCGAAATGCGTATCATGGTCTGGTAGTCGCCGGTGGCCTCGTCCCGGGTCTCGCGCACCTCGACGCCACGCTGCTGGGCGATCACCGGGGCGTTGATCATGTTGACGTTGTCCATCAGCGGGCTCAGCAGCCCTTCCAGGACGATCGCGGTCAGCGGCCGGGCGTTCAATTCGGCGACCCGGCCCTGGTATTCGATGTGCACCGATTGCAGGGCCGATGTGGTCAACTGGCCGGCGAAGCTGCCCAACTCCCGCGCCAGCAGGAAATAGGGCGTCAGCCGGGGCGCCTCCTCGGCCGACACCGAGGCCATGTTCAGGGCGTTGTTGATGGCACCGGTCAGCAGGTAGTCCGACATCTGTTCGGCCACCTGCACCGCGACATTGACCTGGGCTTCCGAGGTGGCGGCGCCCAGGTGCGGCGTCACGACGACGTTTTCCATGCCGAACAGGGCATTTTCCTTCGCCGGTTCGGTGGCGAAGACATCCAGGGCGGCGCCGGCGACCCGGCCGGTTTCGAGGCCGGCCTTGAGGTCTTCCTCGACCACCAGGCCGCCGCGGGCGCAGTTGATCACCCGCACGCCGGGCTTCATCTTGGCGATCGCCTCGGCATCGATGATGCCGCGGGTGGCATCGGTCAGCGGCGTGTGCAGGGTGATGAAATCGGCCCGGGCGAACAGCTCGTCCAGCTCGACCCGCTCGACGCCCAGTTCGCGGGCCCGTTCCTCCGAGAGGTAGGGATCGTAGGCGACCACCCGCATCTTCAGGCCGATGGCCCGGTCGCAGACGATGGCGCCGATGTTGCCGCAGCCGATCACGCCCAGGACCTTGCCGTACAGCTCGACCCCCATGAAGCGGTTCTTCTCCCACTTGCCGTCATGGGTCGAGCGGTCGGCGGCCGGGATCTCCCGGGCCAGGGCCATCATCAGGGAAATGGCGTGTTCGCCGGTGGTGATGGAATTGCCGAACGGCGTGTTCATGACGCAGACGCCGTGGGCGGTGGCGGCCGCCTGATCGACGTTGTCGACGCCGATGCCGGCCCGGCCGACGACTTTCAGCCGGCCGGCGGCGGCCAGCAGATCGGCGGTGACCTTGGTGGCCGAGCGGATCGCCAGGCCGTCATAGTCGCCGATGATGGCGGCCAGTTCCTCGGGCGCCAGGCCCGGCTTTTCATCCACGTCGACACCACGGTCGCGGAAAATCTCCGCCGCCCGGGGGCTCATCTTGTCGGCAATCAGTACCTTGGCCATGACCCTTTCGATGCGCCTGCCCCGCCGTCAGGCGGCCGGGCGGGCGCTCGCCTTCAATTCGCCGTAGGCCCAGTCGAGCCACGGCAACAATGCCTCGATGTCGGCGCCCTCGACGGTGGCGCCGCACCAGATACGCAGGCCGGTCGGGGCGTCGCGATAGGCGCCGATGTCGTAGGCCACGCCTTCGTCCGCCAGCATCGCCACCAGCCGCTTGGCGGTGGCGGCGCGGTCGTCGGCGGACAGCCCGGCGAACCAATCGTCGACGATGGTCAGACAGACCGAGGTGCAGGACCGGGTCGCCGGCAGCCGGGCCAGATAGTCGACCCATGGCGTCGCCGCCACCCAATCGGCGACCAGCCGGGCATTGCCCTCGGAGCGCGCGATCAGGCCGTCCAGGCCGCCCACCCCCTTGGCCCATTCCAGGGCGTCCAGGTAGTCCTCGACGCAGAGCATCGAGGGGGTGTTGATGGTCTCGCCCCGGAACGGCCCCTCGCTCAGCTTGCCGCCCTTGGTCAGGCGGAAGATCTTCGGCAGCGGCCAGGGCGGGGTATGGCTTTCCAGCCGGGCCACCGCCCGCGGGCCAAGGATCAGCATGCCGTGCTGGGCCTCGCCGCCCAGCACCTTCTGCCAACTGAAGGTGACCACGTCCAGCTTCCGCCAGGGCAGCGCCATGGCGAAGGCGGCCGAGGTGGCATCGCAGACGGTCAGCCCCTGGCGGTCGTCGGCAATCCACTCACCGTCCGCCACCCGCACGCCCGAGGTGGTGCCGTTCCAGCAGAACACCACGTCATGGTCGAAATCGACCGCCGCCAGATCCGGCAGCTCGCCGTAGGGCGCCTCCAGCAGCCGGCAATCCTCGATGGCGAGTTGCTTGACGATGTCGGTGGCCCAGCCGGCGCCGAAGCTTTCCCAGGCCAGGACGTCCACGCCGCGGGCGCCCAGCAGGGTCCAAAGCGCCATTTCGACCGCGCCGGTGTCCGAGGCCGGCACGATGGCGATGCGATGGCCCTCGGGCACGCCGAGGATCTCGCGGGTGCCGTCGATCGCGGCCTGCAGCTTGGCCTTGCCCTCGGCGGCGCGGTGCGAGCGGCCGACGGTGGCATGGCGCAGCACCTCGGGCGACCAGCCGGGCCGCTTGGTGCAGGGGCCGGAGGAGAAGTTCGGCACGCGCGGTTTCCGGTTCGGCTTCATGGCGCCGGGTCCTTTCCAATTCGCGCTGGTCATCGGGGCGGCAAATCAACCGGTGTTCGGCAGCAAACGGAGGCGGAGTGTACGACCGCGCCCCCTACTGTCAACCGTCCTTTTGTCGCAGTGCAGCATGGGCAATCGATTGACTTCCGATGCCCGCCGGTATCACATGCGGGCCGCCTGAAAAACTCCCGGAAAATGCCGCGATGATCCCTTGTCAGCGCCATCTGTTCGACCTGCCCGACGACGTCGCCTACCTGAATTGCGCCTACATGTCGCCCCTGATGCATGCGGTGGTGGCGGCCGGCCGGGAGGCGGTGGCGGTGAAGGCGCGGCCCTGGCAGATCACGCCGCCGGATTTCTTCGAGACGCCGGAGCTGGCCCGGACCCTGTTCGCGGGGCTGATCAACGCCCGGGCCGACGATATCGCCATGATACCGGCCTGCAGCTACGGCACCGCCACGGCGGCCGCCAACCTGCCGCTGCGGCGGGGTCAGCGACTGGTGGTGTTGCAGGACCAGTTCCCCTCCAACGTCTATCCCTGGCGGGAGTTGGCCAAGGACCGCGAGGCCGAGGTTACGACCATTCCGCGCGGCGGCAACGACGGCTGGACGCCCCGGGTGCTGGAAGCGATCGATAGCAACACCGCCATCGTCGCCCTGCCGCATTGCCATTGGACCGACGGCAGCCTGGTCGACCTGGCGGCGGTGGGCCGGCGCTGCCGCGAGGTCGGCGCCGGCCTGGTGGTCGACCTGACGCAATCGATCGGCGCCCTGCCCTTCGACGTCACCGAGATCCAGCCCGATTTCGCCGTCGCCGCCGGCTACAAATGGATGCTGGGGCCCTACACCCTCGGTTTCCTCTACGTCGCACCCCAACACCGCGACGGCCGGCCGTTCGAGCACAACTGGATCGCCCGCCGGGGCAGCGAGGATTTCGCCGGCCTGGTCGACTACCGCACGGAATTCCAGCCCGGCGCCCGCCGCTTCGACATGGGCGAAGGCGCCAACTTCGCGCTGCTGCCGATGGCGGTGGTGGCGCTGCGGCAACTCCTGGACTGGGGCGTCGAGGAGATCCAGGCGACCCTGACGGCGATGACCGCCGATATCGCCGAACGGGCGGCCCCGTTGGGCCTGACCGCCTCGGACCCCTCCTTGCGGGCCGGCCATTTCCTCGGCCTGCGGTTCGCCGATGGCGTGCCCGAGGGCCTGCTGGACCGGCTGGCGGCGCAAGGGGTCTATGTCTCCATGCGCGGCGATAGCATGCGGGTGACGCCGCACCTCTACAACAACCGGGCCGACGTCGACCGGTTGCTCGCGGCCCTGGGCGAGGTGATGGGCCAGGCGGCCTGAGGATCGATGGATTGTCTTCGCTGGGAAACAATCATGTGCCGCGACGGCCGATTGCCGTTCGCCGACGAAGCCCCTAATTTTCTTTTGTCGCCGCCACGTCCCCCGGTGGCGACCGAAAAGAAGAGCTAGGAGTTTCGTACATGTCGGAAGCGATCATCGCGCAAAAGGCCCCCTATGCCATCGAGCTGGAGGCCGGCAAGGACTATTTCTGGTGCAGTTGCGGCAAGAGCAGCAAGCAGCCGTTCTGCGACGGCACCCATAAGGGTTCCGAGTTCGCGCCGGTCAAGTTCCAGGTGGACGAGGCCAAGACCGCCTATCTGTGTGGTTGCAAGCGCAACGACGGCAAACCGTTCTGCAACGGCGCCCACAAGCAGCTATAGCACCAGGTCGAACACGACCTCCCCGGCCCCGGTCTTCCGGGGCCGATTTTCTTACCCCCGGCGACGCGTTGGGGCAACGGCGCTGCCTACATCGGCTCGATAGCCGTTTCCACTGCCTTCGAGATACGGGGACGGTGCGCTGGAAGCCGGTGGCGGTTGGGGCGCTGATCGCCGATTCGGGCGCTATCCCCTTTTCAACCTCGCAATCACGAGCCTATTCAGCAAGCAAAGGTTTTGAGCCCTTCGAGTCGGGTCGATTGTGATCGACAATGAAACTCACGATCACGAAGATGCCAGGATGATCGGAACATTGAACCGACGACGGTTGCTACTCTTCGTAGAACTTACGGCTGCAGTGGCTGGACTTGTCATGATCATCGCTCCCGCCTGGCTTCTCTCAGGCGTCCTGGAGGGCAAGACAGATACCGGACGGAAGCTCCACATAGGCGTCAAGTATGAGAGCTGTTCGAAAGCTCCGGAACCTATGCTGTCTCTCCACCGGATCGACGACAGCGCTGTGGCAGTCAAGCTGTATTTCGTGAACTGGAGATCCTTCGCCGGTAGCTGCGAACGTCTTTCCATCGACGTCAACAAGAAGCTGACGGAGCTCACACACCTGCAACGAACCGACGGCGGCCGTCGGCTAGAACGTAGAACGTTGCTCGATCCAGTTTCACTCTGGGATGCGGACGAAGAGTTCACATCCTTCGTCGTCGATCGAGAGACCTTTCCGAACTTCGACGGAAAGGATCCTGGCCACCCATCGATAGATTCGGGTCCCGATGCGATGCGACTTCCCGTCGGCGCGGTCGAAGTAGGCAGCTCAGGCGGTCTCGATCTGCACGCCGCCACCTGGACGGCGCCGGAGAGCTACCAGATCCAGCCCGACGCCCGGCGCTTCGAGAACTGGGAGAACTACGTGGCCGGCAAGATCGGCCTGGGCGTGGCGGTGGACTACGCCCTGGCGTTGGACCTCGACGCCATCGCCGAGCGGGTCCGGAACCTGGCCGACGGCCTGCGCGAAAACATGACCGCCCTGCCCGGCGTCACGGTGAACGACCTGGGTGCCAGGAAATGCGGCATCGTCAGCTTCTCGGTGAATGGCGTGACGCCGGACGCGGTGGTGGCGGCGATGGCGGCCAACGGCATCAACCTCTCGGCCTCCTCCGCCCGATCGACCCAGCAGGACATGAGCCGGCGCGGCATCGCGGTGATGAACCGCCTGGGCCTGCACTACTACAACACCGAGGACGAATTGCAGCGCTTCCTCGAAGTGTTGCGGGGCCTGCGCGCCTGATCCGGGCCAAATCAGCGGTCCTCAACGTCCGGTCGGCTGTAGCGCCGCCGAAATGTCGGTTTTTCTTACACATTCACCGTCCACCGAACGCCCCATACCCTCTAACCCATTGATTTCATTATCAGCACAAAGTTGGCACGGTGCTTGCATAGTATCGTTATAGAGAGCTTGGGCAGAGGGTGGCCATGCATTTCCGTTTTAGGTTTTCGCGCGACCGACGGGCGCTGGCAGGCCATCCAGGGCGCCGGTAACGGCCCCACAAGGATTATCCGCAGCTTGGTAAGCCCTCACTTCAGGCTGCACGAAGCGGCGGTCCCCCGGGACCGCCGTTTCCACGTTTGGCGGTCACCTCCGGTTGCGCCGCGTTCCCGGCAAGGACCGAATGGGGTACCGTGGCCCATGCTATCGGCGCCGGCGGCACGAGTTGCCAGCGCGCCCCGGCCACCTCCCGCCATGGAAACCGCCCTGACCAGATGAACGGCAACAACCAGACGCTGACGGTCGAGGCACTCGGCAAGTCCTATGGCATGGGCGCAAAGCAGGTGCCGGTGCTGCACGGCGTCGACCTGGCCGTCGGGCCGGGCGAGTTCGTCGCCCTGATGGGGCCCAGCGGCGCCGGCAAGACGACGCTGCTGAACTGTATCTCGGGCATCGACAGACCGGATGCCGGCAGCGTCGTGATCGGCGGCGAGGAGGTCGACTACCAGGTCGAGGCGAACCTGACCGAGCTGCGCCGGCACCGCCTCGGCATGGTGTTCCAGTTCTTCAATCTGGTGGCCACCCTGACGGTGCGGGAGAATGTCGGCCTGCCGCTGCTGATCGCCGGCGATCCCGAAGGCTTCAACGCGGGCCGGCATTTCCGGCGAGGGCGGCGAACGATCCGCCGAGCCGGTCTGGCGGATCCGTTTCATCCATCGCAAGGCCGGCGATAACGCGCCGTCGGGTCCGTTGCCGACCCAGCAGGGCGAACTGCCCACGGGCGCCGATGGGGCCACGGCGATGGGGCGGGGCGAAGCCGATTATCAGGCGATGCGCCTGGCGACGCGGCTGGCCGCGTCGATGACCTTCCTGATCGGCGCCATCATCGTGTTCTACACCATGCGGTTTTCCGTCGCCGCCCGGGCCCGGGAATTCTGCCTGTTGCTGTGCCTGGGCGAACGGCGTTCGGGAGCGGCGGCCGCGCTGGTGCTGGAAGCGGCCTGGCTGGGCGGCGCCGGCGTCGTGCTGGGCTGCCTCGGCGCGGTGCCGATCGGCGCCGCGCTGTTGCGCCTCGGCATCTCGACCACCGGGCGCCGGCCGCTGCCCGGCTTCGAATTTCCCGCCGCCGAACTGACCGCCATCGCCGTCCTCGGCCTGGCCATCACCCTGCTGGGCGTGGCCGGCCCGGTCTGGCGGCTGACCCGGATGCGCATCGCCGACATCCTGCACCCGCGTTTCCTCAGCGAGGATTTGCCGAAGGCGGCGGCGGGCGGGCGCAGCTTCGCCTGGCTGCTGCCCCTGACCCTGGCGCTGACCTACCTGGCGGTGCGGCCACTGCTGATCGCCTGGATGTCGGTGCTGTATTTCTTCCTCGTCGAAGCCGCGGTCCTGGCGGTGCTGGCCGGCACCCTGGTGTGGTGCGTGCAGCCGTTGCTGCACCTGATCATCCGCGCCGCCCAGGCCCTGCTGCGGCCGATCCTGCCGATCGAGAGCCTGTTGGCGGCGCGGCACCTGATCGCCGTCAGCCGGCAGTCGGTGATGGCGATCGCCGGCATCGCCCTGGTGTTCGGCCTGTTGCTCTGCCTCAGCGTGATCACCCGGTCGCTGAAACAGGAGATCCGCGACTGGGGACAAAGCGCGGTCGAGCCGTTCGCCTACTTCCGTCAGACCACGGCGACGATCGGCCGGGCGGACGAGACGGTGCTGGCGGCGCTGCGCCGCGAGGGCTACTACCCGCTGCGCCTGTCCGACAAGGCGCCGGGCGGCCTGCCGCTGCGGGTGGTCGCCCGGGAGGACCTGAACCTCTGGCGCAGGATCGCCAATCGGCGGCCGTTGACGCCCGGCACGGCGATCTTTTCCCGCGCCCTGGCGGCTCGCCATGGTCTGACGGTCGGCGATCTGATGGTGTTCGTGGGCGAGCGTGGGCGCCACCCCTTCGAGATCATCGACATCACCGACCAGGTCGGCTTCGATCTGCGCGACGGCCCCTATATCGAAATGAAGTCCTTCGCCCTGGTGCCGGAAGGCAGCCCGATCTACCGCGGCAACCTGGATTACACCCTGGGCCGGCATTTGATGGTGCGGCGAGCCGACGGCCGGACCCTGAGTTGGCGGCAGTCCCGGTACCTGGCCAGCCGCCTGTTCCCCACCTATCGGCTGGTGCGGCGCGGCCGGTCGCTGATCGTGGCCTCGGCGCGGGAGATCACCCGCGATTTCTTCATTTTCGATTTCATCCTGGCGCTGACGGTGGTGCTGGCGGCCGTCGGCGTCGGCAACACCATGCTGATCCAGGTGCTGGGCCGGGCCCGCGAATTCGCCGTGCTGCGGGCGATCGGCCTGGATGGCCGCCAGGTGCGCCTGCTGCTATTGACCGAGGGGCTGTGTATCGGCTGTACCGCCGCCGTCTTCGCCCTGGTGCTGGGCAACGCCCTGGGCGCGGTCAGCATCGCCTTCCTTGATCATTTCACCCTGTTCGAGTACCGCTACACCCTGTCGGCGGGCATGCTGGGGCTGATCGTCGCCCTGGCAATCGCCACCTGCGCGGCGGCGGCACTGTATCCCGCCCGCCTGGCGACCCGGACCAACTCCGCCGAATCCCTGCACTACGAATAGGCTTGGCGCGCCGGCCTATTCTTCCTCGGCGATGCTTTCCGCCGGCTCGTCCTGGCCTGCTTCCTGGGCCTTGCGTTCCTGTTTCGCTTTCAGGCGCGCCTCTTTCTTTTCCGCCTTCTTGCGTTCGCGTTCCATACGCTCGAATTTGTAATTTGGCTTTCGGGGCATCTTGCGGCCTTTCGTTGGGCAAATCCGACAATGGCGATACGGGAAACTACCCTCAATTCACGGCGTAGCCCATGGCCTTGACCTTGGCCTTGGCGGTGGCGGCGACGGCGGCACCATGCTGACGGCCCCAGGCGGCGCCGGCGTCACGGCTCTGTCGCAGGATCGAGGGTCCCACGGTACGCAGCTTTTGTCCCAGGGGCGATGTGTAGAAGGCGAGCAGGCCGTCGATTTCGGCGGCGCTGAAGGTCTTGGCATAGACCGCCACGATCAGATCGAAGAACTGCCCGCCGCGGGCGCTCAATTCGCCGGCAAAGGCATCCACGTAGGCATCCACCGCCTTGTTCGGCAACGTGGGATGGGCGGCCTTGAACCGCTGACGGACCAACGGGCGCTGGCGGTCGATCACCGCCTCGACGACGGCACCGGCGCCGTCCAGTTCGATCAACCGGCGGATCTTGCCGTCCGGGTCGCCGCCGGCCCAAGCCGTCGAACAGGCGAAAATCAGGATGGCGGCCGATAGGACGCCGGCGAACCAATTCCGCTGCATTGGAACCTCGTATCTTGCCTCTGGGCGTGCTCTAAGACCACGCCGCCACGGAAAGGTCAAGGCCGGTTCAGGCCGGGTCGACGGGAAACGCCAGTTCCATGTATATCGCGCCCGGTACCGGATTGAGGCAATAGGGCGGGATCTCCGCGAAGCCGAGACGCCGATAGAGGGCGATGGCGGCGTCGTGCGGCCCCGGCACCGTATCCAGGCGCATGCGGCGATAGCCGAGCCGCCGTCCCTCGGCGATGATGCCGTCGACCAGGGCCGGGCCCAGACCGGAGCCGCGCGCGGCCGGGCGCAGGTACAACCGCTTCATCTCGCAGATCCCCTCGCCCAGATCCCGAAGGCCGACGGCGCCGACCGCCGCGCCATCCAGCCGGGCCAGCAGCAGGGCGCCGCCGGGCGGCGCGTACTGGCCCGGAAAGGCCGCCATCTCGGCCTCGAAATCCTGAAAACAGAGATCGAAATCCAGCGATTGGGCGTATTCCAGGAACAGCGCCTTGACGGCCGCCAGATCGGCCGTGTCCCGGGGCGGGCCGAACACGCCGGATGTCGCCGTCGCGGTCATCGCGGCTATTCCGGCACCTCGATGCTGCCCTCCAGATAAAAGGCGCAGTCGCCGGCCAGAAAGACCCGGTCGCCGGCCAGACGGCAGCCGAGGCCGCCGCCGCGGGCCGAGATCTGCCGTGCCCGCAGCCGCTCGACGCCCAGCCGTTCGGCCCAATAGGGGGTCAGGGTGCAATGCGCCGAACCGGTCACCGGATCCTCGTCGATGCCCGACATCGGGGCGAAGAAGCGCGAGACGAAATCCACCCCGTCGCCCGGCGCCGTGGCGATGACGTTGGCGCCCAGGTCGGCGAATTTGGGCGCCAGGGCAGCCACCTCGGCCTCGTCGCGATAGACCAGGAACAGATACGGCGCGCCATGCACCTCCCGGATCGGCCGGCATTCCACCGGCTCGGCGCCCATCGCCGCCAGCAGTTCCGCGCCGGGTTGCATCGGCTCGCCGGGCGGCAGGGCGGGGAAATCCATCACCAGGCCGTCGTCCTCCCGCGCCACCCGCAGGGTGCCGGACAAGGTCTTGAACGCCACCGCCTGGCGGTCCGGCGACAGCCGGTTCAAGATCAGATAGGCGGTCGCCAGGGTGGCGTGGCCGCACAGATCCACTTCAACCGTGGGGGTGAACCAGCGCAGGTGAAAATCGTCGCCATCGGGAACGGTGAAGGCGGTCTCCGACAGATTGTTCTCCAGGGCGATCGCCTGCAGGGTACGGTCCGGCAGCCAGGCCGGCAACGGACAGACGGCGGCCGGATTGCCCTCGAACGGCACACTGGTGAAGGCGTCGATCTGGTAGATCGGGATCTGCATAGCCCTCTGTTTCCCTTCAGGCACGCCAGAACGGCTTGCGGCATTCGTTGGCGACGTCGGCCCGGCTCAGGCCCAAATCCTGCAATGTCCGATCGTCCAAGTCGGCCAGGCGGTGGCGTTGTTGGGCCCGCTCCTGCCACGCCAGCAATAGCCTAAGCCATTGCGCCGGTTCGGCAAAGCCGCGATAGCGCCCGAAGATTGCTCCCGCATAATTGGATATTGTCATCATATTGCTCCATAGAACCTTCAATTGATCCCATATTGCTATATCGATTGACTCTATATTGGGTGTCAATTAGAATATTGTCACCATGACAATTTACCTCCCAGAATTGCAGGAACATACCGGTCCGAAATACCGAGCCATTGCCGATGCGATCGGCCAGGACATCGCCAGCGGCCGCCTGCCGCCGCGCAGCCGGCTGCCGGCGCAGCGCGATCTGGCCTGGCGCCTGGGCGTTACCGTCGGCACCATCAGCCGGGCCTACGCCGAAGCGGCGCGCCGCGGCCTGCTGGAGGGCACGGTCGGGCGCGGTACCTTCGTGCGGGCGGCCGCCGCCACACCGGCCGAGCGCCTGACCCCCGGCACCGGCGGCCTCGTCGAACTGACCCAGAACGCACCACCGCAGGGACCGCACGCCGGGGCCCTGTCGGCCACGCTGCACGACATCGCCGCCGGCCGTGACGGGCCGGATCTGTTGGGTTACATGCCAGAGGTTGGGCCGCCGCGGCACCGCCAGGCCGGCGCCGAGTGGTTGCGGCGGATCGGCCTGCAGGCCGATCCGGAGGGGATGATGCTCTGCGGCGGTGCCCAGCAGGGTCTGAGTTTGGCCCTTTCGGCCTTCAGCGGGCCGGGCGACGGCATCCTGCTGGAAGACCTGAGCTACCCGCAACTGATCGACGCGGTACATTTCGCCGGCCGGCGGCCGTTGTCGGTGGCCATGGACGACCAAGGCATCCGGCCCGAAGCCCTTGGGGCGGCCTGCCGGGCCAGCGGCGCGCGTCTGCTGTTCGTGGTACCGACCCTGCAGAACCCGACCAACGCGGTGATGTCGCCGGCCCGCCGGCAGGCCATCGTCGAGGTGGCCCGGCGGCATGATCTGCTGATCGTCGAGGACGACGTCTACGGCTTCCTGATCGAGGATCGGCCGCCGCCGATCGCCAGCCTGGCCCCGGAACGCACGATCTACCTCGCCTCGGTCTCGAAATGCCTCGCCCCCGGCCTGCGGGTGGCCTGGCTGGCGGCGCCCGAGGCGCAGCTGGGCCGGTTGGCGGATGCCATGCGGATCCTGCAAGTGGCGCTACCGGCCCTGATGGGCGAGATCGTCGGCCGCTGGATAGAGGACGGCACCGCCGAACAATTGCTGGATTGGCAACGGGCGGAGATCGCCGCCCGCCACGCCATTGCCCGCGAGGCCTTCGAGGGCCTGGAGATGCGCGACCATCCGGCCAGCCTGCACCTGCTTTTATCACTGCCGAAACCGTGGACCGGCGACGATTTCACCGCCGCCGCGCGGCAGCGCGGCATCATCATCCTGCCGCTGGCGCCGTTCCTGGCGACGGCCGACGACGACGGCGCCAAGAGCCATGGCGAAGCCGTCCGGCTGTCGCTCGGTCAGGCCGTCAGCCGCGCCGCCCTGGCCGAGGCCCTGGCCAGCTTGCGCGAAATCCTCCGCCGCGGCCCCTCCCGGCCCCGGGCGATTATTTAGATTGGAAATCGTTCACGCGGCAACGTAGCCGGCGTCGCGGCAAGGACGCGCCGCGCGCAATATGGATTACCGGGTCAAGCCCGGTAATGACGAATTAGGAAACATAAATACAACCTTAAATCATGCCCGGGCTCGACCCGGGCATCCATTCGGCGACGCTGCCTTGCCTGGCCAAGCGGGATATTGAAAGAGACCTATTCGACGATGATTCGGGCGTGGCTGACGCCGCTGCCGAGCACCTGCCGCAGCACCTTGTCGGCCGCCTCGACCGAGAAGATCGGGCCCAGGCGGACGCGGAAGATCTCCTGCCCCTTGACGAAGATGTTGGTGACGTTGGCCGGGCCGATATAGGCCAGGCGGGCGCGCAGCTTGGCGGCGTTTTCGGCCAGCGCGAAGGCGCCGGCCTGGACGTAGATGGTCGACGGTTTCACCGCTTCCTGGGAAACCGCCGCCAGGCTGCCGTTGACCCCGGCACCGGCACTCTGGCCGCCGGCCGTGGCGACCCGCACCGGCGTCGGTGCCGTCGCGGGCGACGGTGTCGCCTGCTTGATGCCGCTGGGCGGCGCCAGGCTTTGCGCCGTCACCGAGCCCCTCGGCAGGGCCGGCAGGGCGGTTCGTTGTTCCTTCGGCGTCACCGGCTTGCTGGCGACCATGGTGCCGGCGCCATCGTCGATCACCGTTACCCGCACCTTGGCCGTGCCCTGGTTGTAGAAACCGAGCAATTGCGCCGCCCGCCGCGAGACGTCGATGATCCGGCCGTTGACGAAGGGGCCGCGGTCGTTGACCTTCAGGATCAGCGAGCGCCCATTGGCCAGGTTCGTCACCTGCACCCGGGTCGGCATCGGCAGGGTCTTGTGCGCCGCCGTCAGGGTGTTCATGTCGTAGGTCTCGCCATTGGCGGTGAGGCGGCCGTGAAACTTCTGGCCATACCAACTGGCGATACCGGTGTGATCATATTGCGGATCGACCCGCGGGTAGTACCAGACACCC
>JASLMH010000150.1 GCA_030746635.1 Alphaproteobacteria bacterium | reverse complement strand
TAACGCTTCATCCGATCCCTCATCCGATTCACTGAAGAATCGTAACATCCAAGACGTTTTCACACAGCCAGGGTCAATCGCGACAGAACCCGACCTGGCCGCGATGAACTGCTGCCGGATGCATGGCTGGCGAATACCCGAACAAGCGAACATCCGAGGCAATTGACCACTGACCTTCGTGGCCGAAACGTGGCCATCGGAGGTGCCTTATGGGGCCGCTTCCCGTTAACGCGGCTTTTCCATCGTTGGGGGGTATCCCCTCAACCGCGCATGTAATGCTTTTCGGGGTGATAGTTGCGCAGGACTCTTTGCACAAGACGCCTAAGAGCCATTTTCAGTTTCGCCAGTTGAAGTCTCCAGTTTCCATCAGAATACCCTGGTCCGCGAAACCGTTCCGTCGTTGCGGTTGCTTGCGCAAGCCATGGCCATGGTGGCGCCAAAGCACGAAGCTACCGCCGAAAGGTTAGGATTTGGTTCGACGGGTATGGCTGGCGGCTTTTGCCAATACCGGACTTCTAAAACGGCCGCAGGACCGACCTTTTGACCAACCTTGGCCAGGAGCCGACGGGCAGCGCATTCATCGTCGCCAACCTGTCCCATTGCCGGGAGCGGTTGCCGGCGGTTGCAAATGAAGTTCCAACGACGGTGCAATCTGGCTAGGATCGGATACGACTGTAATGTTCTCTTCGAAATTTCGGATTAATGTCTGACACGAGTGCCGCATCGCAGGTTGCCGACGGTCAACGCCGTCAGGTGACGGTGCTGTTCGCCGACATGGTGGATTTCACGGGCCTGGCCGAACGGCTCGGCGAGGAGGCGACCTTCGAACTCGTGCACCGCCTGACCGGGCTGCAAAATGCGGCGATCGAGGCGGAAGGCGGCACGGTGCGGGAGTTCGCCGGCGACGGCCTGATGGCGATCTTCGGCGCGCCCGTCGCCTTGGAAGACGCACCGCTGCATGCCTGTCGTGCCGCCTTGGCGATCCAACAACGTATGTCCAGCCTGCGCGAAGAGATGTCGTCGCGGGACGGCGTCAGCCCCCGTCTGCGCATCGGCATCCACACCGGGCCGGTGGTCCTGGGACGGATGGGCGAGGGGGATGCGTTGTCGTTCACGGCGCTGGGCGACACCGTCAATGTGGCGGCCCGTCTGCAACAGGCCGCCGAGCCGGACAGCGTCCTGATCAGCGCCGAGATTCGCGCCGAAGTGGAAGGGTATGCCGACTGCAGCCATGCCGAGCTGCGCGATTTGAAGGGCCGCGTCGAGGCGCAACAGGTCTACCGCCTCGATGCCATAAGCACGGGCGTGACACGTTTCGATGTATCGCTACAGCACGGCCTGACGCCGATGATCGGTCGGGCCACGGAACTGCGGACATTGAACGATTGGTTGGGCCGTTGCGCCACCGGCAAGGCCATGCGGATCAACGTCCTGGGCGATGTCGGCATCGGCAAGTCCCGCCTGATCCATGAGTTGCGCGGCACCACGGCGGACCATAACTGGCGCTGGTTTTCGGGCCATTGCACGGCCGATGGCGCGCGCGTGCCGTTCCAGAATTTCATCCGCGCCATCCGTCATGGTTTCGCGATCAAGGAGGATGGCGACCGACACGACGCCGAACGACGGCTGCAACGCGGTCTCGACATGATCGGCGTGGATAGCGCCGCCAGCGTGCCGTATCTATTGAACCTGTTGGGTTTCGAGGTCGATGACACCTCGTTCCGACGCGAGAATGCCGAGGTCGCCGGCCGCCGGACACGCGATATCCTGCTCGAAACCATGCACGCCCTGGCGCGACAGTCGCCGATCGTCCTGTTCGTCGACGACGCCCATTGGCTGGACCGCTCCACCGCGCAGCTCCTGCGGCGCACGGTGGACGAAGGCGCCGACCTGCCGATCCTGGTGCTGTGCACCTACCGCCGCGGCATTGCCGCCAATGACGACGACGACCCGGCGCCGGACGAGGTCCTGGAGGTTCCGCCGCTTTCCGGCGACGAGGTACGCGAACTTGCCGCCGCCCGGCTGGGCGTGGCGGAATTGCCCGCCGAGCTGGGCCGACTGGTCGCCGAAAAGGCCGACGGCAACCCGCTGTTCGCGGAAGAGATCATCGACTATCTGTGCAACCACGACCGCCTGAGCGTTGCCGACGGCGCCGCCTCGTACGACGGCAGCGACGCGGCGGCGCTGCCGGTCAGCCTGCAGAACCTGTTGATGCGGCGGGTCGATCAACTGGACGGTCAGGCCAAGGAATTTCTCGAGGCCGCGGCGGTCGCCGGCCGGGCCTTCAACCTGGGGCCGGTCGCGACCGCCTGCAGCAACGACAACAAGCAAGAAACCGAGATGCTGTTGGGCACCCTGACGGGGCAAAACCTGATCGAGCAACTGGACGGCGACGATTGGCGCTTCAACAACGCGCTAGTGCGCGACGGCATCTACGACAGCCTGTTGAGTCGCCGGCGCGCCGACTTGCATGGCGAGATCGCGGTGGCGCTCGAAAGCCATTTCGCCGATCGCCTGAACGATGTCGCCGAGGAATTGGCCCGGCATTTCGAGGCCGCGGGCGAGCCGGCCAAGGCGGTCAAGTACCACGCCCTGGCGGGCGAAAAGAACCTTCGGGTCTACGCTCTGGACGAGGCGGAAGACCGCTTCCGCGCGATCATGGATACGGTCGCCGGGACACCCGATTGCGCCGATGACCTGTTTGTCGCCGATGCCGCCCTGAACATGGCGCGGGTGCTTTACTATCAGTGCGATTTCCGAGGCATCATCGCCATGATCGAGGCCGCCAGGCCGCGTTTCGAAGCGTTGAACGATCCGTCGCACACCGCCCGGATGTTGTGCGAAAGCGGCTATGCCCATGTCTTCAGCGCACGCCAGGTCAAGGGCAAGGCGATGCTGGAGGAGGCCCTCGAGATCGCCGAGGGTTGCGGCGACCCCGGCGCGATCGCCCATGCCCTGCTGGGGTTGCTCTGGTATCACGTGACCTATGACGCGCCGGGGCCGGAGAAGGATGCGGTTTTGCTGCCGCTCGGCGACCGCACCCTGGCCTTGGCACGGGAGATCGGCAATGTCTGGATCCAGGCCAAGGCGCTGCTGGGACTGAGCATGTCCAGGCTATTCGAATGCCGGGCGACGGAAGGTCGCGACTATTGCCGGCAATTGCTGTCGTTGGGCCGCGACAGCGGCGATCCACGCCCCCTGACCATGGGCGCCGCGCAACTGGTGTTCTTCGATGCCCTGGCGGGCGACCCTGATCTGGCGATGGAGCAGGGCCAACAGGCGATTGACCAGTCGTTGTGTCCTGTCGATCGCGCGTTGGCGAGCGGCGCCCTGTTGACCGGCCGGGTGATGGCCAACATGGATGGCCTGTCGCAGGCGGAGGCGGAACGGTTGCTGGCGGATATCGCCGACTTGGACAAGATGATGGAGGACGGCGACCTGCGCTCGGCGGGCAACATGCCCGATTCATTGCGTGGCCTGGCCCTGGTGCTGGCGGGGCGCTACGACGAAGGCGTCAAGACGATCCTCGATGGCGCCGCCAGGTATGACGCCTTGGGCTTTCCCATGGCGACGTCGTTGGCCGACTACTTCCTGGGGCAGATCTATCTGCAAATCGCCATATCCGGCGAGCGGCCGCCGGCATCGGTGATGCTGCGCAACACCTGGTTCCTGATCAAGACCCTGCCGCGCGCCGCCGCCTTGGCGCAGCGTTATCTCGAAAGCGCCATGGCAGGCGTGACCGAACAGGCACCGGGATTTTACGCCGACGCCGAATTCAATCTCGGCCTCTTGCATGCCGCCAAGGGCCGCAAGGACAAGGCGCGGGCCTGCTTCGAACATGCCCGACCCCTGGCCGTGGAAGCGGGCGCCGAAGGAATCGTCACCAGGATCGAAGAGGCGATGGCCGCCCTCTAACCGTTGGTTGAACACAAAAGTGCAAGGTGAGTAACCATGGACCTGCAAGATCGTGCGGAGCACAAGGCCTTTCGCGAGGAAGTGCGCCAGTTCCTGAAGGAGAACAAACATCTGGCACCCGGCGAATCCGCTTTCTCGTTCCGCATGCGGCCGCGCAATCTGGCCGGCGAAGTGCGCACCTGGCAGGGCCTGCTGGTCGACCATGGCTATACCAGCCGGACCATTCCAAAGGCATATGGCGGCTTCGGCGCCGAGCCCGATATCCTGAAATCGCGGATCATCGCCGACGAGTTCTTCGCCGCCAACGTCATCCAGGGGCTGGGCAACCAGGGCATCTCGATGCTGGTGCCGACCTTGCTGGAGCACGGCACCGAAGAACAGAAACAGCGCTACATCCGGCCGACCATTCGCAGCGAGATCGTCTGGTGCCAGGGCTATTCCGAACCCAATGCCGGCTCGGACCTGGCCAGCCTGCAGACCAGCGGGGTCGAGGACGGCGACGATTTCATCATCAACGGCCAGAAGATCTGGACCTCGGGCGCCCATATCGCCGACATGATCTTCTGCCTCGTGCGCACCGAACCCGACGCCCCGAAGCACGAGGGCATCAGCTATATCGTCTTCCCCATGGACACACCGGGGATCGAGGTGCGGCCCCTGCAAACCATGACCGGCACGCCGTCGTTCAACGAGGTCTTCTTCACCGACGTGCGGGTACCGCAGGCGAACGTGGTCGGCGGCCGGGGTAACGGCTGGGTTGTCGCCAACAGCACCCTGAAGCATGAACGGGGGCTGTTGGGTGACGCCAACCGTTCGCTGGACAGCCTGCTGCGGGTCGGGAAACTCCTGCAGAACGAAAGCCTGGACGGCCACCCGCTGATGGAGAACCCGCTGTTCCGCGATCGCTTCATTCGCCTGCAGGCCCGGGTGCAGGCCATGCGCCTGCACGAGATGCGCATGATCACCGACGCCGGCAAGGGCAAGGGCCGTGGCCTGGGCGACATGGTGGTGAAGTTGCTGGGCTGCGAATTGAACCATCAACTGGACGGCCTGGGCATCGATATTCTGGGTGAAATCGGCGTGCTGTACGATGAAAGCCCGATGCTGCGCGACGGCGGTGCCTGGCAGGCAAATTTCATGTTCGATCTGGGCCTGATCATCGGCGGCGGCACGGCGCAGATTCAGAAGAACATCATTTCGGAACGCGGCCTGGGCATGCCCAGGGAACCGAAAGTGGCCGGCGCGTAGGAGTAAGGCATATGGATTTCGGACTTTCGGAAGAACAGGAACTGATCCGCGACAGTTTCCAGGGCAGTCTCTCGCGCCTAGCCGAACTCGATACGGTGCGCCGGACGGCCGAGGCCGGCGCCGCCTTGGACGAGGACATCTGGGCCGAGCTGTGCGGGCTGGGCATGGCCGGGCTGCTGATCGGCGAAGATTACGGCGGTGCCGGCCTGGGCTTGCTGGAGGCCGCCGTCGTGGCCGAGGAACTTGGCCGCCGGGTCGTGCCGGTGCCCTTCGTGGCCAGCGCCGTGATGGCGCCCCTGGCGATCCGCCTGGGCGGCGACGAGGACCAATGCCGGGCCTGGCTGCCGGCCATGGCGGATGGCTCGCTGCGGGTCGGCGTCGCGGTGTCCGAAAGTGCCGCCGGGGCTCGCGAGGACGCCGGGGTGACGGCGGAAAACGGCGTGCTGAGCGGCCGGGCCCTGTTTGTCCTGGATGGCGTCGGGGCCGAGGGTTTCGTCGTCGCCGACAACGCCGGCGGGCTGCATCTGGTCAGGGCCGACGCCGCCGGTCTCGACCGGGTCGGGCTGAAAACCATCGACCGAACCCGCGCGGTCAGTGAATTGCGCTTCGAGAACACCCCGGCGGATCCGCTCCGGCAGGGCGAGGGGGTGCTGCGTTCGGTGATCGACGCCGGCCGGGTGATCCTGGCCGCCGACAGCCTGGGCGCCGGCGAGGAGATGCTGCGCCAGGCGGTCGACTACGCCGGCGAACGCAAACAGTTCGGCCGGGCCATCGGCTCGTTCCAGGCGGTCAAGCACATGTGCGCCGAGATGGCCTCGGAATTGCAGCCCTGCCGCGCCCTGGTCTGGTATGGCGCCTACGCCATGGAGCACGAGCCGGCCCAGTTTTCCCTGGCCGCCGCCTTCGCCAAATCCCATGTCGACGAAGTCGGCCGCTTCGTCGCCCGCACCGCCACCGAGGTGCATGGCGGCATGGGCTTCACCGACCTGATGGGCCTGCACTACTGGTTCAAGCGCCTGGGCGTGAACCGCGCCTATCTGGGCAGCCCCGAACGGGTCCGCGACGAAGCCGCCCGCCTGCAGGGGTTCGCCGCCTGAGCCTTGCGGATGTTCGCCGAAGCGCCGGCCTCCGCCGGCGTACCGCGACCTCAATGAGCCGCAAGGTCCCCGCCAATGCGCCCACGGTGTCGGGGAAATTTACACCTTTGAAAGATTTGTGACGGCGGCCGAGGTGTAGCCCGTTGATTTTCCATAAGCCCATAAGTTGGCACGGTCCTTGCATGGTTGTGAATGTGGGGCCCGTGATGTGTTCGCTTTGTATCCACCGCGATGGGCGGAAGGGGATAGGCTGTGCATAGCAAATCGATGATTGTCGGATTGTTCGCCGCCGGGGCATTCTTGGCGGCGACGGTTTCCACGGCGCATGCCGTGGTCATATCCGATCTCTACAATACTGGTGTCGATGGCGCGGGAACGCCGCTCGGCGGTGGCGTGGATGATCCACACTACGCGATTTTCGCACAACCTGGTGCGGGGAGCCTGGTCGACAGTACGGTTCCGGTGGACGGCTTTCCGATCCCGCCCTGGGTAGCCAACGACGCCAACTCGCGTTGGATTGGCCCCGCTACCGCCGATGCCGTTGGCCCGCCCGGCGGCTACATCTATCGGACTTCATTCACCCTGCCGGTCGATGTCGACCTGTCGACGGTTCTCATAACCGGGCTTTGGGGGACGGATGATCCCGGCCTGGATATCCTCATCAACACTGCCTCAACTTCAAACACGAGCAGTGGCTTTGGATCGCTCACGGCGTTCTCGATCACGTCCGGTTTCGTGGTCGGCGCCAACACTCTGGACTTCGTACTCCATATGCGCGGCGTCGGCGGACGGCCTGACGCCAGGTCAAACGTCCGTGCTGAAGATGCGGCGACCGATTTTCAATCATCCGTTTTGTTTCAAGAAATTATTCACTTGTCGCGACCATGCTGCAAGTAACGGACAATGACTTTGAGCGTTGCTTGCCCGAACAATGACGCGCCCGATCGCCCGGCATATATCTCGGTCACGAGGGTTTACCCTGATCGAACTGATGGTCGTCGTGACCATCATGGGCATTCTTGCGGCCATTTCGATTCCCCGTGTCTTCGCCTATGTGAGGGCGAGTGAAACGGCGGAGGCAGCGCGGGCGATGGGGAGAATTGACGGAGCAATCAGAGCCTACGCCGATGCCCAGAAGAAGACCGCTGCGGAGGTACAGGCCGAGCTGGACGCTACGACACTGACACCGGACGGCCTGGGCGCCAACGAACTCACCAATTTCATTCCCCATCTCGTGCTGCCGCCAGACGGGAAATTCGACTATGAGATCGACGTTGAGGTCGGAAATCCCGAAACCCCCCAGCAGGATGAAGTGGTCCTTTGCATCATCGCCACCGGCCGCTCGTCCGCCGGTGTCGTTGGCGGATTGGTGCTCTATTCGAGCGCCAGAACCACTGCCGGAGGATGGGACGGCCGGATTAACCGCGTCTCCTACACAAAAGGCAATACGACGCTGGAAGACGTACGGGGGGGTGGATACTGCAGAAGCAATGGCAAGGTCCAAAAGGCCTGCGTAGGTTGCTGACCCCGCCGGGTAACACGGGGGCGTCCGTTAAAGGCCCATTTCCTTGGCGATGATGTTGCGCTGAACTTCGACTGCGCCGCCGCCGATCTCGAACAGCTTGGCATCGGCGAAATGCATCGGCAGGCCGCTTTCGACGCTGTAGCCGAAACCACCCAATAGCTGCAGGCCCTGGTGGGAGACCTTCATGTAGGCCTCGGCGCCGGCGATCTTCGCCATCGAGGCTTCCTTGTGGCAACTGCCCATCTGTTCCAGTTGCCAGGCGGCCCGATAGGTGAACAGCCGGGCGGCGTCGACGGCCATCTGCATGTCGACGATCTTGTGGCGCACCGCCTGCAGGCGGCCCAGCGGCCTACCGAAGGCGACCCGCTGGTTCACGTAGTCGATCACCAGATCGATGATGCCCTGAGCGGCGCCGACGCCGATGGCGCCGTGATAGAACCGCTCGTTGTCGAGGCCGCCCAGCAGCCCCCGCCAGCCGCCGCCGCGCTCACCGATGATCGCCTCGGGGGGCAGCCGCAGGTCGTTGAAGGCGATGGAGTAGGTCGGGATCATCGCCATGCCCAGGGTCTCGATGCGGTGGTACTCGATCTCCGGCCGCTGGCCCGGGTCTTCCACCAGGAACAGGGTGATGCCCTCGTGACGGGGTTTGTCGGGGTCGGTGCGGGCGGCGATCACGGCGAAGCCGGCGCTTTCGATCTGGCTGTTGAACATTTTCGTGCCGTTGATCAGGTAGGAGCCGTCCGGTTGTTCCTCGGCCCTGGTGGCGATGGCGGCGGCATCGGAGCCGGCCTGCGCCTCGGTCAGGCAGAGGGCCAGTTGCACCTCGCCGCGGGCGACCTTCGGCAGCACCAGGTCCTTTTGCGCCTGCGAGCCGAAGCGGGCGATCTGCGGGCCGACGATCACCGCCGCCCGGCCGTAGTGGGTGGCCAGGGCGGAGGAGGCGCGCGAAAGCTCCTCCACGAAGACCACCATGCCGGTCGGGTCGATCCTGTCGAGGCCGCTGTATTCCGGCGGCAGCAGGAAACCGAACACCCCCAATTCGCCGAGCTTCAGGAAGGTCTCGCGTGG
The DNA here is from genome assembly GCA_030746635.1 of Alphaproteobacteria bacterium. Taxonomy (GTDB): domain Bacteria; phylum Pseudomonadota; class Alphaproteobacteria; genus JASLMH01. Next base: position 4,809 of record JASLMH010000150.1, on the reverse strand, counting down.
CGGTTCGACCTTGTCCCGCACCCATTGCAGAATCTTCTCGCGGGGAAACTCCGTCTCGACGAAGCGCCGGGACATGTCCCGCAAGGCTTGATGCTCGGGGCTCAGGCTGAAATCCATCTGCTCTACCCTTCGTTCCTGGCGTACTTGAAGATCGGCAGGGGCACGTCGCGGGGCGGAAAGGTCACTTCGACCTTTTGGCCGATGGCGATGCCCTGCCATTCCTCGTCGATCTCGGTGAACAGGTAATAGCCCTCCGCCAGCCGCACGAGACCGACCGTATAGGGCGCCTTGTCGTTCCAGACCGGCGTCGGCGGGCGCATGACGGTGCTGAAGGAATAGATTTCAGCCGTTCCCGACGACTCTTCCCAGCTCAAACCCGGAGCATCGCAATAGGGGCAGTAGGATCGCGGCGGCCAGACCGCCGTCCGGCAACCGCCGCAGCGCTGGAAAAGCAATCTTCCTTGCGCGATGCCCCGCCAGAACGGTTCCGCGTCCAGCGTCCGGCGCGGTTCCGGGAACCGATCCGCGACGACGGTTTCGCCCTGTTCGCTCATCCGATGCTCCCTAGGCCGCCTCGGTACTGAGAATGGTGACGCCGTTGCAGGCCATCATGCCGCCGGCCCCCTGCAGGATCGCCGTCTTCGGCCGGCCCGGCACTTGCAATCCCAGGGCTTCGCCACGCAGTTGCCGCGCCCCTTCGACCATGGTGTCCATGTCGCAGGAAATGCCCGGCTGACCGAAAGACAGCCAGCCGCCGTTGGTGTCGCAAGGCAGATCGCCGCCCGGGGTCAGCCGTCCCTGGCGATAGAGTTCGATGGCCCGGCCTTTTTCGGCAAACCCTAGGTCTTCCAGCAGCAACAGCGCCATATGGGAGAAGTTCGCCGACATCTGCACCATGTCCATGTCGGAGGCGGTCATGCCGGCCATGGCGTAGGCCTGCCTGGCCGCTTCCCGGACGCCGGAATGGGTCAGGTTCGGCAGCGCACCGAAATCGGCCGCGAAGGGCATCTGGTGAATGCCCATGCGCTCGGACAGGTACTCGTGGGTGGCGCAGGAGCCGAAGCCGCGGATGTACAAAGGCTTGTCGGCCTGCCTGGCATTCTCCACCGAGGTGACGATGAAGGCGCCGGCGGTGCCGCCGCCCCAGGTCGAGCACATCCAACGGCGCAGCGGTGTCGCCACATAGGGCGAAGCGAGGACGTCCGCCCGGTCGATGGCGCCGAACCTGGCCTTGGCGGCGTGCGGATGCCGTCGGCCCCATTCCTGCTGGGCCACCGCGACGTCGGCGAAGTCCTCTTCCGACAGGTCGTATTCGTGCATGTAGCGGCGGGCCACCTGGCCATAGAGGGCGGGAATGATCGGTCCGAAGGGGTATTCGAACTGCGGATCGGCGTCGGTCGCGGCGCCGACCGCGACGGTGTCGATGAACAGCGCCGTCGCGTCGCTTTGCAGGCACAGCACATAATCGGCCATGCCGGCGGCTATATTCTGCACCGCCAAACCGAACATGACGTTGATGCCGGCCCCGTGCATGGTGAGTTCGGTCGACAGGGTCAGGGGCAACTGGATGTGGGAGGCGAATATGTTGTTCCACTGCGGCCGCCGATCCGCCCAGGGCGAGCGTCCGGTGAACAGGCTTTGGATATCCGTCTTCCGGATCCCGGCATCGGCGATCGCCTTGTAGGTCGCCTCCGCCGCGAGTTGCAGCGGGTCCTTGATATCGTCCGCATTGGCATAGGCATCGCCCATTCCGACGATCGCGGCGACGGCGCCCAGGTTCATCTACCGTTCCTTCTAATCCTGCTACGGTTCGGCCCTCGGAAATCCCGGGCGGGTGTTGGGCCTTGGGGCAACCCAATATAGGTGGCGGCGCCCTTCGCGCCAAAGTCCTACTCGGCCGCCTGCGTGCCGTCCTCCGCCGGCAGGGGATCGAACCACCAGTGTGGGCCGTCGGCCTGGCGCTCCACTTTCAGGTGGCCGCGCCAGTTTTCGTCGTCGCTGGCCGGGTAGTCGGCCCGGGCGTGGGTGCCGCGGCTTTCCTGGCGGCGGGTGGCGGCCTGGATGATCAATTCGGCGGCGCCGGCGGCCAGTTGGGTTTCGAGGAATTTCTCCAGCCGGCGCGGCTCGTTGATGCCGCGGGTGCGGGCCGCCTGGGCGGCGATGTCACGGACCTTCGCCAAACCGGTGGCCAGGCCCTCGGCATCGCGGCGGATGCCGCCGTATTGCCACATGACCTGGCGCAACTCGGTGCGCAGATCATCGGGATCGGCTTGCGGTTCGCCGGTTTCGAGGGTGGGCGCCGGGGCAGGGGCCCTCGCACCCTGGTCGCGGCCCTGGGCGAAGGCGGTGGCGGCGGCGCCGGCGCGGTGGCCGAACACCAGGCATTCGGTCAGGGCGTTGCCGCCCATGCGGTTGGCGCCGTGCATGCCGCCGGCGGCCTCGCCGGCGGCGTAGAACCCCGGCACGGAGGTCGCGCCATCGAGATCGGTGCGGGCGCCGCCGCCCGAGAAATGCGCCACCGGGGCGACCCGCAGGCGTTGCTTCCAGGCATTGAAGTTGGCGTCCAGATAGGCCCACTTGGTGGCCGAAATCGGGTTGGCGCACCAGGTTTCCTTGGCCACGTGGGTCAGGTCGATATAGACGGCGCCGTCGTGCTGTTCGATCTCCTGGAACAGGGCTTGCGACAGCGCGTCGCGGGCATGGGTGGCGGCCGGACGCACGGTGATGTCGTACTTGTCCAGGATGTCCTCGCCGTCGGCGTTGACCAGATGGCCCAAATCGGCGCCTTCCGGTTCGATCAGGAAGACGGGCTTGTCGGGCTCGGCGATGGCGACGGGATAGAACTGCACGAATTCCAGGTCCTGCATCACGCAGCCGGCCTCGTAGGCCAGGGTGTGGCTATCGCCGCCGATGCGCTGGGGGTTGTCATGGTGCAGGAACAGGGCGCCGGCGCCACCGGCGGCCAGGATCGCCGCGCCGCCGCGCAGCTCCAGCCAGCGCCGACGGCGGGCGCCATAGGCGCGCAGGCAGACGCCGTCCGCGCCGGCGGCGATCGAGCGGACCACCAGGTTGTCGACGAAACGCACGCCGACCTCTTGCGCCTTGGCCACCAGGCAGCGAACGATCTCGCGGCCCCAGACCGGGATGCGGTCGCCCGGATCGTCCTTCGGCAGGGCCATGAAGACGCCCGGCGCCGACTTGTTGGTCAGGCCCCAGTCGATCAGGTCCTGGAAGCGGGCCGGGGCCTCGGCGGCGGCGATATCGACCATGTCGGTTTCGTTGAGGCCGCGCCCGGCGGTCAGCACCCGTTCCTTGTAGGCTTCCTCCGACAGACCTTCCCAGGGGCCGGAGAAGGCGCCGACGGCGAAGGTGGTGGAAGTGCCCTTGCCGGGCCCGCTCTTGCCGACCACGGCGACGTCGGCGCCGTCCAGCCGGGCCGTGATCGCCGCCATCAGACCGGCCGCGCCCGACCCGATCACCCAGACGTCCGCCCGCAAGGTTTCCATGTCCGCCACTCCTGACCTAGGCCACTGCTGCTCCCATCATCGCGGCAAAACGTCCGGCGGCGGGGTGCGACAAAATGGCGCGGGGGCGGCGGCGTCAGTCGAGAACCGTGACCAGGTCCCTCGGCACGCCGGCACGGATGATCGCCGCCAAACGTTCCACCAGTTCCGTTCGCGGAAAGGTCTTGCGGCAGGCCAGGCGTACGGTTCGCCCCGCACTGCCGGATGCCTCCGGCCGCAGGACGATGGCGCGGCCCAGACTGTCGCGGCGCAGTTTGGACAACGCCGGCATCAGGGTGACGCCATCACCGGCCGCCGCCAGGGCCAACAGGGTTTCCAGGCTGGTGTGGCGGGTGTTGGCTTCCGTGGTGCCGGTGGCCGCATGGCAGGCGTCCAGAACCTGGTCGCGCAGGCAATGGCCATCGGCCAGCAGCAACAGCTCCTCGTTTCTGAGATCGCCGAGGTCGATAGCGTCGCGGCCCGCCAGTGGATGTCCCTGGGACAACGCGATCCAGAAAGGTTCGTCGTACAGGGCGATCTCTCGCAAACGCGGGTCGTCCGGCACGGTCGCCAGGACGGCGCCGTCCAGTTCCCCGTTCGCCATCCGGTTTTCCAGGTCGGCTGTCTGTCCCTCCATCAGGGTCAGGGAAAGATCCGGCAGTTCCTCCCGGATCGTGGATAGGACCAAAGGCGACAGATAGGGCCCGATGGTCTGGATCATGCCGAGGCTGAATTCACCCGACAGCGGGTCCTTGGCGGCCCGGGCGGTTTCGACAATCTCGTCCGCCAAGGCGAGCACCTGGCGGGCCTGGGCAACGATGGCCTCGCCGACGGGGGTGACGTAGACGGCCCGGTTCGTACGCTCGAACAGGGCGACGCCCAGATCGTCCTCCAATTTGCGGATTTGACCGCTCAAGGCCGGCTGGCTGACGTGGCATGTCTCGGCGGCGCGGCCGAAGTGGCGTTGATCGCAAACGGCGACGACATAACGCAGGTCTCGCAGGTTCATGGGACAACTTGACCGTTTTGAAATTTGATAGATAACACCGATTAATATCATAATAACAATCGATTTTTCTTATTAAAACCCCATCACTAACTTGTTGGGCATCGAAGCCAACAGCAATTTTGAACTGGGGAAAATGATGACCAGATGCCCGATCATGACAAGCGCCAATGGCAGCCCAATTGGCGACAACCAGAACAGCCTGACCGCCGGACCGCGCGGCCCATTGCTGGCCCAGGACTGGCAACTGTTCGAGAAGCACGCCCATTTCAATCGCGAGCGCATCCCCGAGCGGGTGGT
>JASLMH010000014.1 GCA_030746635.1 Alphaproteobacteria bacterium | reverse complement strand
GACATCAACGCCCAAGCGGCTGCTCATCGTGCCTCCCCGTGACCAACCCGGCGAACCCCCTGCTGACGCCGGGGCACCAACGTTTCGCCTGCTCGATTTGTTTCAAGAAACCCAAGATACTAGGCGAGTATAGCGCATGTTTACCGACCCTATGGAGCGGGTCAATATGTTCCGCAGGTGGCCAGGCGGCGGCGGCCTGGGCGTTTTGACAACGGGTTGGTTTCGGGTACCATCCGGCACCACGCAACCTGCCCTCCGGCTTGGGAAAAATGGCGGAAGAGACAACCACACGGCGCCTTCCGAGGTTCTGGATCGGCTTGATCGCCCTGATCATTCTGCTGATCTTTCTGTACTTCTATAAGCCGTTCGAGACCTATCTGCTGGCGGCGATCCCGAACGTACATTTCTCCAACGTGGTGTTCTGGTTCGCCTCGCTGGTCGGCGTGGTCGGCTATGCCATCGCGCATTGGCAATCCTTTCGCGGCCAGTTCTTCCGCGACGGCGGTGAGTTGAACGTCGAAGTCCTGGTCTTCGACACCCTGCAGGTGGCGATCCTGATCGCGGTGATCTTCTGCGCCGGCGGTACCCTGCAGGCGGTGGAGATGCTGGGCGAGTATCTGGTCAATCGCGGGCCGATCATCGATCCGGCCTTCGGCGAGAAGCTGCTGGCGATCATCCTAATGGTGATCCTGGCAATCCTGTTCTATCTGCTGCATCACCTGGTGCGCGCCTTCCGCGACGGCTGGGCGCCGCGCCGGCCACCGCCCAGGGCCAGCGGCGCCGGCGGCGGCGATTGAGCCCCGGCCGGGCGGGTGGGTCCGGAATGACCAAGGACATCTTCATGATCCACGGCATGTGGAGCGATGCCGGGATCTGGGACAATTATCGAGAGTTCTTCGGCGAGCGCGGCTTTCAGGTGAGCGCCACCACCTTGCGCCATCACGACCAGGGCCCGGAGGCGCCGCCGCCGCCGGAACTGGGCGCCACCAGCCTGCTGGATTACCTCGACGATCTGGAGGCTGAACTGGCGGCCTACGAGGCGCCGCCGATCATCATGGGCCATTCCATGGGCGGGCTGTTGACCCAGATGCTGGCGGCCCGCGGCCGGGCGGCGGCGGCGGTATTGTTGAACCCGGCCTCGCCGGCCGGGATCAACCCGATCCGGCCGACGGTGCTGTGGACCTTCCTGCGGCCGTTAAGCAAATGGGGCTTTTGGTACAAGCCGCACCGCCTGACCTTCCGCGAGGCCCGATTTTCCATGCTCAACGTCATGCCGGAGGAACAGGCCCGCGCGGCCCATGCCGGCATGGTCTGGGAATCCGGCCGGGCGGCCTCGGAGATCGCCTATTGGTGGGCCGATCCCAAGAAGGCTTCGCGGGTCGATCCGGCGGCGGTGAGATGCCCGGTGCTGACTATCGCCGGCGGTCGCGACCGGATCACGCCGCTGCCGGTCGAGCGGGCCACGGCGGCCCGCTATCAGGCCACCGGCACCTACCGGGAATTCCCCGAACACAGCCATTGGACCCTGGGCGAGCCGGGCTGGCGGGACGTCGCCGGCGCCTGCGCCGACTGGCTGGAACAGCTGCCGCCGGCCGACGCCGAAGTTTCGAACTGACCCCTAGGCATGCTTCGAGACGGGCGCTCTGCGCCCTCCTCAGTATGAGGTTAATCCATTGAAAACAAAGACTCTTTCCTCAGCCTGAGGAGAGCCGCAGGCGCGTCTCGAAGGCCGACGGGTCATCAGGCCACGGCCTGCCGGTCTTCGGGCGCCGCCAGGCCGTTGAAGGCGGCCAGCGAGGCTTCCAGGCGGGCCCGGTCGATGCCGCGGACGATGAAGATGATGCGGGATTGGCGATCGTCGCCGGGCCAGGCCGCCAGGTGGCTGGGCGGATGCACGATGTGCTGCACGCCGTTGATCAACAGCGGCGTCGGCATCCCGGCGACGTTCAAAAGGCCCTTGATGCGCAGCACGTTCTCGCCATGGCGATGCAGCAGCATGGTCATCCAGACGCCGAAGGCGGTCCAGTCCAAGGGCCCTTCGTAGCTCAGGGCGAAGGACCGGATCTCGTCGGCGTGCTGGTGATCCAGGGCGTCCTGGTCAGCCGCCGCCGCCAGCCAGCGGTCGATTTCCCGGGCCCGGCCCTCGGCCTCGTACATATCGTCGGTCAGCAGTTCCGCCGGGTGCGGGCGATCCATCGCCGCCTCGATGATCGGTGCCGAGGCGTTCAGTTGCCGCAGTTGGCGGCGCAGGGCGGCGACCTCGTCCGGCGTCGACAGATCGGTCTTGCTCAGCACCAGGCGGTCGGCCACCGCCACCTGCTTGACCGATTCCGGATAGTCCCGCAGCTGCGCCGGGGCGTTGACCGCGTCCACCGTGGTGGTGATGCCGCCCAGGCGGAAATGGTGCTGCAACACCGGTTCCGTCAGCAGGGTGTAGGCGATCGGTACCGGGTCGGCCAGGCCCGAGGTTTCGATCACCACGCGACGGAAATGGGGCACTTCGCCGCGCTCGCGCTGCGAGAGCAGGTCGCGCAGGGCGGTCTGCAAATCGCCCCGGATGGCGCAACAGAGGCAGCCGTTGTCCAGCAACAGGGTGCTTTCCGCCACCCCCCGCAATAGATCATGGTCCAGCCCGACCTCGCCGAACTCGTTGACCAGCACGGCGGTGTCGGCCAGTTCCGGCGCCCGGAGGAGGTTCGCCAACAGCGTCGTCTTGCCGCTGCCGAGAAAGCCGGTGACCACGTTGATCGGCGTCAGGCCGGCGAATTCAGCCATGACCCCGTGCCTTCAGATCGGCCAGCAGGTCCGGATCCAGGGGATCGCAATCGCGGGAGCCCAGGCGGTCGGCCTCGGCCCACAGTTCACTGAGATTATCGACCAGGGCGGTGCGGCCGGTGCGGCCGCGCAGGACATATTGCCCACCCGACCAGTCCGCCAGCCGCAGGCCGTAATGGTCCAGCACGGCGTTGACCAGACGGGTGCGGGTCTGCCGCTCGCGGTGCCGGGTATGGGCTTCCGGTCGGCTGGCGAAGGCCTCGGGCGCGCCGGTGCTCTCGGTCCAGTGGCGCCGGCCGCCGAGGATGCCGCAGAGGGCGCACATGGCTACGGTGCCGGCACGGCGGCGGTCTGCTGACGCGGGCAGCGCTGGCGGAAATCGTCGGCGATCTGGTCGAAAGTGCAGAATTTCACGCCCGTATGGCTGCTGAAATACTCGAACAGCCGTTCCAGCATCAGCAGCACCTGCGGCCGGCCGGAGACGTCGGGATGGATGGTCATGGTGAACACCGCGTAGTCGTACTCGCGGTAGACCCAGTCGAACTGGTCGCGCCACAGTTCCTCGATATCCCGGGGATTGACGAAGCCGAAGCTGTTCGGTGCCGATTTGATGAACATCATCGGCGGCAGGTCGTCGAGATGCCAACTGCCGGGGATGTCGATCAGGTCGGTTTCCTGGCCGCGCACCAGGGGCTTCATCCATTCGTCTGGATGCTTGGAATAATCGATCGGCGTCCAGCTATCGCCGACGCGGACGTAGAAGGGATGGAAATCGTCGTTCATCAGGCTGTGGTCGTACTTGATCCCCTTGGCCAGCAGCAATTCGTTGGTCACCGGGCTGAATTCCCACCACGGCGCCACATAACCGGTCGGCCGCCGGCCCGACAGCCGTTCGATCAGCTCGATGCACTTGTCCAGCACCCGCTCTTCCTGTTCCGGCGTCATGGCGATCGGGTTCTCGTGGGAATAGCCGTGCATGCCGATCTCGTGACCGGCATCGACCACCATGCGGCATTGCTCGGGGAAGGTCTCGATGGAATGGCCGGGGATGAACCAGGTGGTGGGGATGGCCAGGCGGTCGAACAGCTCGACCATGCGCGGCACCCCGACTTCGCCGGCGAACAGCCCGCGCGAGATGTCGCATGGCGAATCCTCGCCGCCGTAGGAGCCGAGCCAGCCGGCGACCGCGTCGACGTCGACGCCGAAGGCGCAGAAGATCTCCTTCTTGCCGCTGCCGCCGGCCCGCGGCCCGGTGCGGCCCGGTGTGATCAGCGGCCGCGGCTGATAGCGGCCGCCATAGCCCGCCCGTGCGCCGCCCCGGGGCGGCCCGGCCCGAAAGTCCTGATTCATCTCTGCGCCTCCCACGCCTGAATTCCTGCGGCGCCAAGTTTTCACCGCCGAACCCGATCCGACAAGGAAAACATGGACCGGCGCCCGCCTACTCTTGCAGCCAGGCCAACGCTTCATCGACGGTTTCGAAGATCTTCGTGTCGCGCGATGACCGCAGTAGCGTAAAGGCCTCGTACAGCCGGCCGAACAGGACGCGGGAGGTATCGTGACCGATGACCAGGGCCATGCGTCCGGTTCGTTCGCCCCGCGTCGCCGGGCCGCTGGTCAGCCCCGGCAGGTCGCTGGCCGAAAGCCCCACCCGGGCGACCGACCGCAGGTCGATCAGGCCGTCGAAGGAAGGGCGGAAATCACTGTCACCGCGTATCGTCTGGCGCATCTCGCGGATGATCGGCGGCGCCAGGGTGCCCGAGAATTGGACCCATGCCAGGCCGGCTTCGACGTCGATGCGATAGGCGGCCGTGGCCCGGCCGTCCTCGTCCCTGGCCAGAACCCACCAACCTTCCGCGTCCCGCATACCGGTCCCGCTCCCCATTCCGCCGCCGCGCGAGCGCGGATGGCCAAGGTGGCGCGCTGTCCCTCCTTCAGGGCGCCGCAAATCGTAGCACAATAGCCGAGCCGACCCGGGCCAATATCGCTCCCTGTCTGCTAGACTCGACCCATTCGGGAGGATCTGGCCATGGTCGAGCGATCGGCGGACCGGCAATTGACGCGGCAAGGGTCGCTGCTGGCGGCTGGCACCGCCCTGCTGGTGATCGATGCGCAGAACTGGGTGCTGGCGGCGGATCGACACCAACCGCGGCCGGAATTCTACGAGGATGCCCACGGCATCGCGGTGCCGAACATCCGCCGGCTGCTGCAGCGCTCGCGCCAGGCCGGGCTGGAGGTGGTGTTCACAGTGATCGAGAACCTGACCGCCGACGGCCGCGACCGCAGCCTGGACTACAAGCTCTCGGACTTCTTCATCGCCAAGGGCTCGACCGAGGCCCGGGTGATCAAGGAACTACGGCCCGAGGGGGACGAGATCGTGCTGCCGAAGACCTCGTCCTCGCTGTTCAATTCGACCAATTTCGACTACCTGATGCGAAATATCGGCATCGACACCATCATCGCCGCCGGCTTCCTCACCGACCAGTGCGTCGACCACACCATCCGCGACGGCGCCGACCGCGGCTACCGGATGATCTGCGCCACGGATGCCTGCGCCACCGACACCCGGGCCCGGCACCGGGCGGCCCTGAATGCCTTCAAAGGCTATTGCCGAATGGAGATGACCGAAGACTTGTTGGCCCTGATCGACGCCGTGGGGTAAACCGCCAGGCAAAGGACCGGACCGTCGACCTGCTTCGAGACGGGCGCTGCGCGCCCTCCTCAGCATGAAGATGACTTGTTGGAAATGTGTACCCGTCCTCACCCTGAGGAGAGCCGCAGGCTCGTCTCGAAGGGTGAATGGGTCAGGTCATGCTTGATGCATCTTGGTATCAATAAACCCAGCGATAGCGTTCGCAGCGGGCGGCATCGTTCAGATGCGCCGTCAGGCCGATCTCGAAGCGTTTGTGGCCGAGGTAGACCTCGTGGAATTGCGGCCCCAGCCAGGCCTTGATGTCGTCGTCGCCGGCCAGATTGTCCAATGCCGCCGTCAAACTCAGGGGCAATCGTTGCAGGCCCAGTTCGGCCAGGCGATCTTCGGCCATTTGTGATGGGTCCTCGGTGGTGGGGGTCGGCGTGGGCAGATCGCCGCGCAGGCCCCAGAGGCCGGACCAGACGATCGCGCCGAGCAGCATATACGGGCTGGCGGCGGCGTCGGCGGCGCGGAATTCCAAATGGAACTGCCGCTCCCGGGCGACGCCCATGGTCTCGAACACCGGGCAGATGCGGACCGCCGCCTCGCGATCGTTCAGGCCCAGATTGTCGTAGCTGGCGCTCCAGCGGTTCGGCGTCAGGCGCAGATAGGAAATCGGGCTGGCGGCGGTCAGGGCCAGAATGGCCGGCAATTTCGCCAGGATGCCGGCGGCGAAGGCGCCGGCCCGGGGGCCGATCTCGCCGGGCCCGTCGGCGGCGTGCATCACCGGTTGGTCGTCCCCCGCCCACAGGCTGAAATGCACATGCACGCCGTTGCCGACGGCCTCGGGCCGCAGGATCGGCGTGAAGCTGGCCCGGCCGCCCAGGCGATGGGCGCTGGCCCGCGCCATCTCGCGCAGGATCACCGCCTGATCGGCCGCCCCCAAGCCGTCCTGATGGCCGATGGTCACCTCGTACTGGGCCGGGCCGTATTCGGCCATGAAGGTATCCGGTTCCAGGCCGGCCTGGCGCATGGCATGGAAGAACACTTCGCCGAAGGCGCCCTGGCGGCGGTAGGCGTCCAGGGCGTAGCCGGCATTCGGCCGCTCCTCGACCCGGTCGTAGTGCAACTCGTGCTCGAAGGCGGCCTTCAGGCTCAGGCCGAATTCGTCCGCCAGCGCCGTCAGGCCCCGGCGCAGGAAGTCGCGCGGACAGCATTCCCACGGCCGGCCGTCCAGGTGGCGGATATCGCCCAGCACGAACTGCTCGGGCGGGCCGTCGTCGCCGAAGTCGACGCGGAGATGTGTCGCCAGGTCGGGCAGCAACACCAGATCGCCGAAGGCGCCCCAGGGGCCGGGCGCGATGTCGTTGAAGGCGGTGATCATGATGTTGGTTGGCGTCCAGCCGACGCCGCGTTGCCGCCGCGCCTCCAGTTCCGCCGCCGGCATGCCCTTGCCGCGCACCTGACCGGCGATGTCGCAGCAGCAGACCATGACGATTTCCTCGCGCCGCATGACCGCGCCCCCCGATGATGGCTGTTGCTGCAACCAGGATACCCGAGCCGGCGCCGCCGGTCTCAATCGTCGTCGCCCAGCGCCGCCGCTCGCTCAAGCAGATCGGCGCCGTAGCTCCCGGCCGCCCCGGCGACGTCGATCAAGCCGTCCCGCAGATCGGCGGCCAGGTCCGCGGCCGCGCGTTCATCGGGCGGGCCGAAGCCGCCGCCGCCGGGGGTCTCCAGGCGCAGGGAACGGCCCTTGGGCAACGCACGGGTCGCCAGTTTGGCGCCGACCGCTTCCGGGCCGTCGGCGCCGCCCCTTATCGATACCCGCCCGCAACCGCCGGCACCGCCGCCGAACAGGCCCGGCGCCGGGGTGAACTCGCCGTCCATGCGCACCGATACGGTGATGCCGTCGGCGGTGGCGGCGACCTCCCGGGCGATGCCGGCGCCGCCCCGCCGCCGGCCCGGGCCGCCGGACCCCTCGACCAGGGCGTATTCCACCACCCTCAGCGGATACTCGATCTCCAGCGCCTCGGCCGGCAGATTGGTGGTGTTGGTGATGTGCACCTGCACCGCGTGCATGCCGTCACTTTCCCGGGTGGCGCCGCCGCCGCCGCCGATGGTCTCCAGATAGACGAAATTGCGCTCGCCCCGCCGGCGCGGTCCGGCCAGGGCCATGGCCGCGTTCATGTCGGTGGCGGGTGCGATGACCCGGTCGGCCGGCAGCACCTGGGCAAAAGCCTGGAAGATGGCGCGGGCGATGCGCTGACAGGTGGAGGCGCGGCCGGCCACCGGCGCCGGCGACGCCGGGTTGACGATGCTGCCCTGGGGCGCGTGCAGGCCGATGGCCTCGAACAGACCGCCGTTGGGCGGCAACTCGGGGTCCAGCAGTGACTTCACGGCATAGAAGCAGGTCGCCTTCAGGGCGCTGTCCGGGACGTTCAGATTGCCCCGCGCCTGGGCGCCGCTGCCGCCGAAGTCGAGGGTCAGCTCCGAACCCCTGATCCGGGCGGTGACCCGGATCGGCAGCCGGACGTCGCCGCTGCCGTCGTTGTCCAGCCAGGCTTCGCCCGTATAGTCGCCATTCGCCAGCTCGGCGATGCGGTTGGCCATCCGGGCCCGGGTGTAGGCCAACAAATCGTCAGCCGCCTGGCGCAACTTCCCGACGCCCTGCTTCTCCAGCAGCCGGCTCAGCAGGCGGCCGCCGCGTTCGTTGGTGGCGATCTGCACGCCCAGGTCCAGGCGCCGCTCTTCCGGGTCGCGGCTGGCCAGGGCGATCAGCTCGATCAGGTGGCGATCGGGCTGGCCGCGCCGGCAGATCTTGACGATCGGAATGCGGATGCCCTCTTCATAGATCGACCGCGCCAGGTGCGAGCTGGAACCCGGGACACTGCCGCCGACGTCGGTGTGATGGCCGATATTGGCGGTGAAATAGGCCAACTCGCCCTGCCAGAACACCGGCGTGACGACGCTGATATCCGGCAGGTGGGTGCCGCCGGCCAGGTAGGGGTCGTTGCAGACGAAGGCATCGCCGGGCTCGATCTCGTCCGGCTCGAAGGCCGCCAGCACCGCCTCGACGCCGCCCTGCAACGAGCCCAGATGCAGGGGAATATGCATGGCCTGGGCCAGCAACCGGCCCCGGTGGTCGAACAGGCCGACCGAGCAGTCCTTGCGTTCCTTGATGTTGGTGGAGAAGGAGGAGCGCACCAGGGTCATGCCCATTTCGTCGGTAATGGACAGCAAACGGTTGCTGAACACGCCCATCTCCACGGCGTCATAGCGGTCCGGGGTGCCGACCGGATCAGTCATCGCCCTTGCCCTCCCGGGTCAGGATGATGTTGCCGTAGCCGTCGACGCGGCCGCCCAATCCCGCGGGTACCAGGGTGGTGGAGGTCGCCTCCTCGACCACGCAGGGGCCCTCGAACGGCCGCGCCGCCGGCAGCCGCTCGCGGCGGAGCACCGGTACCATCGACCAGCCGGCGCCACCATCGAGGTAGATCCGCCGCTCGCCATCGACGGCATCGGCGACGGCGCCCTGGGGCAGATCCATGGGCCGGACCGGGCGCGCCAGCAGACCGGAGGCGGTCAGCCGCAGGTTGACCAACTCGATCTCCGCCGCCGCCAGGTCGTATTGGTGGGTGGCGCGATGGGCCCGGTGGAAGGCCCGGGCAAAATCGGCCAGGCCGTCCAGCCCGCTGGCCACCTGGATTTCATGGTTCTGGCCCAGGTAGCGGGCCTCGACCACCACCCGGAAGCGCCTCTCGCCGGGGGCGATACCTTCACTGGTCAGCCAGTCCTCGGCCCCCGCCCGCAGCGCCTGGTGCCGCTCTAGCAGCCCCCGCCATGAGGTTTCGTCCAACATTGCCACCTCGGTGCTGACGAAATCGCTGCTGATATCGGCCAGCAAGGCGCCCCGGGCGCACAGGGTGCCGGGCGAGGGCGGCACCAGGATGGTGTCGATGCCCACCTCTTCCGCCACCCGGGCGGCGTGCAGCGGTCCGGCGCCGCCATAGGCCGCCAGGACGAAGTTCTCCACCTCGTGCCCCTGTTCGGTGGAGATCGCCCGGATCGCCCGGGCCATGTTGGCGACGGCGATGCGCAGGATGCCCACCGCCGCGGCCTCCACCGCCAGGCCCAGGGGCTCGGCCACCCGCCGGCTCAGGGCCGCCCGCGCGGCGTCTTCGCTGATCGCCATGCGGCCGTCCAGCAGGGCGACCGGGTTGAGGGCGTGCAGCACCACGTTGGCATCGGTGATCGTCGCCCCATCGCCGCCCCGGCCATAGGCGGCGGGGCCGGGTTCGGCGGCGGCGCTCCGTGGGCCGACATGCAGGGCGCCGGCATCGTCCAGCCAGGCGATGGAGCCGCCACCGGCGCCGATCACCTGCACGTCGACCATCGGGCAGCGGATCGGATAACCGGCCACCGCCCGGTCGGCGGTGAAGCCGGGGCGGCCGTCGACGATCAGCGAGACATCGGTCGAGGTGCCGCCGACGTCGAAGGTGATCAGGTCTTGGAAGCCGGCCGCCGCGGCCAGCCGGCAGGCGCCGATCACCCCGGCCGAGGGACCGGACAGGCAGGCCCGCACCGGATAACGGGCCGCCACCGCGGGCGACATCAAGCCGCCGTTCGAATGGCTGGTGCTTGGCGGTACCGGCACCCCGGCCTCGGCCACCCGGCGGCGGAACCGGTCCAGGTAGCCGCCCATCCGCGGCGACAGGTAGGCGTTCATCGCCGTGGTCGAGAACCGCTCGTACTCGCGATATTCGGGCAGCACCTCGGAGGAGGTGCTGATCGGCACCCCGGGCAGCAGTTCCGCGACGATATCCCTGGCCCGCCGCTCGTGCTCGGGGAAGCGGTAGGCATGCAGGAAACCGATGGCCACCGCCTCGACCCCCGCTTCGCCCAGGCGCCGGGCCGCCGCCGCCACCTCCGCCTCGTCCAAGGGCGTCAGCACCGCGCCGTCGGCGTCGATGCGTTCGGCGATCTCGAACCGCAGGTGCCTGGGCACCAGGGGCGGCGGTTTGCGGGCGTGGATGTCGTACAGGTGCGGCCGGTCCTGGCGGCCGATCTCCAGGATGTCGCGGAAGCCCTTGGTGGTCAGCAGGCCGGTGCGGCCGCCCCGGCGTTCGATCACCATGTTGGTGGCGACGGTGGTGCCGTGGCTGAGCTGCCGGCAATTCGAGGGATCGAGCGCCAGATCGGCGAACATGGCGAGCATGCCCCGGCCGATGGCGGCGGCCGGATCAGCGGGTGTCGAGGGCACCTTGAAATGCCGTCCTTCACCGCCGCCGTCGTCGATCAGGGTGAAATCGGTGAAGGTACCGCCGACGTCGATCCCCAGACGAAAGCCGTCACTCCCAGACATCCGACGCGACCACCTCCCGTGCTCCAGTATAGCGCCTACCAGCGCAGGGTCAGGACGCCGTCGCGGACCTCGTAGGAGCGCAGGCGATCGAGAAAGGCCATGCCGAGGAGGGATTGCCCCAACTCGCCTTCGTTGACCATGGCCGGCAGGCCCTCCAGCCGCAGCCCGCCGATGGCCAGATCGCCCAGCCGGATCGGGGCGGTGCGGACGATGCCGTTGGCGGTGTGGGCGAACCGGGTAAAGGACAGGGCGGCGGGATCGATGCCGATCCGCTCGGCATCCGCCCGGGTCAGCACGATGGCGGTGGCGCCGGTGTCGACCAGGAAGCGCACCGGCGTGCCGTTGACCCAGGCCTCGATGCTGAAATGGCCGCTCTGATCGGCCCGGAAACTCAGGGCCCGCGCGCCGGCCGGCGTGCCCTGGTGCGGCACCACCTCGCCCAGCAGGCGCTGGCCGATGGTCTGCAACTCCTGGCGATAGCTGTAGCCGAGCATCAGCACCAGGCCGATGCCGAGCCAGATGGCGGCGTACCGCGCCGCCTTGCCGATATTCAGCCGGCGGGCGCCGAAGAAGCCGCCGGAGATCAGCACGAACAGCAACAGCAGATAGATCAGCCGCGACCAGTCCTCGTGACCGTACAGGGCCTGCGGATAGCGCCACAGCAACAGGCCGACCAGGCCCAGGACGACGGCCATCATGATCAGCCACGGCAGCCAGCGGCCGCCGCCCGATGGCGGTGGGTCCCAGGGACTCGGTTGCTTGCTCATGGTTCGAATCCCTAGCCCGCCACCGCCGCCGCCGCAAGTCGGGCGCTGTCGCCGCCCGGCGCCATGCCTATAATGAGAGGATCGCGAACGGATGGGTTGGCATGAACGACAACAAACAACCTCCGGCCTGGAGCGTCGAGCCCCTGGCCTACCTGGAACAACGGGCGCCGGAATACCAGGGCGCCCGCCTGTTCTCCCGCTATGTCGAGGTGCGGGACGGCACCCGGCTGGCGGTGGACGTGCATCTGCCGGGCACGGAGGCAGCGGATGCGGCCTATCCGGTGGTGTTGTGCCTGACCCCCTACTACCGGCGCTTCGCCCTGCGGCCGGGGCATCACGACGGCATCGAGGCCTGTCCCAACCTGGCGCTCTACCGCGATGCCCTGGTGCCCAGGGGCTATGCCCTGGTCGGCGTCGACGTGCGCGGCACCGGCGCCTCGTTCGGCGCCCGTGACGGCTTCCGCAGCCCGCGCGAGCGGCTGGACCATCACGACATCGCCGACTGGGTCGCCGCCCAGCCCTGGTGCGACGGCAACATCGGCGCCACCGGCATCTCCTACCTGGGCGCCGCCTCGGATTTCCTGGCCGGCACCAACCACCCGGCGGTGAAGGCGGTGGCGCCGCTGTTCGCGGTCTGGGATACCTGGTCGAACCACCTCTATCCCGGCGGCGTGCTCTGCAACATCGTCTCCAAGCGTTACGGCGACCTGGCCGACGTCCTGGACCATGACGACCGGGCGCGGATTCCCGACCACGCCTATTTCGCCGACCCCGACCTGACGGGCCCGGCGCCGGTCGACGACGATGGCGACGGCTCCCTGCTGACCGCGGCCCTGCACCAACATCAGGCCAACTTCGACATGCAGGATTTCGCCCAGCAATTGCGCTATCGCGATGCCGGGTTGAGCGACGACCCGGACTACACCTCGGCCCGGATCAGCCCCTACCATTACGCCAACCGGCCGGCCGATCGCGACACCGCCTGCTATTCGATCAGCGGCTGGATGGACGGCGCCGGCTATTCGTTGGGCACCATCCAGCGCTATCAATGGCTGCGGAACCCGGCCAACCGGCTGTTGCTCGGACCCTGGGACCATGGCGCCCGGGGCCAGGTCAGCCCCTGGCGGCGCCAGGCGGGGGAGCCGCAACAGCCCTTCGTGATGGCCGAGGTACTGCGGTTCTTCGATCGGCACCTGCGCGGCGATAGCGCCGCCGCGGCCGACGAAGCCCCGGTGCACTACTACCTGATGGGCGCCGAAGAATGGCGGGCCGCCGGGCAATGGCCGCCGCCGGGCGGCGAACAGCGCCTCTTCCTGGCCCCGGAGGGCGAACTGACGGCGGCGGCCCCGAACGAGACAACGGCCCGTGACGCCTACGCCGCCGACTTCGATTGCCGCACCGGCTTCCATTCCCGCTACGACCGGCTCTATGTCGCCGATGTCGAGACCTACTACGACGATTGGCACGGCCGCGATCGGGCGATGCTGTGCTACACCGGGGCGCCGCTGACCGACGATACCGAGGTCACCGGCCATCCCTGGGTGCACCTGCATTTCACCTGTTCGGAGAAGGACTGCGCCTTCTTCGTCTACCTCGAAGACGTCACGCCCGAGGGCCGGTCCATCTACGTCACCGAAGGCATTTTCCGGGCCCTGCACCGCCGGCCGGGCGACAACCCGCCGACCATTCCCGCCACCGGCCCCAGCCACAGTTTCCGCCAGGCCGACGCCGCGCTGCTGGTGCCGGGCGAGGTGGCCGAGGCGGCGTTCGAACTGCTGCCGACCTCGTACCTGTTCCGCCGCGGCCATGCCATCCGCCTGGCCATCGCCGCCTCGGACTCCGATCACTACAGCCGCATCCCCGACGGCCGGCCGCCGCTGCTGGAATTCCTGCGTGACAAGGATCGCCCTTCGCACCTGGTCCTGCCGGTGGTGGCGGGCGGCTGAGATCGCCTTGCCCGCCCCGGCACTGTCGCTTTAGGCTGGCCGGCAACCGCGAGAAAACGACGCAGCGACGAAAAGGAAGGGGGAGCACAGATCATGAGCGAGACCCAGGCTCCGTTCGACTACCAGGCCGCCCGCGACGCATTCGAGTTGGATATCCCCGAGGATTTCAACTTCGCCTTCGACATTTTGGCGAAGCGCGCGGCGGAGGCCGACAAGACCGCCCTGATCGCCGTCGACCAGAGCGGCGAGACCATCGAGCATGTCAGCTATTCCGAACTGAACGGCGCCGCCAACCGCTTCGCCAACGTGCTGACCGACCTGGGCGCCGCCAAGGGCGATTTCGCCTTCGTGATGATCGCCCGCATCCCGGCCTTCCACCAGGTGCTGTTCGGCTGCGGCAAGACCGGCGTGGTGGCGATGCCGGGGACCAACCTGCTGACCGCCCACGACATCGAATACCGGGTCAACCGCTCCGGCGCCAAGCTGGCCATCGTCACCGCCGAGCACGCCGAGAAGGTCGAGGCGGCCAAGCCCAACTGCCCGACCCTGGAACACCTGATCATCATCGGCGCGGAACGGCAGGGCTGGACCTCGCTGGACAGCGCCTGCGCCGCCGCTTCGGACCAGTTCGACCGCGGAGGGGTGCCCCCCACCCGGGCCGACGATCCGCTGCTGATCTATTTCACCTCCGGCACCACCTCGATGCCGAAAATGGTGGTGCGCGACAACGCCTATGGCCTGGCCCACAGCATCACCGGCCGCTACTGGATGGATTTGCGCCAGGACGACGTGCATTGGACCCTGACCGATACCGGCTGGGCCAAGGCGGCCTGGGGTATCGTGTTTCCGCAGATCATCGCCGGCGCCGCCATCCTGCTCTACGACGCCGAGGGCTTCGATGCGGAGATGCACCTGAAGCTGATCGAGCGCTGCAAGGTCAGTACCTTCTGCGCCCCGCCCACGGTCTACCGGATCTTCGCCCAGACCGATGTCTCGGGCTATGACCTAGGCTCCCTGCGCCATTGCATCGGCGCCGGCGAGCCCCTGAACCCCGAGGCCATGCGGGCCTGGAAGGCGGCCACGGGCTGCGATGTGCACGACGGCTATGGCCAGACGGAGACGGTGAACATCGTCGCCAACTACCCCGGCATGGAGATCCGCCCCGGCTCCATGGGCAAGCCGGTGCCGGGCATCGACATCGGCATCATCGACGACGACGGCAACATCGTCGACGACGACACCGTCGGCCATATCGCGGTCAGGCTGACCGAGGCGCACCCGCCGGGCCTGTTCGACGGCTATTTCCGCGACGACGAGGCGACGGCGAAATCCTTCCGCAACGGCTGGTACTACACCGGCGACACGGCGACCCGGGATGCGGACGGCTATATCTGGTTCGTCGGCCGGGCCGACGACATCATCTCCTCGGCCGGCTACCGGATCAGTCCGTTCGAGGTCGAAAGCGCCTTGGTCGAGCACCCGGCGGTGGCGGAATCCGCCGTGGTGGGCAAGCCCGACGAACTGCGCGGCGAAATCGTCAAGGCCTACGTCATCCTGGCCGAAGGCTACCAAGGCTCGGACGAGCTGACCGCCGAGATCCAGGATTTCGTCAAGAACCACACGGCGCCCTACAAATACCCCCGCGAGATCGAATACCGCGAGGCCCTGCCGAAAACCATCTCCGGCAAGATCCGCCGCGTCGAGTTGCGCGCGGAGGCCACCGGGGGCGGCTAGGCGGCCCGCTCGTCCGGCGAGGCGAGAGGGCCGCAGCTATCCAGCGGCAACAAGGCATCGACGCCTTGCACTTCCCGTAGCCGCCAATTCAGGACGCGCCATGCCTCGCCCGTGACGGAAATCACGCGATTTGAGCCCGGCTCCCAGACCGCGACTCCGCCGCCTTGAACATGGCCATGGACCCGAATTGCGTTGCCGCTGTCGGCCCCCCAGAGGCGGAGGGTGCCGTCATACCCGGCGGATAGGATGCGGCCGCCATCGGGGCTGAAGGCGCAGGCCCTGACCCAGTTCTCATGGCCGCGCAGCACCATGATCTCCTCGCCGCTTTCGGCCCCCCAGAGGCGGAGGGTGCCGTCATCCCCGGCGGATAGGATGTGGCTGCCATCGGGGCTGAAGGCGCAGGCGTTGGCGGCGGGTACGAACGCCTCCCAGGACAGCCCGGCGCGGCCCGACAGCCGCGGCCAATCCGGATGGGGCGCGACGAGCGGCGAGATCAGGCCGGCGGCGGAATCGAGCGGCGGCTGATCGGCACACTTCAGGAACCGTGGGCGATGGCCCAGCGCCATGTCGAATCGTGTCCCCTTCATCGGACAGCGGCGAAAAATCGCCGCGCTGAGACTGGCCCCGGCGAATTTGGCGCCATTGAGCCGGCAATCCTGGAACAGCGCCTGTTCCAATCTGGCGCCGCTGAAGTCCGCCCCGTCCATCTGCACGCCGGCAAACCTGGCGCGGCGCAACGTGGCATCGCGGAAGTCGGCCGGTCCCAGAACCAGGGGGGCGGCAGCGCGATCGCCCAGTTCCAAGCCGGAGAGGTCGCTGCCCCGCAGATCGATGCCATGCAGCACCGGCATTGGCCAGCCCCTGGCGCGGGCGCGCAGGGCATAGGCGAGCAGCAGTTCGCTGGTGCCTTCGCGATATGGCGCCCGCCAGCCCTGCATGGTTTTGCTCAGGGCGTCGTGGGGTCCATCTTCCAGCAGCATCTGGCCGAGGAAATCCAGGGTCTCACGGCTTGGCAGCGGCATCGTCCACAGCTCGGGCCGGTCGCGCCGGATGGCCTCCAAAAGGTAGTCGGCCAGGAAGAATTCCTGCAACGATGTGTGTGCGAACCGGAAGGAGCCAACGTCGCCATCCTCCCGGCGCAGGAAGGTGGCGGTGCGCAGGTCCTCCTCCAACTGTTCCGGCCCGATCTTGGCGTAGCGGACGGCCAAGGCGGGTTGATCGGCCAGCCACAGGTGAAACCAGTTCTCGATCCGGTGGATGTCCAGGCCGCCGCCGCCGTCACGCCAGAGATGGGCGGCAAGGTCCGCGGCCAGGCGCAGCTTGTCCCGCGGTCGGATGTGATGCTTGCCGCTGTCCCGCTCCAGCCAGCGTCGCGCCATCTTGCGGTACAGGGACACGCCCTGGACGGTGCGTCCGGCCAGATGGTCGGCCTCGATCTCGGGGATGAATTCCGACACCAGTTTGAGCGTGTAGGGACGCTGGGTCAGCTCCGTCAGGTTATGGACGGATCGGATCATCTCCAGCAGCCGGTCCAGGTCGGTGCCGGGCAGGGCATTCTCGATGTAGCGGGTGACCTGGTCCTCCGCCAGAGGCAGCAGGATCAGGGCGCGGTAGCTCTCGGCGGTCGTGTCGTCGCGTTCTTGCCCGGTGAAGTGGTTGCGCTGGTCCCTCAGGGTCCGGAAGTACTGGGTGCGGCAGGAAATCAACAGCTTCGCCGGCGCCCCGGCGGTCGGCCGGGCCTGGTATTCGGCCAGCAGCTTCAAAAGGGTGTTGGTGAAGACCTGTCCGTCGGCGCCGGTCAGCTTGACCAGAACCTCGTCCAGGCCATCGAAGATGACGATGGTGCCATCCTCCATCCATTGCAGCACATGGTCCAATCCGAAGCCGTGTGCCGTGCCCGTTGTCTCCAGCCCCCGCTCCAGGCACTCCTCGACGATCTCGGCCAGTGATGGCAGCCGTTTGTCGAGGCCGGTGACATGGCGCAAATCGAAATACAGGGCGGCACGGCTGGCCCGATTTTCCCGGTGCGCGTCCCGCAGCATCCGATACAGGCGCTGGCAGGTGATGGTCTTGCCCATGCCGTATTCGCCCAGCAGCGCGAACAGCGGCGGCGCCTTGGGATCGTCGATCCAATGCTCCAGGTACTCCATGACCATGACGCCGTCGCCGGATGCCATCGGGGCCTCCTTGTCCAGCGAGGCCGGTTCGCCAATGGTGTCGTCAATGAGCTGGGAGCGTGGTATCTCGGCCAGATCCCTGGGCCTGATTTCCGGTGGCGGGTGGGGGGACGTGCCGAGCAAGACGTCGTCGACGATTGCCCGGGCCACGGCGGCGGCATTGCGCGCGGCGGCAACTTGGTTCTTGGCCTTGTCGCGGTTCTTGTCGCCGTCGCCCCAATCGGAAATGCCCTTGACGATCAGCCATTTCACGTCGGCCCGCTCGGCCGCGGCGGCGACGCCGACCGATTCCATTTCGTAGCCGATCGCCTCCGGGTGGTCGGCCTTCAACTGTTGCCGGCTGGGGCCATGATCGACCAATGGATTGCCACAGAGCAGGGAACCGAAATGGATCGTCGGCCAATCTTCCTCCCGCCGTGGGCGGTCGAAATCCAGGTTTTTGATCCGGTGGATCAGCTTCGTGAAGACCCGGTATTCGCCGTTACGGTCGGTTTCGCTTCCGTCCGCGTTGATGCGGAGCATTTCCGTGTCCCGCACCACTGTCGGCAACAACACGTCGCCAAGGCTCTGCTCGTCTTCCTTCAGGCCCGCCGCGATGCCCACGGCGATAACCATCCGCGGCGACCAATGCCGGATCGCCTCGGTCGTTTCGGCATTGGCACTGATCTGTCCCTGGTCGTGGCCATGCCGGTGGATCAGCAGATGCCCGGCCAGCCGGCCCAGGCTCGTATAGTCGATGTCATCCACGGTTGACCGCCGGGGCGGTCCGAGGCCAGCGAAAGCTTCGAGGACGGCCTGCCGTTCCGCCTCGTTGAAGGTCAGCAGCACCACGGCCGGGCCGCTGGCTGGGATCCCCTTGGTGTCTTGGATCAGGTTCGACGTGCCGCTCAGTTCCGGCGTGCGACTGGCGGCCGGCCCCTCGCCCTGACCCTCGAACCAGAGCAGCCGTTTCTGTCCCAGCTTCTTGTCGGCGGATAGCATGATCCGCAGGCTGGAGCCGCTGGCCTGGGCGGTCTTGTTCACGATGCCGACCAGCCGGTTGAGTTGTGCGTTGGCGGAGGCGGCCGAGCCGCTGTAGGGGAAGAGGGTTTGATTGACCACGCCGACGCGCACGCCGTCGTCTTCGTCCAACAAATCCAGGATTCGCTGGGCGGCCCGCGCGGCACTATCCGGCAGATCGGGCGCGATCCGTGTCAGGGCGCGTTTCGCGAAATAGCTGGCAAGTCTCGGCATAGGCACAATTCCTGCAATGACGGCTTAGTGGATGCCATAGCCGCCATGCAAAATCAAGAGTTGACTTGTTTGATATGTTTGAAATGAAGTTGTTAGTGAAAATTTATCATTTTATCAATGGCTTACCATGGGATTGGATGAAAATGCGGATAGCCGGTACGGAGCGGACTCACTTGGATTTCGTCCGTCGGTGCGGCTGCGTGGCGAATCGATCGGCGAACATCAGGGCGCGACCGGCTCAGCTCTCCAGGATTTCGGTGACCTCGGCCAGGAAGCGCGGCCAGGCGGGATCGTCCTCGGGGATCAGGTGGTTGGCGGTGTCCAGCTCGACGAAGCGGGCGCCGGGGATCTTGGCGGTCGTGCGGCGGGCGGCGTATCCCGTCCGGAAACACCTGAAATGCAACATTCCGTTTTCAAAATCGCGGAAATTTACGCGATTCAGTGACCTTTCTCACATTCCGGTTTGATTGTCTTGGCGGAGCATGGTTAACATCACCACCTCGGTGTTATGGCAAGCGAAGCACGAGGGGCCGGTTTTCCGGCGCGACGCA
Organism: Alphaproteobacteria bacterium; assembly: GCA_030746635.1. GTDB lineage: Bacteria > Pseudomonadota > Alphaproteobacteria > JASLMH01. Next base: position 27,227 of record JASLMH010000014.1, on the reverse strand, counting down.
TGGCACACACACCAAACAACGTCACTAGGCGTATTCGCGGGTCATCGCGGCTTCTGGCCGTACTCGTGGCCCTTTCCGTCACCGCACCCGTGGCCGCGGCCAAGCCGTCGCTGTTCGGCAGCACCGAGGTGCGCAGCAAGAGCCTGCGTTCCTTCCCGAAATGGTCCGGCGTGCTGGCGCGGTATTTCGCGCAGAAGGCCACCACCAGCGGCGACTGCACGTCCAAGCGGTTCAACCGCTGTCACCAGCAGCGCTGGGACGGCTTCATCGCCGAACAGCAAGGCCGGGATCTGGACCTGCAACTGCAATCGGTGAACAGCTTCATCAACAAGGCCAAGTACATCGTCGACCCGATCAATTGGGGGGTGAAGGACTATTGGGCCACGCCGGCGCAATTTCTCAGCCGCTTCGGCGATTGCGAGGACTATGCCATCGCCAAATACCTGACCCTGCGGCGCCTGGGCGTGCCGCCCGAGCGCATGCGCATCGTGATCCTGCAGGATCTGAACCTGCGCAGCCCGCATGCGGTGCTGGCGGTGTTCCACGACGATCGCATCCTGATCCTGGACAATCAGGTCGAACGGATCGTCGATCACCGGTTCATTCGCCATTACCGGCCGATCTACTCCCTGAGCGAACAGGCCTGGTGGCTGCACCGTCCGGCCAGCCCCACCACCCGCGCCAAGGCCCGCGCCCGGTCCAAGACCCGCGCCCGGTCCAATGCCAGCGGCAGCGTCGGCGCCGGCGTCGCCACCGCCGCCAAGCTCCGCACCCGCGCCATCCACTAGAGGCGGTGCATGTGCCGCGCGGCATCGAGGCCGCCGATGCGCCGCGTGGCGCCGTGGCTGCCGCCATCAGTGCATTTGGCGTGCATACGGAGGCGACGTTGCAAGCGGTCGCGTGACGGATGGTTTGACAGCGGCGATGGGCCGGGCGGACAATGCACGGTGCCGGGGTGCTTGGTGGGGGTATGGAAAGGGAGATCGACGATGTCGGCTTTCCGGAAGTACGTGGCTGGCGCGATCCTGCTGCTGGGCCTGCAAACGGCCGCCATGCCGGTCCGCGCGGATCTTCTGACCTACGGTTTTTCCGGCACCATTTCCCAGGCCCAGCATAGCGGCGTACAGACCGGCGAAAGCTTCGCCGGCACGCTGATCTACGATACCGAGGCGCCGTTCAAGTTCGCCGTACCCAACCCCATCGATACCCGCTATTTGGATCCCCTGGGCTCCCTGACGGTCACCTTGAGCGGCGGTCTGACGGTATCCAGCAGCGGTCCATTGGAATTGGCGGTAAAGGATTTTCCGCTCAACAACCGATCGGACTTCCTGCCGTTCGCACCGACGATCAACAGCAACAGCGCCGAAACCATCACCACCTTCATGCTGTTCCTCGTGAAACTGCCCGGCGGCGGAAATCTGTTTCCGGACGTCAACGGCGGCAACGCCTTGCCGGACCCGCAGGACTTGGGTGCGCTGTTCAACACCCGCAGCCTGATCATCGACGTCGGCATCGACCGTGTCAGCGGTTACATCCAGACCCTGACCCTGGAATCCCGGGTCAGTACGGCCATTGCCGCGCCGCCGATGTTCGACCTGTTCGTGCTGGCTCTGGTGGCGATGGCGCTCGGCCTGCGCTACAGCTCCAATACCGCCTTGGCGATGATGCCGCGCTGGATTTCGTTCGAGCCGCCGTAGATCGTCGCCGCCCGGCGGAGCAGGTGCTCCTGCATCAGGCCGACGCCGTGATCGGGGCCGATCGGCGGCTCGTTGCGTTCCGGATCCAGGGCGTCGGCGGGATAGGGCGCGGCGTAATAGGCCATGGCCTCGATCAGCAGCTCGTTCAGGGTCTGCTCGATCTCGGTGCCGCTGATCTTCAGGGTCGAGGCCTCGGGGCCCGGGCCCTGGCCGGCGCTCTCCCGGGCCATGATCCGCAGGCTGGTGTACTCCAGGGCCCGCAGCGCCACCTCGGCCCGGCCGATCCGGGCTCGGAACGTCGCATCTTCCAGCAGCGCCCGGCCGTCGTTCCGTTCGGTGCCGGCGACGTCCTTCAGCCGCTCGATCTTGCGTTTGGACTTGCCGACGCCGGCGATGCCGGTGCGCTCGTGGCCCAGCAGGAACTTGGCATAGGTCCAGCCCTTGTTCTCCTCGGCGATGCGGTTGGTGGCCGGCACCCGCACGTTGTCGAGGAACACCTCGTTCAGGTAGTGGTGGCCGTCCATGGATATGATCGGCTTGACGGTGATGCCGGGCGTGGTCATGTCGATCAGCAGGAAGGAAATGCCCCGTTGCGGCTTGGCCTCGGGGTCGGTGCGCACCAGGCAGAACATCCAATCGGCATGATGGGCATGCGAGGTCCAGATCTTGTGGCCGTTGACCAGGTAGTCCTCGCCGTCCCGCACCGCCCGGGTCTGCAACGAGGCCAGGTCCGAGCCGGAACCCGGTTCGGAATAGCCCTGGCACCAAAGGGCATTGCCGGAAATGATCGGGCCCAGATGCTGTGCCTTCTGGTCCTCGCTGCCGAAGGTGTAGATCACCGGCGCCACCATGGCGATGCCGAACGGACTTTGCCGCGGGCAGTCGGCGGCCTGATACTCGGCGTCGTAGATGTACTTCTGCACCGCGTTCCAACCGGTGCCGCCGTGTTCCACCGGCCAGTTGGGAGCGCCCCAGCCCTGGGCATAGAGGATTTTCTGCCAGGCAACAGTGTCCTCGCTGGCCACGTACGAGGGCGCCAGCCGGGTCCGCAGGCGGATCTGCTCGGGCAGTTTAGTCGCCAGGAAATCCTTCACCTCGTCGCGAAACGCCAACTCGTCCGGGCTGAAAACCAGATCCATGATGCCTTTCCTTCCGTCCTCGAAAGACCGCCAAAGCCGCCGCCAGCATAGCGCGGAATCGACCATCGTCCAGGCTACCAAGATGGCATGCCTGGCCGTTCGGGCGGCTGACCAATGGTATTGGCCGTCAGTCGAGCAACCGTGCCGCCGGCAGGGTGATGGTGACGGTGGTGCCGACGTCGACGACGCTGTCCAGCTCGATGCGGCCGCCATGCAGTTCGACGAGTTCGCGGGTCAAGGGCAGGCCCAGGCCGGTGCCCTGGATCCTGCGCGACCAGCTTACGTCGGCTTGATTGAAGGGCATGAAGATCAAGTCGATCTGCTCGGCGGCGATGCCGATACCGGTGTCGCTGACGGACAGCTCCAACTCGCCGTCGTCCCGCCGCGACAGGGCGACGGTGATACGGCCCCCCGGCGGGGTGAATTTGATGGCGTTGCCGATCAGGTTGAGCAGGATCTGTTTCAGCGCCCGGCGGTCGGCCAGGACCATCGGCAGCCCCGCGGCCAGATGGCGATCCAGCTTCAGGCTGGCGCCCTGGGCCCGGACCGATACCATGCTGATGCACTCGTCGACGACCTCGGCGATGTCGACCTCGGTTTCCTCCAGCGTCATCTTGCCGGCCTCGATCTTCGACAGATCGAGGATGTCGTCGATGATGTTGAGGAGGTGTTGGCCGCCGCGTTCGATATCGGCCGCGTATTCGACGTATTTGTCCTGGGCGTCGGGGCCGAAATACTGCACCTTGATCACCTGCGCGAAACCGAGGATGGCGTTCAGGGGCGTGCGCAACTCGTGGCTCATATTGGCGAGAAACAGCGACTTGGCATGGTTGGCCGCCTCCGCTTCCCGGGTCGCGATGGCCAGCGTGTCGGCCAGACGCCCCCGTTCGATCCGGCCGCGCAGCGAACGGATCAGAATGCCGTTGACGTCGCGCGCCACGAAAATCAGCATGGCGATATAGATCACGGTCAGGCCGGCGTAGGTCGCCGGAAAGGCGGGCGTCAACAGAAAGCGCCAGGCCAGCGGCCCCAGCACCACGATGGTGTGCAGGGCGGCGGACGGCAGGTGAGCCAGCAAGGTCAGTACGCCGCCCGAGGCCACGCCCACCATGACCACCGCCAGCAATGCCTGCAGGACCACGTCATCGGCTGGAAAGACCACCAAACTGGCCGAACCGACGGCGGCCGAATGTATGGTCGAGCCAATGACGAAGAAGCGGCGCCAATGTTCCGGATCCAGGGTTTCCGGATCGGATCTTCGGTAAAAGTCCCATTGCCACCAGCGGATCACGGCCAGGACGACGATCACGCCGCCCCAGACGAGTAGGGCCGTGTGCGACACGCCCGGCCAAAGCGTATGGACGATGACCACGACCACGATGGGCACCACCGACATGCTGATCCAAAGAGAGCCGAACAGCGACCGGACCTGCTCCCGCATCACCGCGCGCTCGATCGCCTCGGCGTCGTCCTCGGCGGCGGGGCCCGTCGCCGGATGAAAATCGGCCGGCGAGGCCGGGTCGCCGCGCCGGCCCGGCGCCGACCGCGTACCGTTGTGCGGGTCGTTGTTCATCCGGCGCCGACCGGGTCGCCGCGCCCTATAGTCCCGCCGTATCCCCGAAAGAGATCGCCGCCCGGCGGCGAGCCTTGGCCTTGGTGCGCAGAATGACTTCACGCGGCGACCGGGCCACGGCCTGGGCGGTGAGCATCGCCTCCGCCAACAAATCCCCGGCCGGCACGATGCGGCTGACCAGACGCAGGGACAGCGCCTCGTCCGCCGCGACCCGGCGCCCGGTCAGGCACAGATCGCGGGCCACGGCGCCGCCGACGATGTCGTGCAGGGGTCCATAGGTGACATCGCCGAAGGCGATTTCCGGGTGGCTGAAAAAGCATTGGGGCACGGCGATCCGGATATCGCACATCACCGCCAGATCGAAACCGCCGGCGATGGCCGGGCCGTTCAGGGCGGCGATCATGGGCAGGGGAAATTCCAGATGGGCGCGCAGGAAGCGGTCGGAGGAGGCCCACAACGCGGTCTCGAATTCCTTGTCCTCGGCCGCCCGTTTGAATTCGTCGAGATCGAAGCCGGCGGAAAAAACGTTGCCGTCGCCGGTCAGGATCACCGCCTTCAAACCCTCGTCGGCCGCCAGTTCGGCCAGCGCCTCGGTGAACTGGTCCCGCAGGGCCAGCGAGAGGGCGTTCTTGCGCTCCGCCCGGGTCAAGGTGATGGTCGCGATCTGACGGTTTTCGGCATATGCCAGGGCTACGAATTGGGTCATGACGCCTGCTCCCTTTCGGCGTGACATCCCTCAATACACGCCCGCGAGCGCCCATAGTAACACTCGTGGTGGCTGTGGTAACGCCACTCGACGAACGGTCCGGCGTCAGACGGCCTTGATCTGGCCCAGGAAGCGCTCAGCTTGGGCGTCCAGGTCGGACGATTGCCGCAACAGATCGTCGGCGGCGCCGAGGACCTCGTTGGCACCATGGCTGGTTTCACTGGCGGCCGCCACGACGTCGTCGATCGCCTGGCGAACCTCCTGGGTGCCGGTCGCGGCCTGGCCGACGTGACGGTATCGAAGTCACCCTTGGTCAGGTCGACCATGCGGGTGGATATGGCGTTCAACGGCTGGGCCTGGAAGCGGGCCGGCAGCACGGCGATGACGATGCCGATGGCCAATGCCAGCAACGATCCGCCGATTTGGATCCAAAGGGTACGTGCCGCCGTCGCGGCGGCGTCTTCGCGAAAATTGAAGCCTTCCTCGGTGGCGAATTCGACCACCAGGGAGAGGCTCTCATATGCGCATCTGCTGCCTCCGCCTCGGTCAGCAGCGGCGGTTCGGCGCCGCAGGGACTACAGAGGTTGCAGGCGTTTTGCGCCACGCAGAGATTGCAGGAGTTCTTGGCCGCGTACGGGTTGCACGGATTGTTGGCCTGCTTGGTGGCACTTGGATTGCAGCCACCGCAAGCCTTCCTTGGGGAGGTGGCTGACAACGCAAAGAAAACTGCTGGAACTGGTCCGAAATTCGGATACGCACGACGGCGTCCGCCGCTGCTCCACAGGGTGCGCGGCCCGGGTTAACTCGCCACTAATGCCGGGTAACTTTGGTGTTACTTTTTTGGTTGTATCGACATTCGATCACTACAGTTGGGACGATGGACGCGGTCGCCGAATTCGACGGAACCGGCGGCGGACCGGGATTGACGCTGTCGCTTCAGGTTTGCGGGCCGTGGGGGTAAATGTTATTTCATCTCCCTGGGCGCGCCGGTGGATCGCCGCCTCCATGGATGGGGAGACGCTACATGGCGGATTGGGAACAGAGCACTCGTGCCGACTATGAAAGCAAGGGTTTCGGCAACCGCTCCGGCTACGGCGCCAAGCCGGCCTTGCTGGTGGTCGACTTCATCGTCGGGTTCACCGACCCGACCTCGCCCCTGGGCGGCGATTTTTCCAAGGAACTGGAGGTCACCGCCGACCTGCAGGCCGCCTTCCGCAAGGCCGGCCTGCCGATCGTCTACACGGTGATCGAATACGAACAGGACATGAGCGACGCCGGCCTGTTCGCCAAGAAAGTTCCCTCCCTGGGGGTGTTGCGCAAGGGCTCCGGCATGTGCGGTGTCGATGCGCGCATTGCCCCCCAAAGCGGCGAGCACATCGTCAGCAAGAAATACGCCTCTTCGTTCTTCGGCACCGACCTGGACCACTATTTGCGGTCGCGGGGCGTCGATACCATCATCATGACCGGCTGCACCACATCCGGCTGCATCCGTGCCTCGGCCATCGATTCGCTGCAGAACGGCTATCACACGGTGGTGGTACGCGAGGGCGTCGGCGACCGGGCCCAGGGGCCGCACGAGGCCAACCTGTTCGACATCGACGCCAAATACGGCGACGTGGTGCCGGTCAGCGAGGCGCTGGACTATCTGCGCGCGCTGATCACCAGCGGCTTCGGCGACCAGGCGCGCGATGATTTCGACAACTGGTGGAACCAGGGCCGCGGCGCCCGGGCTTCGGGCAGCTAGGGACGGTAACAGTGGCCGGCGACCGCCGATCGGAACTTTCTTCCGCCTTTGATGCCATGCTGGACCGAAACCGGCAGCGCTTGGATGCCCTGTACGGCGGCTCCGGCCGGCCGGCTCCGATGGCCAATCCGGCGCCGGCGCCTCCGGCCGTGCCACCGCCGGCGGCCGCGCCCGAGCGCTCGCCGGTGTCGGCGCGGCTGGATGCCCGGTATGGCGAGGAGTGGCGGTTCGAGGTTGCCGAACGGCGGCGCGACGGCGACGAGGTCATCGTGCTGGGCAAGCTGTTCGTCGGCCAGGGCGAGGAGGCCGTGGCGAAAAGCCAGTTCGGCCGGGCCAGGATCGGCGCGCCGTCGGGCGGCCGTGTATCCGGCAGCAGCGACGGCGTGGCGTTTTCCTTCGGCGCCGGTGGCGCCGCGCCCGGTGGCGGCGATAGCGAGGAAGCCGCCTATCGCCAGGCGGCCGATGCCGCCTTGGCGCAATGCGCCGAGATGTTGTGATCACCAAGACCATGGATGGGGAGTACGGAACATGGCGTTATTGAATGTGGGGGATACGGCTCCGGCCTTTTCCCTGCGCAACCAACAGGGCGTAACGACGACCCTGGAACAATTCCGCGGCCATCAGGTCGTGCTGTGGTGGTATCCGAAGGCCGACACCCCCGGTTGAACCGTCGAAGGCAAAGGGTTCCGTGACAGAATCCAAGACTTCACGGCAAGGAACGCGGTGGTGCTGGGCGCCTCTTTCGACACGCCGGAGGAAAACCGGGCGTTTCAGGAGAAATTCGGCTTCCCCTATGACCTGCTGAGCGATCCCGATCGCGAGGCCGGCGAGGCCTACGGCGCGATGCAGGAGGACAAACCCTATCCGGCCCGCATCAGCTACCTGATCGACACCGAGGGCAGGATCGCCAAGGTCTACGCCACCGTGGTGCCGGCGGACCACCCCGACGAAGTGCTGAACGACTTGGCTTAGGCTGATCGTCTAGGCGGCGGTGGGCAGGCAGGCCGGGCCGGCCGGCTCGAAGCGTTTGTACTTCAGGTAGAATTCCTGGTGGCCGAGGGCTTCCGAGCGGGTCCGGGCACCCGCCGCCACGGCCAGGACAAGGTCGCGGATCTCCCGCCCCACTTGGTCGAGGTCGGCCCTGCCCTGCAGGATCCGGCCGGCGTCCACGTCCATGTCGTCGGCCAATCGCTGGTAGGTTTCCGGATTGCCGCAGACCTTGATCACCGGCGAGACGGCCGAGCCGACGACCGAACCGCGACCGGTGGAGAACAGCACCAGATGGGCGCCGCAGGCGATCAGCTCGCCGATTTCCTCGGTGTCGTTGATCGAGGGAAACCCGAAGCGCACGTCGCCGTCCGGCACCATGTCGAGCAGGTACAGCCCGCCGCCGGGCGGCCGGTCGGTGGGTTTCAACAGCCCGACGATCGGCGAGTTGCCCGATTTGGCGTAGGCGCCCATCGACTTCTCCTCGATCGTCGTCAGGCCGCCCTCGGCGTTGCCGGGAGAGATGCTGGCGTGACCCAGGGTGGCGTAGTAGCGGTGCGCCTTGGCCACGCTGTCGACGATCGCCTGGCCCAGTTCCGGGGTGGCGGCGCGGCGGGCCATGTAGCTCTCGCAGCCGATCAACTCGCCGGTCTCCTCGAAGATGCAGGCGGCACCGTCCGCCACCAGCAGATCGAAGGCACGGCCCATGGCCGGGTTGGCGGCGATGCCGCTGGTGGCGTCCGAACCGCCGCAAATGGTGCCGACCACCAGCTCCTCCGGCGCCATGGCGACCCGCGGCGCATCGGCCAAGCCGGGCAACGTCGCCGCCAGCCAGGCCCGGCCGGCGTCTATCGTGGCGCGGGTGCCGCCTTTCTGCTGGATCACCAGCAGTTCGACCGGCCGCCCGGAGGCCTGGATATGCTCGCGCAGGCCACGGCGATCGAAGCTCTCGCAACCCAGCGAGACCAACAGCACGGCGCCGACGTTCGGGTGGGTGGTCAGGGCGCGCAGCATGCGGTCGGCATAGGCATTGGGGAAACAGCCCGCGAAGCCGATCACCTGGGCGCCCTGGTCCTGGAACGGCTGGGCGATCCGGTGGGCGACGTGGTGGGCGCATTCGACCAGATAGGCGACGACGACGGCGTTGCGGATGCCCTTGCGGCCGTCGGCGCGGGGGAAGCCCTGGATCATGCCCCATCCTCCGCCGCGTAGGGGTCGTCGTCGGAATAGTTGGGGATGTAGTCGCTCTTCATGTTGTGGACGTGCACGTGTTCGGCGACGGTGATATCGGCGCTGGCCGAACCGATCGGCGCGCCGTACTTGTAGATCGTCTCGCCGTCGCGCAGCGGCCGCAGGGCCAGCTTGTGCCCCAGGCCGATATCGGCGGCGATCGCATGCTCCCGCCCGGCCAGGCGCAACCGCTCGCCGGCCCGCAGCGGCGCGATCAGCACGGCGATGTTGTCCTGTTCGGACAGTCGCAAAAGTCGGGGGTCCAAGTCGTCGTCGGTGGGATTTGCCATCACCCCGCCTCCCCATCTATCGTTTCGCGCTCAGGCGTATCACGGTGTCGGCGAAACATGACGGCGGAGACGGCAAAGGACAAGGCGGAATCTCCGGCCGCGCGGCTGCAGGCGGTGCTGGCGGAGGTGGCGGCCGAACATTATGGCGACGGCACCCGGATCGACGGCCTGGTCCGCCTGTCGGGCGGCGCCAGCCGGGAAACCTGGTCGTTCGACGCGGTGACCCCCGACGGTGGCCGTGAGCCGCTGATCCTGAAGCGCGATCCCGCGGACCAGACGGGCGAGCAGACCTATGCCGGCGTCGACAGTCGCCACGGCGTCGACCGCTGGACCGAGGGTCGGCTGGTCGAACTGGCCGGCGAGGCCGGGGTGCCGGAGCCGCGGGTGCCGTTCTATCTCGCCGCCGACGGGCGGACCACCGCCGGTTTCGTCATGCAGCGGGTCGAGGGGGAGACCCTGGGCCGGCGTATCCTGCGCGAGGAGGCCTATGCCGAGGCGCGGCCGAAACTGGCCTTTCAATGCGGCCAGGCGGCGGCCCGCCTGCACGGCATTCCGGCCGGCCGGCTGCCGCCGCTTTCGATCATGGATGTCGGCGGGGCGCTGGCCCATCAACGCGGTATCCTGGACAACCTTGACCACGCCCATGCCGGTTTCGAATACGGTCTGCGCTGGCTGGAGGAGCGGCTGGAACTGGCCGGCGACCGGCAGACCCTGGTGCACGGCGATTTCCGCAACGGCAACATCATCGTCGGCGGCGACGGCCTGCGGGCGGTGCTGGACTGGGAATCCAGCCACATCGGCAACCCGTTCAGCGACCTCGGCTGGATCTGCATCCGCTCCTGGCGCTATGGCCATTTCAAGAAACCGGTCGGCGGCTTCGGCGAGATCGAGGACATGCTCGAGGGCTACGAGGCCGGCGGCGGCGGTCGCGTCGACCCCCGGGCGGTGCATTTCTGGGAGGTTTTCGGCAGTCTGCGCTGGGGCGTGATCTGCGTGATGATGGCCTTCACCCACATCATCGGCCCGCAGCGGTCGGTGGAGAAGGCGGCGATCGGCAGGCGGGCGGCCGAGACCGAACACGATCTGTTGCAACTGGTGGATTGATAGGTCACGGCGATCATGGCGAAGGCTGAACAACCGGCAATGAAGTCGATCGAGGACGAGCTGCGTTCGGCGTTGCACGAGGCGGCCATCGAGCATTTCGGCGACGGCACCGAAATCGAAGGCCTGGTCAAACTGTCGGGCGGGGCCAGCCGCGAGACCTGGTCGTTCGACGCGGCGATCCCGGACGGCGGCCGCCTGCCGCTGATCCTGAAACGTGATCCGCCCAGTGACGAGGTGACCGATGGGCCGACCGGCGTCGCCTCGGTCCTCGGCGTCGATCGCTGGACCGAGGGAAGGCTGCTGGAACTGGCCGGCGAAGTCGGCGTGCCGGTGCCTCGGGTGCATTTCTTCCTGGCCGCCGATCCGCGGACCACGGCCGGGTTCGTCATGCAGCGCCTGGAAGGGGAGACCCTGGGCCGGCGCATTCTGCGCGAGGATGCCTATGCCGAGGCGCGGCCCAAGCTGGCGTTCCAATGCGGCCAGGCGGCGGCCCGGCTGCATGGTATACCGATCGATCGGCTGCCGCCGTTGAACAGCCTGCGGGTGGACGAGGAGTTGCAGCTCTACCGCGACATCCTGGATTCCTTCGAGCATGCCCACGCCGGTTTCGAATATGCCCTGCACTGGCTGGAGGAGCGGCAGGCACTGGCCGGCGACGGGCATACCCTGGCCCACGGCGATTATCGCAACGGCAATTTCGTGGTCGGCCCGGACGGCCTGCGGGCGGTGCTTGACTGGGAATTGGGGCATCTGGGCAATCCGTTCAGCGATCTCGGCTGGATCTGCATCAAATCCTGGCGCTATGGCCACGTCGGCAAGCCGGTTGGCGGCTTCGGCGAGGTCGACGAGTTGCTGGCCGGCTACCAGGCCGGCGGCGGGGCGCCCTTCACGGTGGAAAACCTGCGTTTCTGGGAGGTCTTCGGCTGCATGCGCTGGGGCGTGGTCTGCGTGATCAACGCCTTCTCCTTCCTCACCGGCAGTCAGCGCACCATCGAGACCGCCACCATCGGCCGCCGGGCCGCCGAAACCGAGTACGATCTGTTGGAACTGCTGGATTGACGCCGCCTGGATCAGAGGTGGCACGAAAGGAACCGCCATGCCGACCGACCGACCGACCGCCGCCGAACTGGTGGAAGCGGTGCGTGAATTCCTCACCGACCACGTCGGCCCCAACGTCGAGGGGCAACTGGCCTTTCACGCCCGGGTCGCCGCCAACGCCCTGGCGATCGTCGAGCGCACCCTGGCCGAGGGCGGCGCCATGGACCAGGCCGAGGCCGAGCGGTTGCGGGATCTGTTGGGCCGCGACGGCGATTTGGAGGAATTGAACCGGGATCTCTCCCGGCGCATCCGTGCCGGCGAGGCGATCGGTGACGGCGGCGCGTTGCTGGAACATTTACGGCGTACGGTGCAGGACAAGGTGCAGTTGGCCAATCCGCGCTACCTGACGCCCAGGGACTAAGCGTCGCCGTGGCCGCGCCCAGGGACGAAACCGCCCTGCTGCTGGCGCGCGGCGTCTCCCGCATGCTCGGTCACCTGGGCTATCACAGCCTGACCGAATTCACCCTGCGCTCGGGCCGGCGGGCCGACATCGCCGGCATCGACCGCAAGGGGCGCATCGCCATCGTCGAAATCAAAAGCAGCCTGGCGGATTTCCGGTCTGATCAGAAATGGCCGGAATACCTGGACTTTTGCGATCTGTTCTATTTCGCGGTGCCGCTGGATTTTCCGACCGAGGTGCTGCCGGCCGAGCCGGGCCTGATCCTGGCCGATCCCTATTCCGCCGATATCGTGCGGCCGGCGCCAAAGAGCGAGACGCCCCTGCATGCCAGCCGCCGGCGCGAGGTGACCCTGCGCTTCGCCCGCACGGCGGCCAAGCGGCTCAGGCGGTTGGAGGATCCGGGTCCCTAGGTCGGCGCGGCCAGCTTTGGCGCAACAGGACGCCGGCCGACAGGCCGGCGGCAACGCCCGCCAGATTGAGGCCGGCGTCCTTCGGCATGGCGGTGCGATCCATCGACAGCAGTTGCAGCACTTCGGCGACCAGGGCGAAAGCGACCAGATAGCCCGCCAGCAGCCACCACGGCCGCCGTCGCCAGGTACCGGCGGTCAGGCCGGCCAGCAGGGCGAACAGGGCCACGTGGCCGACGCCATGGCCGGCCCACCAGGCTTCGCCGATGGCGATGTTGCGGGCGGCGCGCTTCTGCTCGGGGCCGGGACCGGCCTTGGGGCTGGAGGCCGGCGCGGGGGCGTCCGGCCACAATTCGACCAACTCCTCTATGACGTCGCGGCCCAGGTTCTTGACCGAGTGCGGCAATTGGGTGCCGACCAGGATCACCACCGCCATCAGCGCCACCGCCGCGCGCCAATGGCGGCGGCGGCCGGCGGTCAGTAGCGGCCAAAGCAGCCAGGGAAGCGCCACCAGGCACAGCCCGGTGACGAGGTAGCGGCCGGCCGTGAAAACGGGTCGCTCCGTCAACACCTGCAAGGTCAGGTCGCGAAGCTGGTATGTTCCGGCAACCTGATTGAGCACGGCCGATACTTCCATCGAGGCGACTTGGGAGCCGAACCGGAAGACCGTCCCGACGCTGTGCCACCCAGCGTCGCCGGCGGTTTGCGCGGCCACATGCGGCAGCTCCCACATCTTTCGCCCGGTTTTGTCCCGCGGCACCAGCAACAGCCGCATGGCCTGCCATGGCCGGTCGCCTTTGGTCACCGATTCGTGGCGTATCGCCGCCGACAGCATGAGGTGCTGCATGGCCGGTGATCTTTCGATGGTCTGGCGCACTCCGCGCGTCGCCCTGTTGTCGGGGGCGATGATGGTCAACGTGCCTTGCTCGATCGTCGTCGCGGTCTCTTCGCCCAAGACTTCCCAGCCGGCGAAAGCGGCGGCGAAATCGCCGTTGTTCAGAAGCTGCGGCTCGGCGACATCGAAACGCTGCACGCCGGCGAACAAACCGACGGTCAGGACCGCCAATGTCAGCGCCACCAGCAACCTCGGCACCGCCGGGCCCCGCAGCCAGCGATTCCCCAGCGCCGAGACCGTTAGACCCATAGCGCCCGATAGGCGGCGAGCAGCTTCGGTACCTCGTGGTCCCAGGACAGCACCTCGACCACCCGCGCCCGGCCGATCTCGCCCATGCGGGCGCGGCGGTCCGGGTCCGCCAACAGAGCGACGATCTGTTCCGCCATGTCGACCGCATCGTTGGGTTTGGCGTAGACCGAAGCCCCCTCGGCCGAGACCCGCCCCTCGGTCAGATCGAATTGCACGATCGGTTTGCCGAGCGCCATGTATTCCATGATCTTGTTCATGGTGGATTTGTCGTTCATCTCGTTGAACTCGTCGGCGTTCACGCAGACATCGGCGGTGTTCAGCATCGCCAGCAACTCATCGTCCGGCACCCGGCCGGTGAAGGTGACGTAGTCGGCGATGCCAAGCTCCTCGGCCCGGCGTTGCAGTTCGGCCAGCTTCGGGCCGCCACCGACCAGGCCGAAGTGGATGTCCTGCCGGTCCATCACCTGGATGATGTGGCGCGCCGCGTCCAGCAGATAGTCCAGGCCCTCCTGTTCGCCCATCACGCCGACGTAGCCGACCAGATAGCGGCGGCCGCGGCGCAGTTCCGGTTGCGGCGGCAGGATGCGCAGCCGCTCCAGGCTGGGGCCGCTGCGCACCACGAACACCTTGTTGGGATCCATGCCGCCCCGTTCGATGGCGATGCGGCGATAGCTTTCGTTGGTGGCGATGGAGATGTCGGCGGTGCGGAAGGTCCAGCGCTCCCACAGCAGCATCACCTTGTACAGGATATCCCGGCGGGCGAACTTCGCCTCGTAGAGCTCGGGGTTGATGTCATGGTGGTCGAACAGGAATTTCTTGCCCAGCAGCAGCTTGAAGAAGCCGCCGACCAGGAAGATGTTGTCCGGCGGGTTGCAGGCGTGCATGACGTCGAAGCCCCGCCTGAACAGCACTTTCCAGGTCAGCCAGAATTCCCAGAACAAGGCGGCACCGTATTCCAGCAAGTAGCCCAGCGGCCCGCTGGCATCGAGCGGCAGGTTATGACGGAAGATATGGATGCCGTCGATGACCTCGTACTTGCCTTCATAGCCCTTGCCGGTCGGGCAGATGATCGACACTTCGGCGCCGGCGTCCCGCAAGGCGCAGGATTCCTGCCAGACCCGGCGATCGAACGGCGAGGGCAGGTTCTCGACGACGATCAGGACCCGCCGTCCGGCCAGCGGCTGCCCGCCGCCGGCGGCAACGTCCTGACTACCAGCAGATGCCGTCATAGCGGCCCGGGATGCTGGTGGAGTCGGAGACGCGGGCCAGGTCGACCAGTACCTGGCCGTCCCGCAACCGGTCCAGGATGCCGTCGAATTCAGCATCGCCGTTGCCGACGACCAGGGTGTCGCCGTGGGCCAGCACCTCGTCGATGCTGTCGACCATCAGCCGCGAAATATGCGGGATCCGGTTGACGATATAGTCGCGATTGGCGCCGGTCAGCCGGGCCAGCGAGACGTTGCGGTCGTAGATGCGCAACTCATGGCCCTTGCCGATCAGGCCCTCGATAACCTCGACGATCGGGCTTTCGCGAAGGTCGTCGGTGCCGGGCTTGAAGCTGAAACCGAGGATGCCGATATTGGTGTTGCCTTGCCCCATGATCAGGTTCAGGCCCCGTTCGATATGCATGCGGTTGGACGACAGCACGCTGCTCAGGATCGGCACCTCCAGGTCAAGGGCACGGGCCCGGTAGGTCAAGGCCCGCAGATCCTTGGGCAGGCAGGAACCGCCGAAGGCGAAGCCGGGCTTGAGATAATAGGGCGACAGGTTGAGCTTTTGGTCCTGGCAGAAGATGTCCATGACCCGATGGGAATCGATGCCCAGGGCCTTGCAGATGATGCCGATCTCGTTGCCGAAGCCGACCTTCAGGCCATGCCAGGCGTTGTCGGCGTACTTGACCATCTCGGCCACTTCGATGGCGGTGCGGATCAGCGGCGCGTCCAGGTCGCTGTAAAGGCTGGCCAGCAGGTCGCCGCTTGTCTCGTCGCTTTCGCCGATCACCGTTTTCGGCGGGTTGAAGAAATCATAAACCGCCGAGCCTTCGCGCAGGAATTCGGGGTTGTTGCAGACACCGAAATCGACGCCGGCCTCGCCGCCGGTGGCGGCCTCAAGGGCCGGGATCACTACCTCGCGCATGGTGCCCGGCAGGATGGTGCTGCGGATCACCACCAGGTGGCGGTCGTCCTTGGCGGCGATCGCCGCGCCGATCTCGGTCGCCACCCGCTCGACATATTGCAGGTCCAGGCTGCCGTTCGGCCGGCTGGGGGTGCCGACGCAAACCAGCGACATTTCGGTCTCGGCCACCGCCTTGGCGCCGTCCCCGATCGCCTCGAGCGCACCGTCGCGCACCGCCGCGGCGATCAGTTCGCCGACGTCCTTCTCGATCACCGGGGTGTGTCCGTCGTTGATCAGTTCGACCTTGGTTGGATTGGGATCGACGCCGACCACCCGGTGACCGTTCTTGGCGAGGCATGCCGCCGACACGGCACCGACATAGCCCAGCCCGAAAATACTGATTCTCATGTGGATCCCGCCTTAGTTTCCAGCGCCGGGGGTCTATCCTAGTCGAACCGCGTCGCCAGCGCGAAGGCCGCACTCTGTTCGGCGCCCATCTTGCCCGCGAACACCAAGCGCTGAACCGCGACTTTCTGTCCGAAAGCCTGTGAATGCCAGCCCCGTTTCGGCTTGTCGAGACCGGATTCGACCCAACTCTGCAACGGCCCCCGATGGCTGATTGTCAACAGGCGCCTTTGCGCATCGGCGACCATCCAGCCGGTGGAGGTGTTGGTGACGGTCAGATCCGGCGCCAACAGAAAACCGATCTCCACCGGTACTTCGCTGCCGCTGCCATACAGGCTGTCGACGATCTGCACCGAGCCTGCCGCCGCCCGTTCGAGCCGGCGGCGGTGACGGAAGCCATAGCGTTCGAAAAAGCCGTCATGCTCGGCCTCGATCAGCCAGTCCTCGGGCCTCTCGCGCAGGCGCAAGACCCGGCATTCCGCCTTGTGCGACCAGTTGAACGGGCCGGAAGTGATGCTCGAATTGGCGCCGCCGATGGACAAAGTGTTATGGGCGATGGTGCCGCGGAAATGTTCGCGCCAATCAGCGCCGGAATGGTAGAGATAGGTGCCGCCGTCCACCAGCACCGGCCGGCCATTCAGGTGCAGCCAGACCGCCAGGCTGTCGGCGTGGCCGTGGGCGGCGATTGAAAGATATCCCAATGGGCCGTGATCGATCACCCATAGGCACTCCTCGCCTCCGCACCACTCCCGCACCGCCGTGTAGCCGCCTTGATCGAAATGGCGGAACTCGAAACCGGGCCGGGCGGCCGGGTCCGGGCGGCCGAAAGCGGCGTGGGCCAGGTGCGGCGACACCACGGGAGGTGCAAGGTCCGGCTTCTTGGTGGCCAACGCGATGCAGCCCATGATCGTGTTGACGTAGGCCCCGGTTTCCAGGTCCGAACACA
Organism: Alphaproteobacteria bacterium; assembly: GCA_030746635.1. Lineage (GTDB taxonomy): Bacteria > Pseudomonadota > Alphaproteobacteria > JASLMH01. The sequence continues at coordinate 10,242 of JASLMH010000014.1, read as the reverse complement.
GCACCCGGCCCTCGTCGTCGTCGCCGATGCGGGGTTGATTGCCATTGGCATCGGTCATCGCGCGCAGGCATTGGCCGGCCTTGCCAATGCGCCGCCAAGCGGTTTCCGACCAAGGATAGCCGGTGCGTTCGCCGACCACGGCGCAGAGCAGGAGCCATTCCAGGGAGAAGGCCGCGTAAGTGGGGGATTGTTCGGCGCCGACGCCATCGTCATGGAATTGCCGAAGCAGTTCCCGTTCCAGAATCCGTTTGCCCTCGGCGGCCCATCTTCCGGCCGAGCGGAGGGCCGGTACCAGCCGACCCAGCAAATACAAGGCGCCGCCTTCGGTGATGAGGTGATTGTTGGCCGAGGAAAACCGCGAGGGATAGCGGTGCAGCCAAAAGCCATGGGCGGCCAGGGTCTGGTGCAGGCGGTGCTGGAAGGCTTCCCCAAAGGCGCGCTGGCCGATCAAACTCGACACCACCAGCAGGCTGACCACCCGCAGGGCCAGTTCGATGCCCGACGACCAGTTGATGCCTTGGTACGGCGGATTGGCGGCCAGCCAGGATTCGAGGTGCCGGACCACCTCGATGGCCAGATCGTCGTCGTCGTCGAGCGCCGCCAGGGCCGCCATCGGCTGCAGGTATTGCAGCCGGTTCAGCTCCCAGACGTATTTGACGTCGCCCATCTCGGCGTTGTGCCGGTAGGCGATGTCGTAGCAATAGACGTCGTTCGGCCAGCGCCGGCCGGTGACAGGATCGAGATGCCAGTCCGGCAGGCCGGGCTGCCCCGGCCAGGTGACGCCCAGGGCGACATATCGGCCTTGCGCCATCTCCTCGGTGAGATGCCGCCATTGACCTCGTAATCCGTCATCGGCGATGTCCGCGAGGCCATCGGCCAGGCCGGGCAGCCGGGGGATGTCATCGATAGCACCGGCCAGCATGGCCGCGAAATTCGGCCGGTGGCGGCGCGAGACCTCCCGCTTGACCTGCTCGCCCATGCGAAAAGCGATTTCCGACGGACTCATCGAGGCCAGCCGATTGGCCAGCCAGCCGATGCGGCCGACCAGGTCGGAGCGGCTTGCCTGTTCGCTCACGCCTTGTTCCACCCTGTCCCTATGTCCGCGCCCGTTCGACGGCGGCGCAGTTTTCAACAATGTGACGGTGATTGATGGTACCAACTATGACGGCGGTCACACCCTGCTCGCCGACCAATTCGCCCAAGGTATTGTCCGCCGCCGCCTGATGACCGCTGTCCAATGGTTTCTTGATCAACACGCCCTTGCCGGCCCGCTCGGCGGCCCGGATCACCGGCAGTTGCGTGCGATCGGAGGCGTTCAGGGTCACCATCACGACGTCGCAGATCTCGACCGCGCGAAGGCCGCCCTCGACGGTCTTGGTGGACGCGCCGATGGCGCCGATCCGGCCGCGCGCCTTGAGCTCGCGCAGGGTCTCCATGGCGCCGCTGTCGTTCAGGATCGGCAGATCGTCGCCGGACGAATGCAACAGGACGAGGTCCAGGACGTCCCGGCGCAGTCGGCGCCGGCTGTTTTCGATGCTGTCGGCAATCGCCGCCGGCGAAAAATCGAAGTGCGATCGGCCGTCGGCGAAGGTTTCGCCGGCCTTGGTGGCGATGACCCAGCCGCCATCGCCTTCGGTCAGGCGGCCAATGCGTTCCTCGGCGCTGCCGTAGGCCGGCGCCGTATCGAGCAGATTGATGCCGTTCTCCCGCGCCACCGCCAGCAGTTCACGCAACGCCGCCTCGGACGGCAGGGCGAACGAGGTCGGGTACTTCACGCCCTCGTTGCGCCCGAACTTGGTGGTGCCCAGGCCGATCGCGCTGACCTGGGGGCCATTGGCGCCGAGTTGCCTCAGTTCCATGCCAACGCCTGCTGCCATGGCGGCTGGGCGATGGCCGGCCGGGGCAGGGCCCGCAAACCATCCAGATCGGCGGCCGTCGGCGACGGCAGCTGTTGGCGCAGCAACTCCAGGATCTGTTCGGCCAGACGCGGCGCCAGCGCCAGCTTGGTCGGCCAACCGATGATGTAGGCGCCGCGCGAGAGGGCGACCGCCGAACTCGGCCGCAGACCGCCGCCGCCACCATGTTCCGAACGGTCGATCCGGTACGTCGCCCACGATGCGGCCGAGAAATCGACGCTGGGCAGCAATCTCGACAATTCCGGGCGCGCCGCCGCGATCAACTCCGCCGGCTGCTGCGCCACGCCGTCTTCGGCCAATAAACCGCCCACGTACCAATATTGGCCGCCGGCGCCGTCGGGATGGCTGGTGATGGTGGCCAGCGGCTTGCTGCTTTTGCCGACGCAATGGGCGAACAGGGCGGTGGCCATGCCGCCGATGATAACCTGATGCAGTGGTCGCCGCTGGCAGGGAATGTCGGACAAACCGACCCGTGCCAACAAAGCCTCGTTGCCGGCGCCGGCGGTGAAGACGACTCGCCGGGCGAAGATCTGAACGCCGGCCGCTTCGCAGCTGACGCCGTCGGCCGTTTCCTGCATCGCCAGTTGTTCCCCCGCCGGCAGTTGCCGGATTCGGTCGCCGTGCCGGGCGGCGAAGGCGGCCAGCACGGCCGGCACGTCGATGACGATTTCGTTCAACGCGAACATCTCGCCGCCCCTGACGGTGGCCAGTCCCGCCGGCCGCTCGGCGGCGGCGACCGGGCGCATTTCGCCGCGCATCAGCTTGCTGGATGCCTTGGCCAGCAATTTGCCGCCCCGCTGCGGCGGTACCCAGAAATGCATCCGGTCGGCCAACGGCCTGGCCGCCGTCAGGTCGGGCGCTTCGGCGCCGTCGAGGCTGGCCCGCCAGCGCGCCGGCATCTCGGCCAGATCGGTCACCGCCGATTCCAGACCCAAGCCCAAGGTGTACTTAGTGCCGCCGTGAATGATCCCCTGGGAGGCGATCGTCTGACCCGCGCCCAAGTCACCCGCGGTCAGCAGGCAGGCCGCATAGCCCGCCTGGTGCAGCGTGTCGAGCAGCCAAAGCCCGGCCACGCCACCACCCACGATCAGGGCGTCAACCTGAACCCTGTTTGGTTTCGGCATCGTCCGGGTCACCGTCGGCCATGCGGGAAATCACCTTGCTGGAACTATGGCCGGGCTGGAAGGCGGCCAGCTTCACGGCGCCGCCGTAGCCTTGCACGATGTCGCCGCCGACCACCTGGTCGATGGCGTAGTCGCCGCCCTTGATCAGGACATCCGGGCGCAGCCGTTGCAGCAACGGAATTGGTGTGGCGTCGGCAAAAATCAGCACCCGGTCGACGACGCTCAGGGAGGCCAGGACCAGGGCGCGCGCCGCCTCGTTCTGCACCGGCCGGTCGGGACCCTTCAGGCGGCGCGCCGAGGCGTCGCTGTTGATCGCCACCAGCAGGCGATCGCAGCCGCCCTTGGCTTCCTGCAACAGGGAAATGTGGCCGGGATGCAGTAAATCGAAACAGCCGTTGGTGAAACCCACTTTCAGGCCGCGGCTTTTCCAGCGTTCCACGTCGGCCAGGGCGGCGTCGGCGGAGACGATCTTGTCCTCGGAGGAGGAAACCTCCTCGGCCAGGACGGCGGCCGCCAACTCGTCCCGGCCGACCGCCGCCGTGCCGACCTTGCCGACGACGATGGCGGCGGCCAGATTGGCCAGGTGCGCGGCATCGGCCGGCATGGCGCCGGCCGCCAGGGCCATGGCGAAGACCGCGACGACGGTGTCGCCGGCGCCCGACACGTCGAACACCTCGGGCGCCCGCACCGGCAGATGCACCGGATCGCCCCGCGCCGGGATCAGGCTGATGCCCTGTTCCGAGCGGCTGACCAGAACCGCGCCAATCCGGCATTGTTGGATCACCTCGGTCGCCGCCCGCGTCACCTCGTCGTCGCTGTCACAAGGCAGGCCGGTGGCGGCCGCCAGCTCGCTCCGGTTGGGTTTGAGATAATCGACGCCGGCATAGGCCGAAAAATCCTGCCGCTTCGGGTCGGCGACGACGGGCTTGCCCGCCTTTTGGGCGCAGTCGATGGTCGCGCGCAACAGATCGTCGGTCAGCACGCCCTTGGCGTAGTCGGACAGCACCAGGACGTCGGCGTCGGTCAGCGATTGTTGCAGCTGCTCGACCAACGCCGTCGATGTCGCCGGGGCGATCGCCACGGTGGTTTCGCCGTCCGCGCGCAGCAACTGCTGGCCGGCCGCCACATAGCGGGTCTTCACCGTGGTCGGGCGACCGGGCTCGGCCGCCAGATGGGCCTCGATGGCGGTGCTATCCGCGACCAGCGCCGCCAATTCGCCGCCCGCGCCATCGTCGCCGGCGGCCGCCAACAGCGTCGCCGAACCGCCGGCCGAGGCGATGTTGCGGGCGACATTGCCGACCCCGCCCAACATGCTTGCCTGACGGTTCACCCGGACGATCGGTATCGGCGCCTCGGCCGAGATCCGCTCCACCGTGCCATAGACATAGCGATCGAGCATCAGATCGCCCAAACAAGCGATGCGCGTGCGCGGAAAAGCGTCCAGAAGTTGAAGCAATGCCGGACGTTCTGTCATACGAGTTCCCGGGGGCCGCCTTGCCTGCCTACCGCCTACACCAAACGCCGGTGGATTTCCAGCATGCGAACAAGGCGGCACCGGTGGCGCGAGCCACCGGATTCATTGCGGGGCGAGGCAAAACCGACTACCTAAATCGCAAGCACGGACGATTTGGGATGGCGATCGCGGCCATGACTTACTTTCTTGCCTCGAGGGTCCGCCGGATGGTGGCGCTGCTCGGCGTAATCTGGCTGTTGGGGCTGACGACCCCACCAAGCGGAGCGGCCACGGACGGCGTGATGCCCGACGCCGGTGACCCCTATCTATTGCTGCGCGGCATCGGCCCGGAACGGCCGTTGTCCGATTGGCTGACCGACGGCGGGGAGCGCACGGTGCCGCCGCATCCCCGCAACGGAGCCATCGTCAAGCAAACGCCGCCGGTCTTTCGCTGGCGCTTTCAGGCGACGATGGCGGTTTGGGAACTGCACCTGCGGCTACAGGACGGCAGCGAATTACGACGGATGACGGCGGACAACTGGCTGTTCCTGGATCGCGCCCTGTCGCCGGGCCATCACGGCTGGCGCCTGCGGGGTTGGCCGAAGTCGGGCGAGGCGACGGAATGGAGCAAATGGCGCCAATTCACGGTGGCCAAAAGGGCCCACGAATTCCTCGTGCCCGATTTTGGCAAACTGTTCGGCCGGGCCAGCCGGCGCCCGCGGCCGCGCCTGCTACCTACGGGCAAGGCCGGCCAGAACCTGCTGGCAGCGATCAGGACCGGTGCGCGAGAAAAGGCGTACGAACGCCTGCGGGGCCATGTTGAATACGATTTGCTCGGCAAGCCGCTCAATGACGAGCCGCCCACGCCAACCTATTTCATCGAAGATTTCTACGAGAGGCGACGGGCAGGCCGAGCCATCGGACGTGCCGGTTACCGTGAATCGGGCGCCGCGCGATTCGCCGCTTATGCCTGGATTGGCAGCAACGAACAGCGCTATCTGGACGAAGCCAAGCGCCGGGTTCGCAACTTGGCATCCTGGGATCCCCGCGGCAGCACCGGCCGGCGGTCACACGATTCCATTTCGCGTGAAATCGCTTTGACCTTGGCCAGCGTGCTGGACCTTACCTATGACCAGTGGGACGACGACGAGCGCCGGCGGCTGATCGATATTATTGTCGTCCGGGTCCAGGATATCTTCGATCATTACATTGCCCATGGCGCCAGGCCGCTGCGGCAAATGCCGTACAACTCGCATGGCTACCGCCACGCTGGCGCCATTTCGGCCATCGCCTCGCTTTTGGCCGGCGAAGTGCCGCGGGCACAGCAATGGTTTCTCACCGCTCTGCCGACTTACATCGCCCTCAATAGTCCCTGGGGCGGCGAGGATGGCGGATTTGCCAATAGCCTCTCCTATGCCGGCTGGAATGTCGAAGCGGCGCTGCGTCATTGGGACATCCTGGAACTGACAACCGGGTTGCAGATGTTGGACGCGGTGTGGCCGCGGTCGGTTGGCCGCTATCTCCATTTCTTCGCGCCGCCAGGCACGCCGGACTCGATCTTCGGCGATGGTCGGGAAAGCGACATGAGCAGCGTCTGGCGACGGATCGCGCATCTGTACGCGCAGCGCCTGCCTTGGCCGGCCTACCGCAGGTACGCCGAAGCCTGGGGCAACGCGCCGATCGCAACACGACTGGTTTTCGGTCCCATGAATGGCCACCTGGAACGGCTCGATGGCCGACGGCCCAATAGTGCCGCTGCCTCGTTGCCGGCCAATATCAGACCGAATGCAGCCCATTTCCCCTCTATTGGCTGGGTCGCCATGCACAGCGATTTGGACGACCCGAAACGGGCCTCGGTTTACTTCATGGCTTCACCCTATGGCTCATTCAATCATTCGAGCGCCGGACAAAACGGCTTCGTGGTGCATGTCGGCGGCCGGCCGCTGGCGATCGCCAGCGGCTACTACGACCATTATGGGTCGGATCACCACAAGGGCTGGACGCGTCAAACCAAGGCGCACAATGCGATCACCTTTGATGGCGGTCGAGGGCAGCATCCCAACAGCTTTTCGGCCAGCGGGCGGATCGTCGGTTTCCGCCATACCAGCCGGTTGGATTTCGTGGTTGGCGATGCCGTTCGGGCATATGAGGGGGAGCTTCGGAAAGCCATTCGTACCGTTGCCTTTTTGCGACCGGACCTACTGCTGATCTACGATGCCTTGGCGGCCGACGAAGCGAAACGCTGGGAGTGGAATATCCATTCCCATGAAGCCATGACAGTGGCTGCCGACGGATCGGTGGTGATCGCCGATGACCCGGCCTCGCTCTGTATCGAAATGCTCGCCGGCCCGGAGGTGAGTTTCGAGCAGACCGACCGCTTTGCCGCCGAGCCGGATCGAAAACTCGGTGAATACCCGAACCAATGGCACGGTCGCTTTTCGGTCCGCTCAGCCAGCCGAGACAGCGAGTTCCTGGCGCTGATTCGAATCGATTGTCGGCCAGCCGCTTTGAGCCTGGGGACGAGTCCGCAAGATGGCGGCTTCGAACTCGACGTGAAGACCCGGCTTGCTGAGAATAGATGCCGATGGTGCGCGCTGGTTGACGCCCTGACGGCTCGCCGCTGGTCGATCGTTGCTTCGGCGCTCGATTTTCACGACAGTGATGCACCATGGCATCGAATGGGCACTATTCTCTGAGCGCGCTGCGCCGCGGACTGGCGTCCTTCGCCGTCGGCAAGCCGATCACTGGCCTGTTGCGCCTGGCGATCGTCCTGATGATCGTCCAGGCGTTGGACAAAAGGGACTACGGCACCTACCTCGGCCTTGAGGCCGCTATCCAGACGATGCTGGCGCTTTCATTGGTCGGCTGCGATTGGGTCGCCCTTAGGTATTTGCCGGAATACCGTGCCAAGTCATCCAACGCGCGGGTGATGGTGTTTGCCCTGAAGGTGCTGGCCCTGCGGCTGGCCGTCCTGGTCGCCGTCTTCTTGTGCATCTGGTGGCAGGCGGAAGCGTTGGTCGATCTCGTCGGGCTGGACGGTCGGGCCGCGGTGTTGCGCCTGTTCCTGTTCGTGTTGTTGTTCGACGGCATCGCGGAATTCCTCCGCGCGGTGATCTTCGAGGCCCTGCTTTGGCAGGGCGCCGCGCAATCGAACATGGTGTTTCGAAATGCCCTTTTTGTTTTCGCGCTCGCTGTCTCCTGGTGGCTCGTCGACTGGGAGCAACTCGGCGTGCAGCAAGTGATCACCGTCGAGATCGTGGCGACCTGCGCCGCGCTTGTTTTGGCGGTAATGCAGTTCCTCTGGTACGGATCTCGCAACGCTTCGACGCCTGGCGACGCCGCCGCTGACCTGGCAATCCCCGTCCGTGACATGCTGATGCTGGGATGGAACAACTACCTCAGCCATCTGCTGGCCATCGGATCAAGCCTGCAACTCGTGCTGCTGGTGATTACCAGGATGTTCGGACCCGAGACGGCAAGCAGCTTCGGCTTTGCGAAGACGCTTACCGATCAAGCCCGGAAATACCTGCCCGCCACGTTGCTGGCCGGTCTGATCCGCCCCAAACTCATCGCCGACTATGCGGTCGGTGGGGATTTCCAAATGCTCAACCGCCGGGCCGTGCTGGTCTACAAGGTTAGCATGGTGCTGCTGGCCGTCGCCCTGGTGATCTTGGGGGTCGCCGGCGCGCCACTGCTCGATCTGATTTCGGGTGGCAAGTTCGGCGCCGAGACCGGTCTGGTAATCGCGATGTTGTTGACCCTGGTGCCCTTTGTCCATCGCACCACGCTGACCACCGTCGCGAATGCATTGACCTTGTCCTCCGCCCTGGCGAAGGGCGCGGCGAGCGCCCTGGTCGCTCTGCCCCTGGTCGTGGTCACGCTGGAAATGGGCTTCGGGCTGATCAGCGCCGCGATTGCCGTGCTGGCCGGCGAGTTGCTCCACAACATCGTCATTCTTCGTTCAATCAGACGCGCCGGACACCCCTATCAAGTCGCTACCGGCTTCGTGTTCAAGCTCGCCATCGTTTGCCTCGTTTCCGCTTCACCCGGACTGTTGCTCCAATTTCTCGGCGCAAGTGTCGCGGGTATCAGCATTGCCCTGGCGTCGTCGATGGCTCTATTTGCCGGTTTCCTGTGGCTCTTTCGCCCCATCGATCAGTGGGAAAGGTCATCACTGCGTCGGATCATTGGCAGGCCCCCGCCGGAGGCGGCGCCACCGCCATCGGACGAGAACGTTAAATGACACGCTTGACGGTGAAGGTGGGGCGCGGCTCGGGCGGCCCCAGCAATCCCCAAAGGACATACCAGGGTGCGGCGACGCGGACCGGAACATACTCGCCCGCCCGCCCCCGCAGGAGAAATCGGATGAAGTCGGCGCCGGCAACGAGCAGTGCCGCGACCGCCAGGGCATAGACGCCCGAAAGAAGGCCGGCGACGATCACCGTCTGCAAGGCCAGGCCGATGAAGACGCCTTTGTCGCCCTTGGCTATTTCCCATAAGAAAACAGGGTGGCCGAGGTATTTCCGAACCAGGATGCCGGTGGGACGACTGTAGGCTTCACGATAATAGGCACCGCGGCGCGCTTTGTGCACGTATCTGTGGGTCAAGTGTATGCCCATGGATATGGGAATGCGCATGACCGTGAATCGCTCGCTCAGGCGAAAGGAAAAATCGTAGTCCTCGTTGCGGCGCAGGCCTTCGTCGTACCGCAGTCCCGCGTTCAAGGCACGCGGCCCGATCATGATGAGACCGCCGGAGCGCCGGATGACCATGTTTGCGGTGACCCCGTAAATGTCTTCCACGCGCGAAACCGGCTGGTTGTTTTCATCGTGGCCGATTTCCGTCAGAGCGCCGCAGACGGCATCGGCAAGATCGGATTCGAGGGTCTCCAATGCGGCGCGAACGAAATCGGCGCTTAAGAGGATATCGTCGTCGCACATGAACACCGCGCCATCGGCCACGTGATCCAGCACCACGTTGCGGACCACCGAAAGGTTGGCGCTCCCGTCGATGCGAAGGACTTCGACGTCGGGTTGTGTTTCGGCGAACCGCCGCATCACCTCCGAGGTGCCGTCGGAGGAAATGCAGTCGACGAGCAAGATCGATATGTCGTCGATTTCCGCCCTCACCTGTACCAGCGAAGCCAAGCATCTTTCGATAAAAACCATGCCGTCTTGCGACGCCACTCCGATCGTCAAATGCATGCGGTTTTGCGTCGATGTCCCGGCATCAGATCCGCCCTTTGATCATCGCGGTATTGGCAGGGCGTCGATTGCCCGCCCGCTGGCGCGACTGGTGCCGAAGCAGGGCCAATCGGTAGCGCCAGACGAGAAACAGAATAATACTGCCAATCTGTAAGTGGGCAACCGTGGAGAAGAAATTTGCCGGGATCGGCGTGAGTACGGCGCCGGTGACAAAGGCCGCAACCGCGGCGGCCCGCCAACGGTGCCGCGCCGGCAGTATTTTATGGGCACGGTAAGCGATGACGATGCAGTAAACGTTGACCGCGACAACCGCCAGAATGCCAGCGATGCCGAATTGAAACAGGGCGGCGGGCATGCCGGTATCGACCACGTTGATGTTTTCGGCGAGGCCGGCCGACATCGGATTGTTCACCTGCCCCGTCGGCGACATCATGCCAAATCCGATGCCATAGGTCTGGGCAAACACGTCGTAGTAATACTCCGTTGCCAAAATCCTGATCGAAACGTTGTACTGCGCGTTGGTCAGCAGATCCGTTTGCGACAGC
>JASLMH010000149.1 GCA_030746635.1 Alphaproteobacteria bacterium | reverse complement strand
ATCCTGGCCGCCCTGATTACCTGGCTGGGGGCGGCCGGCACCGACTTGGATTTCGTTTCCGACGACGGTTCCTGGCCGGCGATGCGCGGCGGCGAGGTCGTTTCGACCGATCCGGGGCAACCGCCGATTGCCACTGGCCGCTGGCGTCTGACCTGGTCGGATTTCGCGCCGCGCGCCGATCTTGGGCGGCTGCTGGCGGCGGCCGAAACCCGCTGGGTCTCCACCGGCTTCAAGCTCGAGGGCGGCGCGATCCGAGGCCTCTTTCGGCGTGTCTTGAGCGATCCGGCGCGGCGTTACGGCCTGGCCGAAACTGCCAGCGAAATGGGGCTGTCGGGGCGAACGTTACAGCGGCGTCTGGCTTCGGCCGGCGCCGGTTTCAAGGATGTCATCGCCTTGGCCCGGTGCGAGGTTGCCGCGCGCCGCCTGGTCGAGACGGGGATGCCTTTGGCCGAGATTGGATTTCTGGCCGGCTACAGCGACCAGGCCCATTTCGCCCGCGAGTTCCGCAAAGGCACGGGCATGAGCCCGTCCGCGTTCCGCGATTTGTCGGCGCCCGGCGGCCGAACGTCTTGGCATGCGCCGCCGCCGCCGGCACCCTGCTGCACGATTCCGAAGAGTGGGGACTGACCGAGGTGTCGGAGAACCTTACGAATGACGTCGCGCGGCCGGCCCGGCCGGCGATCACCACCAGGATTGTCCATCACGCCAACGCCTTGATTCTTATGTCCAATTGCCCTCGCGCGGCCGTTTGCGGCCGGCGCGGGGCCGAGTTGGCACGGTTCTTGCTTAACGTTTGTTAACCATATTTCGCGTCGGCGCGCGCGGCCCCCCGCCGTGCCGGTCGGGGACCCGTGGTCCCCCGCGGAGGGCGCCGATGCGCAGCCGGAGGAGAGGTGATGACGACCTCGTTGAAATCCTGTCTGGCGGCGGCGGCTTGCGCCGGCTCGCTGCTTGCCTGGGGCCACGCCGGGGCGCTGCCCATAGGTTCGGCCGCGTTCGAGAACCGGCCGACCTGCGATACCGTGGCCGATCAGTTCCTGAAACACGAGATCGGCGAAAATGTACTGGGACACCACGAGTTCCCGTTCGATGAGTTGATTACCGTTTCGGTCACGGCCGGCGGTTCGGCCTGCCACGGCACCGGCAGCGCCAGCCACCCCGAATATACCGTGGCCATCACCAATGCCACCTTCACCGAAACCTACAAGGATCTGTTCTTCGTGATCGACGATGGACCTGGCCTGGCCTTCGGCAACCCGGACGGCGTCATCCTTACCGGTACCGGCTCGTTCGATGCCATGGCCATCGACGATGTGGGTGAGAACAAGCGGACGGTGGTTTCCGGCGATGGCGATCTGCTGTTCGAACCGGGCGAAATCTGGGCCTTCGTGCTGGTCGATTTCATCGCCCCGACCATCCCGATCTTCAATTCCGCCGGCTTCGGCGACGGCTCGTCCGGCTATCCGCCGTCGACCGCGTCGATCCTGGCCAACCGGGTACCCGAGCCCGGGGCGCTGGCCGTGCTGCTGATCGGCCTGGCCGGCCTGACCGCCGGTCGCCGCCGCACGAGCCGGGGTTCCTAGCCCCCGGCCGGCTCAACCCGCAGGATGCGGCCGTCGCCGGCATCGGTCAGCAGGTAAATGAAGCCGTCCGGGCCCTGGCGGACGTCGCGAATACGCTCGCCCAGACCCTGCAGGATGCGTTCCTCGCCGACTACCTTTTCGCCCCGCAGGATCAGCCGGGCGACCAGCCGGAATTTCAGGGCGCCGACGAATAGGCTGCCGCGCCACTTGGGGAATTTCTCGCCGGTGTAGAAAGCCATGCCCGAGGGTGCGATGGACGGGTCCCAATAGTAAACCGGCTGCTCCAGGCCCCGCCGCCGGGTGCCGACGCCGATGCGGCGGCCCGAATAGTGCCGGCCGTAGGCGATCACCGGCCAGCCGTAGTTGCGGCCGGGCAGGGGGATATTGACCTCGTCGCCGCCACGGGCGCCGTGTTCCTGGACCCACAGCTTGCCGCTTTCCGGGTGCAGGGCCGCGCCCTGGGGGTTGCGGTGGCCGTGGGACCAGACCTCCGGGCGGTAGCCTTTCTTGCCGACGAAGGGGTTGTCGGTGGGGATGGCGCCGTCCCGGTCGATGCGGATCACCTGGCCGCGGTTGATGGTGAAGTCCTGGGCCCGTTCCCGCTCGCCGCGCTCGCCGACGGTGATGAACAGACGGCCGTCGCGGGCGAACACCAGGCGGGAGCCGAAATGCCGCCCGCCGCCGGTTTTCGGCACTTGCCGGAAGATCACCCGCAGGCCGGTCAGGCGGTTGCCGGCGCCATCCAGCCTGGCCCTGGCCACCGCCGTGCCGGCGCCGCCGTTCCCGGGCTCGGCGTAGGATAGATAGATCGTTTCGTTGGTCCCGAAATCCGGGTCCAGGGCGACGTCGAGCAGGCCGCCCTGGCCGCTGGCCCGCACCGTGGGCACCCCGGCCAGCGGCGGCGACAGTTCGCCGTCGGCGCCGACCAGGCGCAGGCGCCCCGGCCGCTCGGTGACGAGCATGCTGCCATCCGGCAGGAAGGCCAGGCCCCAGGGGTATTCCAGGCCCCGGGCCACGGTCACCACCCGCAGTTCGTAATGCTCGGATGGATAGGTCTCGGCCAAGGCGCTGCCGGCGGCCAGCAGCCAGACAACCGACGCGATGGCGCGAAACGATAGTTTTCCTATGGCCGGCATGGCGGCGCCCTCCGTGCTTCGGCACAGTCTAGCAAATCTTCCATGGGCGGTCGGGCGGCGATCACGCTACGATCACGGCATCCGGTCAGGATGGACCGCGTTGGTTCGAAAGCGCAATCGGAGATACGAGATGACGGACTGCATCTTCTGCAAGATCGTCGCCGGCGAGGTGCCGGCGCACGTGATCGTCGACGAGGACGAGGTCATCGCCATCATGGACGTCGGCCACGTCAATCCCGGCCATACCCTGGTCATCGCCAAGGCCCATGCCGAGACCATCATGGACCTGAGCGAGGATGTCGCGGCCCGGATGTTCCGGGTGGCCAACCGGGTGGCCAAGGCGCTCGAGCGGACCTACGAGCCGGACGGCATGACCATCCTGCAGGCCAACCGGCCGGCCGGCTTCCAGACCGTCGGCCATGTCCACCTGCACGTCCTCCCGCGCCACCACGACGACGGCGTCACCCTGACCTGGCCGGGCAAGAACCCACCGCAGGACCAACTCGCCGCCACCGCCGAACAGCTCCGGGCCGTTCTTTAGCCCGGCATTCGGCGCCCTGCTATAGTCCTGCCCGTCCGGGGTTCACCGGACAGAGGAATGGGTAGGAGGACAGCATGGAATTGTTCGATCTCGCCGGCCAGGTCGCCATCGTCACCGGGTCGACCAAGGGCATCGGCAAGGCGATCGCCGCGCGAATGTGCCAGCACGGCGCCAAGGTGGTGGTCTCCAGCCGCAAGGCGGACATGTGCGAGGCGGTGACGGCGGAGATCAACAAGGACTATGCCGCCAACGGCGGCGAGGCGATCTCGATCCCCGCCCATGTCGGCGTCGAGGAGGATCTGAGCCGGCTGGTCAACGGCACCCTGGACAAATGGGGCAAGATCACCACCCTGGTGCCCAACGCGGCGGTCAATCCCTATTACGGGCCGTCGGCCGAGATGCCGGAGTCGGCCCTCGACAAGATCCTGGAGATCAACGTCAAGGGCGTCTTCAAGCTCTGCCACATGGTGCTGCCGGGCATGGTCGAACAGGGCGGCGGCGCCATCATCATCATCGCCAGCAACTCCGGCCTGAAGGGCTCGGTCGAACTGTGCGGCTACGCCATTTCCAAGGTCGCCGAGCATCAGATCGCCCGCAACCTGGCGGTCGAATTCGGCCCCCTGGGTATCAGGGTGAACGCCATCGCCCCGGGCCTGATCAAGACCGATTTCGCCAAGACCCTGTGGACCAACCCGAAGCGCCTGGAACGGGTGGAGAAACTGCTGCCGCTGCGCCGGATCGGCGATCCCGACGACATCGCCGGCACGGCGGTGTTCCTGGCCAGCCCGGCGGCCGCCTTCCTGACCGGCCAGGTGGTGAACGTCGATGGCGGCAACGCCATCGTCTGAGGGGGCACCTGGGATGCGCGCGCTGATCGCCGGCGGTTGCGGCTTCATCGGCCTGAACCTGGCCGAGGCGTTGTTGCGGCGCGGCGATGACGCGGTGCTGTTCGACCGCAACCCGCTGCCCGCCGAGGCCGCCCGCGCCTTCGCCGCCCTGCCGGGCGAACTGACGGTGGTGATGGGCGATATCCGCGATGGCGAGGCGGTGGCCGGTGCTTTTGCCGACCAGTCCATTGACGGCGTCTTCTACGGCGCCGCCATGACCTCCGGCCCCGAGCGGGAGCGGACGGCGTCGGCCGAGGTGTTGCAGGTCAATCTGCTCGGTCTGGTGCATGTGCTGACGGCGGCCGCCGGGGCCGGGGTCGGCCGGGTGATCAACATCAGCTCCGCCGCCGCCTATGGCCGTTCCCGCCTGGAAGGCGAGGGGCCGTTGGTCGAGGGTGAGACGCCGTCGGTGCCCGATACCCTGTACGGCATCTCCAAGCATGCCTCGGAGGCGGTCTGCCGCCGCCTGGGTCTATTGCTCGAGCTACCGGTGCTGAGCGTGCGCCTGACCGCCGTCTACGGACCCTGGGAGATCGACAGCGGCGCCCGCGATACCCTCAGCCCGCTGATGCAGGCGGCCCTGGCGGCCCTGCGCGGCACGCCGGCGGTGCTGCCGCGCCGGGACAACCAGGACTGGGTCTATTCCCGCCACGTGGCCGAGGCGTTGCTCGCCCTGATGGCGGCGGAGGCGCCGGCCCACGACCTCTATCACATCACCAGCGGCAGAAGCTGCGGCGTCGCGGACTGGTGCGCCGCCCTGGCCGGGGCCTACCCGGATTTCCAATACCGACTGGCCGGGCCGGGCGAGGCGGCGACCATCGAATTGCACAACGACCGCGACCGCCGGCCGATGTCGGCCGACCGCCTGGCCGAGGATATCGGCCACCGCCTGCCGGACGATCCCGCCGCCGCCTTCGCCGACATGCTGGCCTGGATGCGCGACCACGGGGCATTCTGGGACGGCTGAGGCCCGCGGCGAGCCGCGATCGCCGGCTCAATCGTCGTCGTCATCCTCGCCATCGCGACGAAGATACGGCAAGCCCCGCCGCTTTCGCCGCCATATCCGCTCGGCCTCGTCCTCGTCGGCGCTGCGATGGCATTCGCTGCAATTTCGGAAGTCGCGGATGCCTTCCTCCAGATGCTCTTCCCGAACGTCCGCTTCGGAATGCTCATGGCAGTCGTAACAAGTATAGCGGTCGTAGCGGTCGCCGAGATGACATGAACCGCAATCGTCCGGATGGTCGCGGTCGAAACGGAAATAGCGCCTGTGATCGAAGGTCGCCGGCCGCCATTTGTCCGGCACGTGGCAGGACTGGCATCTGACGGCGACGTTCTTGTGCAGGGTGTCGGCGGGTTTGGCGTGGCATTCGTGGCAGCTCGTGCGCCAAGCCGGTTCGAGCAGGCCGTGATCGAACGTCCGTGTCGCCTTGGCGGCAGCCTTGCCGACATGATCGGTATGGCAGCCGGTGCAGCGCTGCTCGGTCAAGAGCTGGTGGAAGCGCACTTTTTTTGCTTTCTTCAGGCCGATCTCGGTGACCTTGTGGCAGGCGACACATTTGCCATTGCTGGGCCCCAACAGCGGCGTATGGCACTTGAAGCAATCGCCCGCGATCTTGTCGTGTCCCTTGATCAGGGCGCCCGGGTTGACCAGGGCGTCGGGCGCCCACAGGACGATGGCCAGGCCGGCGGCGAACAACAGGGTCAGGGCCAAGAGGCGGACTTTCATGTCACCACCGCCAAAAGATCATCACCGAGGCGACGTGAAGCAGCGCGAGCAGGCCAAAGGTGGTGGTGATCGGCAGGTGCACCTTGCGCCATTTCTGCATCAGGCTGATCACCAGGGAGTCCCAGTACAGCTTCTCCTCCAGCGCCTCTTTCTCCAGGCCCTGTTCGATCAGTGATTTGCGCCGCTCGGTCACGATGGCCTTGGACTTCCGCAGCAGGAACTTGCCGGTCAGGCCGCTGGCCACGGTGACCAGCATGGCGAGCATGGCCAGCCACGGCAGCAGGCCGTTGAAGTGGATGCCGCCGTGCACCACGATCAGCATCGCCCCCAGCCAGGCCAGGAATTCGTGCAGGCGCAGAAAGAACGGCGCCCGGCCGATTTGGAACCTGCCACGCTTGCGCGCGGAGTGCAGGAAGGAGAGGACGATCAGCGCGGTGCCCAGGTAGCCGAAATATCGGCCCCACTCGGGACGTCCCAACAGGTGCAGAATGCCGTCCAAGGCGATGGCGCCAAGAATGACCAGCAGAAACAGGGCGAGGTTGGTCAGGGCTTCCCGTGCGGTACTCAAGTTCGGCCTCTTCCGGAATCGGTTTACGTCGCGGCGACAAGGCAGCGGCGGCCTTGAGCCTTCGCCTCAATCATCGTCGTCGTAGTCCTCGGGCAGGGCATGCGCGACGCCCTTGTGACAGTCGATGCAGGTCTTGCCGGCCCGGGCCGCCTCCGGGTGCTTTTCCCGCGGGCGCCGGTCCTGCTTGGCGAAATCCATGGCCTGGAAGGAATGGCAATTGCGGCATTCGCGGGAGTCGGTCGATTGCATCGAGGCCCAGACGTTTTCCGCCATTTCCAGGCGCTTGGCGGTGAACTTCTCCTTGGTGTCGATGGTCCCGGCCAGCTTGTGAAACAACTCGTTGGAAGCGCGGATCTTGCGCAACAGCTTCAGGGTCCAGTCCTTCGGCACGTGGCAATCGGAACAGATCACCCGGACACCGCTGGGATTGCTGTAATGCGTGGTCTTGCGGTATTCGCGATAGACGTTCGCCTCCATCTCGTGGCACGAGATGCAGAACGACAGGGTGTTGGTGTACTCCATGAAAGTGTTGAAACCGCCCCAGAAGATCACCCCCGCCACGCCGCCGACGATGAAGATCGCGCCAAGCGAATGGCGCGCCGACGGCCGCCAAAACCAGCGCCACAGGCGCGCCAGGGGGTTGGCGGCGATCGCCCTGTCGTCGTCTGTCATGTCGATTTCCCGGTGTCGCGACCGGCCGCCGCGGGCGACCGGGAAAGGTCGCCCGAGGACCGGCCGGATACGGGCCTAGCGTTCGCTGGGCAGGGTTGTCATGTGGGCCATGATGTCGGCCGTGATCTGCCGATCCAGCGCCCGCAGGGCCGGCATCGACTCGCCCGGCTGGCCGTTCAGGATCTTGTGCATGACTTCCCAGGGATTGCCCATCTGCTTGCCGAGGGTCTTTTTCATGTCTTTCGGCTTGAAGCCGTCGCGTCCGTGGCAGCCGGCGCAGATGGTGTTGAAATAGGCCGCGCCCTTGGCCTTGTCGCCCTTCGGCATCTTCGAGGCCCGATCGATGTAGGGATCCATGTTGAGCTGTCCGGCGCTGACGAACAGGGCCAGGGCCTGGAAGTCGCCATCGCCCATCTTGCCGGCCAGGCCATGGGTGGTGTCCTTCAGGGCCGCGGTGATCTTGGCGGGAGCCATGCCGGCCATGGCGTTGATGCCCTTGATGCCGCTGAAATGCTTGCCCTTGGCATAGGCACCGTCCTTGCCCCGGTAATCCCAGCCATGACATTCCTTGCAGCGCCAGTTGCTCTTGGGCTTCTTGGCGTACTTCCCATCGGCGGGGTAGGCGGGGTGCGACTGCTCCGGCGCCTTGGCGCCGATCACCTTGTACCACTTGTCGTACAGTTTACCGCCACGGGCCAGGACGGAATCGACCTCTTCGGCCATGGCACCGCTGGTGAACAAAGAGACGGACAACAACACCCCACACATCAAGGCGACAACGCTACGTATGACCTGCGATGCAAACATCTCGCCAATCCTCCCGTTTTCCCGGATCTGGTTTCGATGGGCGAATTCGAGCCAGGACATGACAAAGCCTTTATATAATCATACTCTAATTCACCTGCGGCCAACCACCGCGACGAAATGTTACGCCGTCGTGCTTACGGCCACCTTACGTCCGGTCGCACGCCACCAACCGCGCGGCGACCGCCTCGGCCGGGCCGTAAGTTGGCGGTAAGCGGTCGCGGCCAGCGTTTCCGGATTGCTCGATGCGCGAGGGAAAACGTGCGGGCGAGGGACCGAATTTCACTGCCCGCCGCCGCGCCATCGAAGGTGATCTGCGGCGGGAATTGTGGTTCGATGCCGATAATGTTCTGGTCAAGGTGCGGTTCAGGGGCAGCGATGATCCCGGCATCGACTATGCCCTGCGCCAGGGCGAACCGCGCCGCTCTCCGTTGCCGCGGGTGCGAGGACGGATGCGTCTGCTGCTGATCGAGGATGAAGTGCGTCTGTCGGCCGTGGTCGCCGGCGGCCTGTCGCGCGCGGGTTTCGCCGTCGACGAAGTGGCGACCCTGGGCGACGCCGATGCCGCCCTGGCCGGCACCTGGTACGATGCCCTGGTGTTGGATTTGGGCCTACCGGACGGTGACGGCATCGCCATGCTGCGCAATCTGCGCCGTGATGGCGATACTACGCCGGTGTTGATCCTGACCGCCCGCGATGGCGTGCAGGACCGGGTCGGCGGCCTGA
Organism: Alphaproteobacteria bacterium; assembly: GCA_030746635.1. Classification (GTDB taxonomy): domain Bacteria; phylum Pseudomonadota; class Alphaproteobacteria; genus JASLMH01. Next base: position 5,074 of record JASLMH010000149.1, on the reverse strand, counting down.
ATGCGGGGGCCGACGACTACCTGTTGAAGCCGTTCGCGATGGACGAACTTGTGGCCCGCATCAAGGCGTTGCTGCGCCGACCTTCCGGCGCCCTTGGCATCCGCCTCGAGGTCGGCAACGTGCATTTCGACACCATCAGCCGGGAGGTCGAAATCGACGGTCGGCCCATCGTCCTGGCCCGGCGCGAACTGTCGCTGCTGGAGCATCTGATGCGCCGGGCCGGACGGGTGGCGGCCAAGGATGTGCTGGAGGACCGGATCTACGGCTTCGGCGAGGAGGTCTCCTCCAATTCGCTGGAAGTCATGGTGCATCGGCTGCGCAAGAAACTCGGCGAGGGTGGTGCCACGGCCCACGTCCATACAGTGCGCGGCGTCGGCTATCTGCTGTCGGAAACCCCGGTTTGAAGGACAGCGCCACGACAGTCCCGGCCGGCCGCCGGCCGATCTCGCTGCAGGCGCGGCTGGCCTGGCGCCTGGGCGGCGTCCTTGTGGTGTCGATGTCGCTGGTCGTCTTCACTCTGTTGTATTACGTCTGGGCCGCCTTCGACGACCTGGACGACGCCAGCCTGCAGGTGCAGGCCCAGCAGATCGCCGGCCACCTGTCCGCCGACGGCGGCCACCTGACCCTGAGGCTGCCGGCGACCCTGGCCGCTGCCTATCGCGATTCCGGCAATGGCTTTCTGTACGCCATCAAGGATCCAGCCGGAGAGGTCGTGATCGCCTCGTCCGAGCAGGCCCGGCAGTTGATCGCACCGGTCTCGCCGCCGCTCGAATTGCCCTTCTTCTTTCGCCTGGCCAACCTCCGCGGCGGCGAAAGTCCATATTACAGCTTGGCCCTGTCGTTGACGGAATTCAGCGGTCACGTCCTGTTTGTGGCTCAAGGGCAGATCCATCGCGACGTCTATATCGACACTTTGTTGGCCGAATCCTCCGAGCATATCGCCTGGATCCTGCCGCTGATCCTGCTGGCCGCCCTGTTCATCGCCATCTGGACGATCCGCAGCAGCCTGGCGCCCCTGGCCGCGGTATCGGTCCGGGCCAGCCGTATCGATCCGCACAACACCGACATCCGCCTGCCGCTGGGCGGCATCCCAAACGAAATCAGACCCCTGGTCGAGGCCATCAACGGCGCCCTGTCCCGGTTGGAGCGGGGCTTCCGGTTGCAGCGGCAGTTCACCGCCAATGCCGCCCATGAATTGCGCACGCCGCTGGCGATCCTGACCGCCCGATTGGACGAACTGGATCGTTCCGAGACCGCTGCGGAGTTGGCGGTGGATATCGAGCGGATGAACCGCCTGGTCGAGCAGTTGTTGCGGGTCTCGCGCCTGGACGCGGAGGACCTGCAGCTGGACGAGGACATCGACCTCAACGGCCTGGGCGCCGAGGTCGTGGGCTATCTCGCACCGCTGGCCATCGCCGCCGGCCAATCCCTGTCGCTGTCTCCGGCCGGGGTGGCGGTGACCGTGCGCGGCAACCGAGCCGCCCTGGGCGATGCCCTGCGCAATCTGATCGAGAACGCCACGCAGCACGGTCCCGCGGGTGGCGAAGTGGTGGTGGACATCGCGCCGCCGGGCAGCATCACCGTGCGCGACCAGGGACCGGGCGTCGACGATGGTGACAAGCCGCAGGTGTTCCGGCGTTTCTGGCGCGGCCCGCGCCGCACCGGCGTCGGCTCCGGACTGGGCCTGGCCATCGTCGCCGAGACCGCTGCCGCCCATGGCGGCGACGTCGCGGTTCACGACAATGCCGCGGGCGGCGCGGCCTTCGTCCTTCGGCTGCCGCCAAGGCCGTGAAGCCGCCGCCATCATGGCTGGGGATGCTGCGCCCAGCGGTTGTCGGCGGCCGCCATGCGATCGACCATTCTGAGCCGGTCCCACCCTCGGGTTTCACGCGCCCCGGTCGACTGGTGTAGGTTTGCCGGAACGAGGTAGGGGAAGGAAGCGACGGCATGAAGTTCGGGATCTTTTACGAGCACCAGTTACCGCGGCCCTGGCAGCAGGACAGCGAGCACGACCTGTTCCACGATTCCTTGAGCCAGATCGAGCTGGCCGACCGTTTGGGCTACGACTATGCCTGGATGGTCGAGCACCACTTCCTGGAGGAATACTCCCACGCCTCGGCGCCGGAGGTGTTCCTGGGCGCCGCCTCCCAGCGCACCCACAACATCCGCCTGGGCCACGGCATCATCCAGTTGACCACCAACCAGCCGCACCGGGTGGCGGAAAAGGTGGCGACGCTTGATCTGTTGTCCAGCGGCCGGGTGGAATTCGGCATGGGCGAGGGGGCCGGACCGGCCGAACTGCATCCCTTCGGCATCCGGGTGCGGGACAAGCGGGACCGCTGGGAAGAGGCCGTCAAGGCCATCGTGCCGATGTTCAGCAAGGAGGATTGGGAATTCCACGGCGAATACTACGACTTCCCCGCCCGCAACGTGATCCCCAAGCCCTATCAGAAACCGCACCCGCCGCTTTGGGTGGCCTGCTCCAACATCCAGACCATCACCCAGGCCGGGCAATGGGGCCTGGGCGCCCTGGGCTTCACCTTCATCTCGCCGGACGCGGCCCGGGCCTGGGTGCACCACTACTACAACAACCTGCTCAACCATCAGAACCGGCTGACCGACTACGCCATCAATCCCAATGTCGCCATGGTTTCGGGCTTCATGTGCGCCGAGACCGACGAGGAGGCGATCGAGAAGGCGGCCGGCTGGACCTTCTTCATCTTCGCCTTGTCGTATTACGGCCGGAAGGGCGTCGATGCGCCGGGCACCTCCAATTTGTGGCGGGAATACCAGGACTGGCGCGGCAGCGAGAAGGCCCAGGACGCGCTGCGGGCCGGCCTGATCGGCTCGCCGGCGACCATCCGCGAGAAACTGCGGCAGTTCGAGGCGGCCCACGTCGACCAGGTGATCCTGCTGAACCAGGCCGGCAAGACCTCGCACCAGGACATCTGCGACAGCCTGAAACTGTTCGCCGAAGAGGTGATGCCGGAATTCCACGCCCGCCAGCCCGAGCACGAGGCCTGGAAGCAGGGCGTCCTGGACGGCTCCGTCGTGCTGGAAGACCTGGATACCCAGCCCTACGACATCTACAGCCACCAGAACGAGGACATCGTCCGGATGTCGCCGGAGGAACTGAAGCGTCACATGGCGGAAAAGGAAGCGGCTGCGGCCCAGGGCGCGGCTGACGATTAGCGGCGGCGGGACGGCCGGAGAGCGCAAGATGCTTGCCTGCCCGTCTTGTAAGAAAGAGGTATCTGCGGCCGACTGCCTGGATCGCGCCCGGCGGTGTATGCCGGAAAAGCAGTGGATCTTTTCCCGATGCCGGCACTGCGGCCGGGAAGTCTGCCTAGAGTTCGCGGACGATCGTGTGGCGTCGGGCGGACTGGCCGGCGGACCCGGCGTCTATTTCGATGCCACAAGCAGCGAGACCGCCCACGGTCTGTACGCCGACTGGTCGGACGACGGCGTCAGGTTATGCCTGGAGACCGCCGGCTCCGAAAGCCAAGAATGGCGGATCGGACGCCTCGCAACCGATCGGTTCGAGCCGGGTGCCCGCAATCGGTCGTGGTTCGACGAGACCGGCGGGATCGAACTGTTTCAGGTTCATCAGGCGGGCGACCTGGGCCTCTATCACTGCCGGATTTCGATCGATGGCGCGGTGCGGCTGCAGGGGCTCCTGGCGGACTATTTCTACACGCGCGATCAACCGGCCTACCGTTTGCTCAAGCAGGTATCTTCAATGGCTGAAGCGTGCGCACCGCCGCCCCAGGTCATCCAACTCGCCGAGCGCGCCTTGCGGGAGTTCGGAGGGTCCTAGCCGCCTAAGGGGCAGTGGGTTCACCTAGGATCAGTGGTAGACCCCACTATTCATGACCGACCCCACTATTCATGACCCCACTATTCTGACCCCACCTTTCGTTAACGCCCGTAGGGAAAGCAGTCCTTGCGCTCGAGGGTCAGGCCGAAATGTCGGCCCAGGGCCGCGATGGCGGGGCCATGGTCGGGGTAGGGGTCGCCGTTGTTGGCGCCGACGATGATGACCCTGAATCCGGAGTCTTCTTTGCCGCCGGGTGGCAGCATGGCCGTTGCCAGGCCGTTGCCGTCGCCGTCCCGGAGCGTCAGGAACAGCGGCATGGTGCGCTGTAGGTGCGCCTTCAGGCCGATGTCCTGCTCGATGTAGACGGTCGAGGTCGGCTTGTAGTTCGTCCGCGCCTGTTCCTCGGCGCGGCGGAAATGCTTGGCCACCGCATGCTGCATCAGCTCGGATTCCCGTTCCGCCTCCACCTCGGTCTCCATGCGGAACCAGGTCTTGCCGTCCGGGGCATCGTAAACGTATTTCATCTCGGCGGGGTCACAGGCTCTTCCAGTTGCAGCGCAGTTGCAGCGCCTCGACGGTGTTGGCCATCGTAGTCAGGCAGGCGGTGGCCCGGCGCTCGGGGATCCAGGCGGTGATGCGGATGACGTATTCGTCCATGCCCCGGCCCGGGCCGGGGCCGGCGTTCAGGGTGACGATGTTGGCGCCGAAGCTGCCCAGAACCTCGCAGAGGCGGGCGATCAGGCCCGGTTGGTCGCCGCCGCTGACGGTGATCTCGTGGTTGACCTGGGTGTGCTCGGCGTCGAAGGCGAAGGGCCGTACCCCGATCTCCGCCTCGGCCAACTCCGGCATCTGCTGCAGGCTCCGCTTGACCGTGTCCAGGTCCAGGCCGTCGGGCAGGTCGCAGACGGCGGCGAATTCGGCGCCACTGCCCAGCACCGTGAAGCCGGTATCGCCGAAATTGGCGCCCTGATCGAACAGGTTGCCGGTGATCGCCGCCACCAGGCCGGGGCGGTCGGGACAGAAGATGGTGATCAGCGCGGTGTTGGCCACATGGCACCTGTTCAGGGTTCGCCGCCGGGGACGGCAGCCATGTTACATCACCAACTCGATCAGGTAAGGCCCCTCCGAGTGCAGGCCGGCCTCCAGGGCACGGGCCAGGGCGGCGAGGTCGTCGACCCGCGCCGCTTCCACCCCCATGCTCCGGGCCATGTGCAGCCAGTCCAGGGGCGGCCGGTCCAGGCTCAGCATGTCGATGGC
>JASLMH010000148.1 GCA_030746635.1 Alphaproteobacteria bacterium | reverse complement strand
CGTGGCCAGGCGGTTGAGCCAGATTTCGTCGTCGTCCACTAGCAACAGCGACTGCGAATGGGTCGCCGCGGCCGCATCCCCCTTCATGGTCAGACGCCTCCTTCTCCGTCGGCCCAATCGGGCTCAAGCATCGACAGGTCTATTATGCGCCGTGGCCATCGGATGACAACCGTCGCGCCCTTGCCCTGGCGCCGGTTGAAGAAATGCAGCGACGCGCCGGTCCTTTCCAGCAGGGTTTTGGATATGAAAACGCCCAGTCCCATGCGACCACTGCCCGGCCGTGTGCTGATGTACGGATCGCCAAGCAGGTCCAGCACATGCGAAGCGAAACCGGGCCCGTCATCGGTAATCGACAATTCCACACCATTGTCGTCCCAGGTGGCTTCCAACTCAACCTCCGAAGTGGCGAATTCGGCGGCATTTTCGATCAGATTGCCCAATCCCTGAATGAGTTCGGGGCTGCGCCGGACCACCGGCGCCGTGCCAATCCGATTCGCCTCGCCCGGATCCACCATGTCGATCGCGATGTCATCGCGGGCATAGGATGCGGCCGCCGCCGAAAGGATCGCGTCGATCGGCATCTGAAGCACCGCGGGATCCGCGCCCTTGCTGGGATCCTGCGCCAGGCGGGCGAGGATTTCCCGGCAGCGGTCGACCTCGCCGTTCAGCACGCCGACGTCGCCCTGGAGCTCGCTATCCGACGGCAGCAGGTGCGACAATTCCTTGCCGATCAGCGCGATGGTGCCCAACGGCGTGCCAAGTTCATGCGCCGCCCCGGCCGCCAACGCGCCGAGCGCCGACATTTCCTGTTCCCTTGACAGGGCAAACTGGGTCGCCGCCAGCGCATCGGACATCCGCCGGGCTTCCTCGGCCACGCGCCAGGCATAGAACATCAGGAAAGCCATACCCAGAATCAGCGATACCCAGATCGCGATCTTATAGACGGGCGGCAGTTGAAAGCCGGGTTCCGGCCAAGGCAGGGGCAAGTGCGCTTGCGAGAGGACCCCGACGCAAAGAAAGGCCAATACCCAGAGGCCAACGGTGCTGCCAAGACCCAGGATCGTCGCCGAAATCGTGACCGGCACGAGAAACAGCAGGGCGAAGGGGTTCTCCAGTCCGCCGGTCAGGAACAACAGTACGGCCAGCTGCACGAGGTCGAAGGCGAGGTAACGGACGGCGTGCTGCTCGCTGTGCCAGTCACTCAGTTTGTGCCGGAAGAGCACCCAGACATTGATCGCTGCCGAACAGGCGATGGCGGCCATCGCCGGCATGATCGGCAGGCTGTACTCCAGGAATTTGTCGACCACCAGCAAGGCCGCCAATTGTCCGAACACGGCGAGCCACCGGGTGAACAGCAGGGTTCGCACGCGAACCCGGCCCCGCAGCGGGTCGAATAGCGGGATGGGGTGGGTATGAGCGAAGATCGATGCCATGGCCGGCCGGATCACAGGTTAGCAGATACACCGCGTGCCGGGTCTGGCACCGCGACAACTTTGCCGCCATATTCCGCGCCATGACGGAAATTGCAATACGCGTTGCCGGTTTGCGCAAGGACTTCGGCCCGGTGCGGGCGGTCGACGACGTTGCCTTCGAGGTCGCCGCCGGCGGCGTCACCGCGTTGTTGGGCGGCAACGGCGCCGGCAAGACCACCACCATCGGCATGCTGCTGGGGTTGGTGCTGCCGACCGCCGGGCGCATAGAGGTGCTGGGCGCGAATATGCTGCGGCATCGGGAACGGGTGCTGCCCCGGCTGAATTTCTCGTCACCTTATGTCGACCTGCCCCACCGCCTCAGCGTGCGTCAGAACCTCACGGTCTATGCCCATCTGTATGGGCTGCGGCGGATCGCGGCGCGGGTTCAACTGGTGTCCCGCGAGATGGAGTTGGACGAATTCCTCGACCGTTCCACCGGCAGCCTTTCGGCCGGGCAGAAAACCCGCGTCGCCCTGGCCAAGGCCCTGATCAACGAGCCGGACCTGTTGTTGCTTGACGAACCGACGGCATCGCTGGATCCGGATACCGCCGACTGGGTTCGGCGCTATCTGCAGGCCTATCAGCAGCGCACCGGCGCCACCATCCTGCTGGCGTCGCACAACATGCAGGAAGTCGAACGGCTGGCGGATGACGTGATCATGTTGCGCCGCGGCCAGATCGTCGACCAGGGCGCGCCGGGGGCCTTGATCGAGCGTTATGGCCGCGCCGATCTGGAAGAGGTGTTTCTCGACATCGCCCGTGGCACCGGACTGGCGGCGAGGGCGGCGGAATGAGCATCGTGCGCCGGTCGGTCAATCCCCACTTCTCGCCGCAACGGATCTGGGGGCTGACCATCCGTTACGTCTACCTGTTGCGCGGTTCCTGGCCGCGCATCTTGGAAATGGCCTATTGGCCCACCGTGCAGGTCTTCCTGTGGGGCTTCATCACCCAGTTTTTCGCCCAGCATTCCAACTATATCGCCCAGGCGTTCGGGGTGCTGTTGTCGGCGGTGCTGCTTTGGGACGTGTTGTTCCGGGGCCAGCTTGGCGTGTCGATCTCGTTCCTGGAGGAAATGTGGTCCCGCAATCTAGGGCATTTGTTCGTGGCGCCGTTGCGGCCCCTGGAACTGGTGGCCGCGCTCTGCTTCATGAGCCTGCTGCGGACGCTGTTGGGGGTGGTGCCGGCGACCTTCATGGCCTGGCTGTTTTATCACTATTCGGTCTATGACCTGGGCCTGCCGTTGCTGGCATTTTTCATCAATTTGCTGGTCATGGGCTGGGCGGTCGGCATCGCCATCTCCGGCCTGGTTCTGCGCTTCGGGCTGGGCGCGGAAAGCCTGGCCTGGCTGGTGATATTCGCCTTGGCGCCGATCAGCGGCATCTATTACCCGATCGCCGTATTGCCGGAATGGCTGCAGGGCGTGGCCTTTTGTCTGCCGTCCGCCCATGTTTTCGAGGGCATGCGGGCGGTGCTCATCGAGGGCCGTTTCGATGCCGACATGATGCTGCGGGCGATCGCCTTGAACCTGCTGTATCTGAGCATCGGCTGCGGTGTCTTCCTGTGGTGCTTCCGTCTGGCGCGGCGGCACGCGCTGTTGCTGCAGATCGGGGAATAGCGGCATCGCCGGCGTGGCACCGACGGGCGCGGCGAATCGCCCACCTGTTTGGCTCTATCCCGTGTTGTTCCTGTTGGGCAGCATGTGGGGCGGCACCTTTCCGGCCGCCCGGATGGTGGCCGAGGGCGGCATTCCGGCCGTCGGCGGGGTGATGGCCTCGTCCCTGGGCGGTGGCCTGATCCTGTTGCTGTGGGCCCTGGCCCGGGGCCGGCCGCCGCCGTTGCGCCGGCGTTATCTGCTCTATTACCTGATGACCGGTGCCGTCGGCATCGCCATCCCGTCGACGGCGATGTATGCCGCCGCCGGTCACATGCCATCGGGCGTGCTGTCGATGCTGGTCACCACCTCGCCGATGTTGACCTATGGCCTGGCCTTGGCGCTGGGGATGGAAATGGTCAGCTGGCGGCGGCTGGCCGGAATCGCCCTGGGCTTCGCGGGCGTCCTGTTGCTGCTGGCGCCGCGCCTGGTCGTGCCGGGCGACGACTTCGCGAAATGGGCCCTGATCGGCCTGATCGCGCCCGCGGGATGGGCGACCAACACGGCCCTGGGTGCGCGTTTTCGGCCGCCGCAGGGCGATTCCGTTGCCCTGGCCAGCGCCATGCTGTTGACGGCCGCGGTGCTGCTGTCTTTGGTGGCCTGGCCGGCCGATCTCACCTTCGATGCGCTGCCGCCCTGGCACCAGGGCCATTTGGGCGTGCTTATTCTGGCCCTGGTCAACGGCTTCGCCCACGTCCTGTTCTTCCTGATCATGGCGCGAGGCGGCCCGGTCTTTCTTGGCCAGGTCGGCTATATCGTCACCGGCACCGGGGTGTTGTGGGGCATGCTGCTGTTCGGCGAGCGCCACGGCCCGATGGTCTGGCTGGCCTTGGCCGTGCTGTTCGCCGGTGTCGCCATGGTCAATCCAGGGGTCGGGCGCCGCCCCCGGGACTGAAATTCAGGTCTCCAGCAGGCCAGTGGCGAAAGCCAGCAGAGCTTCGTCGCCGCCCGGCGCCGCCATTAGCGAAACGCCCAACGGGCAGCCGTCCAGCTCGGCCAGGGGCAGGCTGAGCTGTGGGCAGCCGGACAGGCCGGCGATGCAGGTCAGGGCCATGGCTTGTTGACGGAAGGCGTCCAGCGCGGCCTCGGGCGTGTCGCGCAACGGCGCGATGCCAGGGGCCGTGGGCAGGCAAAGCAACGTGTCGGGCGGCAACAATTCGTGCAGCCGCGCCGCCACCGCCCGGCGTACTTCGCCGCTTTCGACCGCCGCTTGTTCGGTGATCGTCGCCGACATGGCGAAACGTTCGGCCACGCCGGGCCCAAAGGCGGGTTTTCGCCGGCGCACCCAGTCGCCATGGCATTGCCATACCTGGTGCATCTGCAAGGTGCGGAAATGCGGCATCCATCGGTCCGGGCCATGGTCGCTGACGTCGACCTTTGCATGGCTTTCGAAGCGGCTCTCGAGTTTGGCCAGGGCTGGCGCCAGGGCGATCCGGGTTTCGGCCGGCACCAGGCCGAAGGCGTCGCGCGCCAGCAAGAGCCGCCTTGGCGCCACCGGTTGGCGGTAGTCCGGCAGCAGCACCCGGCCGACCCGCTGCATGAGCCCGGCCTTTCGGCTGAACCAGCCGACGGTATCGAAACCCGGGGCCAGGGGCTGCACGCCGTCGGTCGGGATCCGCCCCTGACTGGTGCGCAGGCCGAACACGCCGCAATAGCTGGCGGGAATGCGCACCGAGCCGCCGGTATCCGAGCCCAGGGCGAAATCGACCAGGCCGCCGGCCACGGCGGCGGCCGAGCCGCTGGACGAGCCGCCCGGGATGCGTCCCGGCGCATTGGCGTTGACGGGGGTGCCATAGTGGGCGTTCTCGCCGGTGATTGAAAAGGCCATTTCGTCGGTCTGGGTCTTGCCGATCAGACCGGCGCCGGCTTGCAGCAATTGCGCCACCGCTGGCGCGGTCGTCTTGGCCGGCGGATGACTGTCCAGCCAATCGGGACTGCCGCCACCGGTGATGTGGTCGGCGACGTCGAACAGATCCTTGGCGCCGAAGGTCAGGTCGGTTAGCGGGCCGCCAGGCTGTCCCTTCCGGGACACTTGGTCGTGCCGAATGAAAGCGCCGAATGGATCATCCATGATCTTCCCCAGGCTCGTATCAAGTTGCCATGTTGGCACATTTCAACGGCGCCATCCGACCAGACCCTGTGATCCGGGTCACTTTTCACCGTGTGGCGAGGCCCCATCTGAGAGATGTGGGAAAGGAAGTGTAACCAATGATGATGGAGTTCCTGTTGAGCCTGTGGATCTGGTGGAGCCATGCGGTTCCCGTTCTCCCCTATTGGGACCCCTATGGCGCCGTTTTCGCCATTGTCCTGTTGCTCGCGGTGCTTGGCGCCGGCGTGAAATGGATGATGGGCGACGATTGATCGCACGGCCCAAGGAAAGCCATGGTCCGCACATTTCCCGACCACTGACGATCCTCCCTGTCTTAGGCTCCGTCCAACTGTTGGACGGGGCCTTTTTTTCCTCGAAAATGGCCTTCGGATGGCCCATAAGATTCGGTCATGTCGGCTGGAACTTTCCAGGACAACTTTGAAATCGGCGGCCGCCCGGTAGGTGGCGGCGCGCCGTGCCTGTTCATCGCCGAGGCCGGAGTGGCCCATTTCGGTGATATGAAGATGGCCATCCAGCTTGTCGAACTGGCGGCCTCGGCCGGTGCCGATGTCTTCAAGACGCAGGTGTTCGACGTCGACCAGATGATCGCGGCGGAGATGCCGGAGTGGCGCGAGCGTTTGCGCCCGCGCAACCTGTCGCTGGTCGAATTCAAGGAACTGAAAGCGCTGTGCGACGAGCGCGGCCTGTTGTTCATGGCCACGGCGCATGACGAAAGCCGCATACCCTGGCTGGAGGAGTTGCAGGTGCCGGCGATCAAGGTCGGCTCGGGCGAACGCAACAACCCGGTGTTCCTGCGCCGTCTGGCCGAACTGGGACGGCCCATGGTGGTGTCCACCGGCATGTATGACGAAAGGGACGTCCAGGAAGCCTTGGCGGCCTGTGCCGACGGCGACTGCGACCAGGTGGCGCTGCTGCATTGCGTCACCGCCTACCCGACGCCCGAGGCGGAGGTCAATCTGGCGGCGATGGACCGCCTGGCCGAATTGTTCGAGGGGCCGGTCGGCTATTCCGATCATACGGCCGACCACCTGGCGGTACTGGCGGCGGCGGCGCGTGGCGCCGAGATCATCGAGAAGCACATCACCATCCTGCGCGATGTGCCGAACGCCCAGGACTGGAAGGTGTCCGCCGGGCCCGAGGACTTGGCCACCCTGATCGCCGACATTCGGCGAATAGAGGCGCTGATCGGCCACGGCCGCAAGGAACCGGCGGCGGCCGAGGAGGAAGGTCAGACCTGGGCCACGAAATCGGTGGTGGCGCGCCGCGACCTCGACGCCGGCACGGTGCTTGAAATGAACGACCTGACAACCAAGCGTCCGGGCAGCGGCATCCCGGCCAATCAGATGGAGCTGGTGGTGGGCCGAACCCTGAAGCGCGCCGTGCGGGCCGATACCCTTTTGCAAGCGGATGACCTGAATTGAGCAACAAACGGATCTGCGTCTGGTCCGGCAAGCGGGGCGGTTTCGGCGCCCTGACGCCGACCATGACGGCGATCGAGGAGCATTCCGACCTGGACATGGCGCTGGTGGTCACCGACCAGCATCTCTATGAGCGGTTCGGCCGCACCGTCACCGAGGTCGAGGACCGGTTTCCCGTGGCCGCCGCCATCGACATGGAGCAGGCGGGCGACAGCAACGAGGAACGCGCCCGCGCCGTCGGCCGCTGTCTGCAGCGTTCGGTCGATGTATTGGCCGAGTTGCGTCCGGACGTGTTGCTGGTGATCGGCGATCGGGGCGAGGTGTTCGCCGCCTGCATCGCCGCCCACAACATGCGCATCGCCATCGCCCATGTGCAGGGCGGCGATCTCTCGGGCAGCCTGGACGAACCGGTTCGCCATGCCATCAGCAAGCTGTCGCACCTGCATTTCCCGTCGACCGAACAGTCCGCCGAACGGCTTCGCCGCATGGGCGAGGAGGCTTGGCGCATCCACGTGGTCGGCGATACCCATATCGATCAGATCCTGCTGGGCGAGGTGACCGGACCGGGCGAGCTATGCCGGCGGTACGGGCTGGAGCCGGACGAGCCGTTCATTCTGGTGCTGCAGCATTCCGATTCCACGGAGCCCGGCGATGCCGGGCGGCAGATGGAGGAAACCCTGGCGGCGGTGCTGGCGCGGGGCATGCGCACGCTGCTGGTCTATCCCTGTTCCGATCAAGGCTATGAGGGGATCATCGGCGCGATCGAGGCGGCCCGCGAGCGACCCGGCGTATCGGTACACCAGAACATCCCCGCCGCCGATTTCATCGGCCTGCAAAAAGAGGCGGCCTGTCTGGTCGGCAACTCCTCGGCCGGTCTGATCGAGGCGCCGTATTTCCAGTTGCCGGCGGTCAACGTCGGCGACCGGCAGATCGGGCGGGAACGGGCGGCCAATGTCCTGGACGTCGGCTATGAGCGGAGCGCCATCGCGGCGGCGCTGGAGCGGGCGCTGACCGACCCGCGGCTCAAGGAAGCCCTGGAGAAAGCCAAGCCGCCGTTCGGCGACGGCACGGCCTATCGCCGGATCACCGAGGTTCTGGCGGGGCTGACCGTGGATGGCAGGCTGCTGAACAAGCGCATGAGCTACTGATGGGGAAACCGGCGCTGATCTATTACCGGCTGTTGAATTGGCGGCCTGAGAACCTGCGCCTGGCGGCCGAGGCCTTCGACTTGGTGGAGCTGGACAGCCCGGCCGAGGATAGCGATCGGCTGCTGGCCCGGGCGGCTGCCTGTTGCGCGCCCCTGGGTTTCGATTTCGATGCCGCGAAGATGGACCGCTGTCCGAGCCTGCGCGCCATCGTCAGCAACACCACCGGGGTGCCGCATATCGATATGGCGGCGGCGGCGGCCCGCGATGTCGCGGTCTTTTCCCTGAAGGACGAGCAGGCCTTTCTCGACACCATCACGCCCACCGCCGAGCACGCCTGGGGGCTGCTGCTGGCATTGATGCGGCGCACGCCGTGGTGCTTCGACGCGGTCAAGGCGGGCACCTGGAATCGCTTCGAATGGGGCGCGCCGGGGATGTTGTCGCGGATGAATCTCGGCATCGTCGGCTGCGGCCGGCTCGGCCGGCAGGTTGCCCGCTATGGCGCGGCGTTCGGCATGCCGGTGCGGTTCTTCGATCCCCACGTCACCGCCGACGACGTGGCCGAAAAGGCCGAGACATTGTTGGAATTGGTCGCCTGGGCCGATGTCGTCAGCCTGCATGTACCGGCCCGGACCGAGACCCGGGGGTTGATCGACGCCGAGGTGATCGCACGGTTCAAGCCGGGCAGCCTGCTGATCAATACCGCCAGGGCGGAACTGGTGGATGAGGCGGCATTGTTGGTGGCGCTGCGAAACGGTGACGTCGGCGGCTATGCCACCGACGTGCTGGGGGGCGAGTTCGACCCCGCCTTCCGGGCCGGCGAACATCCGTTGGTGAGCCATGCCCAAGCGCACGACAACGTGCTGCTGACGCCGCATATCGGTGGCTCAACCGTCGATGCCTGGCGCGAAACCCAAGCCCGGGTCATCGCCATGGCGATCGACCATTTCAAGGATGGGACGTCGTGAAGATCATTGGCGGCGCCTGCTGGGGGCTGATCCCGGCGCGTGGCGGTTCGAAGAGCATCCCGCTGAAGAACCTGGTGCCGTTCGCCGGCCGACCGCTGCTCGATTACCAGGTGCTGGCGGCGCGGGCCTCGGACCGGGTCGAGCGGCTGATCTGCAGTACCGATGATGACCGCATCGCCGGGCATTGCGCGGAACTGGCGGTCGAGGTGCACCGCCGTCCCGCGGAATTGGCGACGGACGACACGCCGGTGCTGGCGGTAATCGAGCATCTACTGGGCGATCTGGCGGAGCGCGAGGGAACGGTGGCGGAATGTCTGGCGCTGCTGCAACCAACCTCGCCCTTCCTGCTGGCCGAGCAGGTCCGGGCGACGGTGGACGCCCTGCTGGCCGATCCGGCGGCTGCCTCGGCCCAGACGGTGATCGCCTGTCCGCACAACCATCATGCCCTAAACCAGCGGCTGGTCCGGGACGGTCGGGTCAGCTTCCGTTTCGCCGAAGAACGCTCCAAGGCCTACAACAAGCAGAGCAAGGAGCGGCATTTCCTGTTCGGTAATTTGCTGGTGTTTCGTTGTCAGGCCGCCCTGGAGCAGCAGACGCCGTTTCCGGGACCGAGCCTGGCCGTGGAAATTCCGCAGTTTCAGGGCTTCGATTTGGATGGACCCGACGACCTGCGCCTGGGACAGGCGTTGCTGGATGCCGGCCTGGCGCACTTGCCGGAGTGATTCTTAATACTAATTTAACGATTGTGTGGCGGTATTTGTCCTTGTAATTGGGGCCTGAAAGGCCGATCTTTAGATAAGTAATGTGTCGTTTCGGAGCAAACACACGGTCGAAGCCGTAGCCATTGGGGATAACCGATGAAGCCGAAACGGATGAAAGACAAAACCGAACTTTCCCGCCGCGCGGCACTGACGCGCCTGGGTTTGGCGGCCGCCGTCGTCTATGTGGCGCCGACTGTCACCCATCTGGACGGCGATGCCGAGGCGAGGCGTCGTCGGCGGGCGCGTCCGTCGCATATCTGCCCGCCGGGTCGTCCCGGTTGCTCGGGCAGCGGCAAGGGCAAGGGAAGCAAGGGCACCTGAAGCGGCGCTTTGGGTAGCGTTGGGTCGTCGCCGTCGAAGGCGGGCGGCCGAATGCTTGTCACCTAGTGCCACGATGGCAAATACCAGAAATCATTGGCCATGAACGGACCCGAAGGACGGGAGCGTTTGTTGTTTGCCGGCCCGCAGGCCGGCATTGCCGTCCATGGCGCGGACACCATCGCCCAATCATTGTTGGATCTTATCCCGCACTGGCCGACCGCCGCCCCCGATACCACGGTTTCATCGGAAATATCGGTGCGCCGCGAGGGTGACGACTGGCGCATTACCTCGCCGCAATACGAGCTGTCAGAGTTCGATTTCCCGGACGGCTACATCGTTGCCAACGGCCTGGTCGGTGCCCTGATCGCCGCCTACGTCGCCCAGGACGATCAATTGGTGTCCGTCCATGCCGCCGCCGCCCGTATTGGCGACGGCCTGTTTCTGCTGATCGGCGACAACTTCTCCGGCAAGAGTACCTTGGGCGTCGCCCTGGCGGCGCGCGGGCAAAGGTTTTTCGGCGACGACCGGCTGGTCCTGAGCCTGGCCGGCGAACAGCCCAAGGGGCGCAGCTTGGCGATCGCGCCGAAGCTGCGACGACCCCTGCCGGCGGAGGCGGACGCCGGATTTCGCGATTTCGTCGCCGACAACACATACCTTGATTGGCCGGAGATGGTGGTGCTGCGCCTGGGACCGGAACTGGCGGCCGGGTTCGGCGAGGAAGCGCCGCTGCGTGGCCTGATCCTGTTGCAGCGGGAGGCCGCGCAGGGACCACCGGAATTGGACGAACTTAGGCAGCCCGAGGTGGTCAAGCTGCTGTTGGAACAGATCTTCGCGCCGCATCTGGGCCTGCCAGGCGAATTGACGGCGTGCGCCCGGTTGGCGGCGGCCGTTGACGGCTGGCGGTTGCGCTATCGCAGCGCCTTCGAGGCGAGCGAAACCCTGATCGCGCGATTTGGCGCCGGTCCGCCGTCATGACCGCGACGCGCCGCTATCGCCGAATGGAGGGCGTTGCCGAGACGCTGGTGGAGGACGAAGCTTTCCTGATCCTGCCCGACAGTGGCGATCTGTTCCATCTCGATCGCCTGGCCCTGGCCTTGTGGCGGGCCCTGGAGGAGCCGGCCGACGATGACG
Organism: Alphaproteobacteria bacterium; assembly: GCA_030746635.1. Classification (GTDB taxonomy): domain Bacteria; phylum Pseudomonadota; class Alphaproteobacteria; genus JASLMH01. The sequence continues at coordinate 2,813 of JASLMH010000148.1, read as the reverse complement.
AGTTGGTCGACCTGTTCGCCGATGTTTTTCCCGATACGCCGCGTGAGACGATCAAGGCCGATCTGGACCGCAGCCTGAACAGCCTGCTGGCGGGCGGTTTGATCCACCCCGTCGATTGACCCCGACCCGGCTTTCGCCGTTCACTGCAAGGATGAATTCCGGTGCCGGTCGCCCGGCCGGCCAGTGCGGGAGGATGAGACATGACCCTGCGAATCGAAAGAGACGGTGCCATTACCACGGTCATTCTGGACCGGCCGGAAGTGCGCAACGCGGTCGACCGGCAAACCGCCGATGAGTTGCTGGCCGCCTTCACCGAGTTCGAGGCGGACGAGACCGCCCGTGTGGCCGTGTTGTGGGGCGACAACGGCATCTTCTGCGCCGGCTACGACCTAAAATCCCTGTCCGAGGCGACGCCGGAAGACCTGGTGGAATCGGACGGCGAAATCGGCCCGCTGGGCTGCTCGCGGCTGCTGCTGTCGAAGCCGGTAATCGCCGCCGTCGAAGGTTACGCGGTGGCCGGTGGTCTGGAACTGGCCCTGTGGTGCGACATGCGGGTGGCCGCCGAGGACGCGGCCTTTGGCGTCTTCTGCCGTCGTTGGGGGGTGCCGCTGGTGGATGGCGGCACCATCCGCCTGCCGCGCCTGATCGGCATGAGCCGGGCCCTGGACATGATCCTGACCGGACGTCCGGTCAGCGGCCAGGAGGCGCTTGATTTCGGTCTTGCCAACCGGCTGGTGCCGGCGGGCGGGACCCGGGCGGCGGCCGAGTCGCTGGCCCGCGACCTGGCGCGTTTCCCGCAGCTTTGCATGCGGACGGACCGGGCCTCGGCCTATCGGCAATGGGACTACGATCTGGCCGAGGCGTTGCGCCGGGAAGGCGCCGAGGGCATGCGCCCGATCCGCGAGGAGGCCGTCGCCGGTGCCGCCCGTTTCGCCGGCGGCAAGGGACGCGGTGGCGGTTTCGACGAGATCTAGAAGGTCTTGCGGAGACAAGTTCCTGGCGCGACGCCGGTACTATCAGGGCTTCCGTCCCTCGTGCTAATGTGCCCTCCGGCGGCGCCCGTCGCCGATTGTACACACCTCATCCAGCCAGCGCATTGGAGCACGCCATGACCCGTATGACCGGCGGCCAAGCCCTTGTGAAATCGATCATCGACCATGGCGTCGACACCATTTTCGGCCTGCCGGGGGTGCAGTTGGATTGGTTCTTCAATGCCCTGCACGACGAAGGCAACAACATCCGGGTCATCAACAGCCGCCATGAACAGGGCGTCGCCTATATGGCGCACGGCTATGCCCAGTCCACCGGTCAGGTCGGCGCCTATGCCGTGGTGCCGGGGCCGGGGCTGCTGAACACCACGGCGGCGCTCAGCACCTCGTTGGCCGCCAACGTACCGGTGCTGTGCGTAACCGGGCAGATCCCCTCGGCCTATATCGGTCGGGGTCATGGCATGCTGCACGAAATACCTGACCAATTGGGGGTGCTGCGGGGGCTGACCAAATGGGCCGCGCGTATCGATCATCCAACCGACGCGCCCGCCAAGGTGGCCGAAGCCTTCCGCCAACTGCGCACCGGCCGGCCGCAGCCGGTGGCGATGGAAATGGGGCTCGATCAAATGGCCCAGCGCTGCGACGTCGAGCTGTTGCCGGCGGCCAAGGACTATTCCCGGCCGCCGGTGGACGAGGACGCCGTGGCAAAGGCCGCGGCGCTGCTGGCGAAGGCGGAAAAGCCGATGATCTTCATCGGCAGCGGCGCCATGGCGGTCGGCGAGGCGATCCGCGAACTGGCGGAGATGCTGCAAGCGCCCGTGGTGGCCAATCGCACCGGTCGGGGGATCCTGTCCGATCGCCACTATCTGTCGCTGACCCAGACCGCCGGCCATCGCCTGTGGGCCGAGGCCGACGTGATCCTGGCCGTAGGCAGCCGGCTGCAGGTACCGCGGATGAACTGGGGCACCGACGATGAGATGAAGATCATTCACGTCGATATCGACCCGGTGGAGATCAAACGCGTCAACACGCCCGATGTTCCCATCGTGGGCGATGCGCAGGACGTGGTGCCGGCGCTGATCGCGGCGGTGGCGGGGCAGCTCGACGCCCGGCCGTCGCGGGAAGACGAGATGACCGCCCTCAAGGCGGAAATGACGGCGCTGTGGCAGGATCGCCTGGCGCCGCAAATGGGCTGGATCAAGGTCTTGCGCGAGGCCTTGGACGACGACGGCATCTACGTCGATGAGTTGACCCAGGTCGGCTATGTCTCGCGCATGGCCTGGCCGGTCTATCGGCCGCGCAGCTACCTGACCTCGGCTTATCAGGGCACCCTGGGCTGCGGCCTGGCGGTGGCCATCGGTGCCAAGATCGCCAACCCGGACAAGCAGGTGCTGTCGATCAACGGCGACGGCGGTTTCATGTACAACGTGCAGGAACTCGCCACGGCGGTGAAATACAACGTAGCCGTCGTCGCCATCGTCTATGCCGACGGCGCCTACGGCAATGTCCGGCGCATGCAGCAGAATCTGTACGACGGACGGGTCATCGCCAGCGATTTGACCAATCCGGATTTCGTGCAACTGGCCGAGAGTTTCGGCTGTGCGGGCTACCGGGCCGAAACACCCGAGGAGATGGCCGAGGTGCTGCCGGAGGCCTTCAAGCAGAGCGGCCCGGCGGTCATCGAGGTGCCGTTCGGTCCGACGCCGGACCCCTGGGCCACCATCATGCCGCCGCGCAACCGGCCACGCACCTAGAGCATGTCGCGGGTAATCTGATTCATTTGATGGCGCTAGCAAGCCATTGGGGTAGGCGCGTGGCGCAGCG
>JASLMH010000147.1 GCA_030746635.1 Alphaproteobacteria bacterium | reverse complement strand
AAACCCAAAACATAGGAACCCGGCGCCGCCAATCAGATGCTCCGATCATTCAAGCCCATGCCGAAACACAAACCAAAAACACAAAACATCAAAATCAGCGACATCGTGCCTCCAACTCAGCCCAGGTGAACCCAGGCAAAGCCAAAGGCAAAAAGCCTCTGAAACGAAGACGCCGGTCCATAAGCACCGCCGCCCACGCTTCTCTTCCATCCAACACAATGACAAAGATCAATACGCGTCGAAACGCGCAAACGCACCGGCTTCGCCCGGTCGGCAACAAGGCCGACCAGCCCGGTGCGTCGGAGCTATATAGTGAGGCGGTTTCGGCAAGTCAACGGCAATTTTCCGCCGGCCTGACGATTTTCAGCGAGCCAATTCGGCGGTTTCAAGCCCAGCCGGGCAATTATGTGAAGAACACTGTGGAGGGCCTTGATTCATTTGGTAGAATCCGTTGACTGATTGATTCGCGCCGGGCATGTTGCTGGCACATCCGATCAAGGGTCGGCCGCATCGGCGGCGACCAAGGGACTGTTTGGAGGGACTTGGGTGGCTTTGGTTCGGTTCATTCGCCGGTCGATGGCTCCCGCATCGGTGATCGCCCGGCGGCCATGGTCGCACAAGATCCTGTTCGCCAGCGTCATCGGCGCCGGCCTCGGCGCGGCGGTCGCGGTCGGCCTGTTGAGCCAGGACCCCCATTACCTCGAAGGGCCGCGCCCGGGCGGACCGGCGGTCACGGCCGAAGGCACCGAGCGGACCCCGACGGCGGCACCGGCCCAGGCGGTGGCGGCGCCGATCCTGCCCGTCGCCGTACAGCCGGCCAAGCCGCTGGACATCACCCGCACCCTGGCGATCGCCCGCGGCGACACCCTGATGAAGGTGCTGCTGAAGGCCGGCGCGGAACGGCCCGTGGCCCATGCCGCCATTCAGGCCATGGCCAAGGTCTACGACCCCCGCCGTATCCGGCCCGGCCAGGAGTTGACCCTGACCTTCCGGCCGCCACAGGGCGCCGGCAGGCCCCGGCTGACCGCCGTCGCCTTCGACGCCAGCGCCGAGCGGGAGATCCTGGCGCACCTGAACGGCGACGATACCTTCGCGGCGGAGGCGATCGACAAGCCGCTGGCCACCCGGCCGCATCGGGCGGCGGCGCGGATCGACGATTCACTGTACCTGGCGGCCCAGCGAGTGGGGGTACCGGCCCCGGTAATCGTCGAACTGATCCACCTCTATTCCTTCGACGTCGATTTCCAGCGTGACATCCAGCCGGGCGATCACTTCGAGGTGCTGTTCGAAGCGCACTACGGCGAAGACGGCGAGTTGGCGAAATACGGCAATATCCGTTACGCCAAGCTGCACGTACGGAACAAGGACCTGCCGCTCTATCGCTTCCGCATGGCCGACGGCAAGGTCGACTATTTCAACGACCAGGGCCATAGCGTGCGCAAGGCGCTGATGAAGACGCCGGTCGACGGCGCCCGCCTGACTTCGCGGTTCGGCGTCCGCCGGCATCCCATCCTGGGCTACAACAAGATGCATCGCGGCATCGATTTCGGCGCCCGCGCCGGCACGCCGGTGATGGCGGCGGGCAGTGGCACGGTAGAGTTCGCCGGCCGGAACGGCGGCTATGGCCGTTACCTGCGGATCCGCCACAACGGCCGCTACAAGACCGCCTATGCCCACTTGAAGGCCTTTCGCCGCGGCATCAGGCGCGGCAAACGGGTGACGCAGGGCCAGATCGTCGCCTATGTCGGCTCCACCGGCCGCTCCACCGGGCCGCATCTGCACTATGAAATCCTGGTCGATGGCCGGCGGATCAACCCCTTGCGCCTGAAATTGCCGACCGGCCGCAAGCTGAAAGGCAGCGAGTTGGCGAAGTTCAGCGATACCCGGAAACGGATCTTGACCCGGTTCGCCGAGGCCCCCGCCCTCGGCCGGGTGGCGGACCGCCGCCGCTAGAGCATGTCGCGGGTAATCTGAACCATTTGACCGGCCCTCCAGGCCCCGTGGGTAGGCGCGGTTCGCAGCGCGATGTGCTCTAGGCCCTTCGGTCCGAACAAGAAAACGACCCGCGCCGGCCCGCCATACGGTATCCTCGAAGATGCCGAACAACTGGATTTGGTTCATCAGATGTCGCGTCCAAAGATTGGCCTGGCCCTGAGCAGCGGCGTCGGCCGAGGCTGGGCCCATATCGGCGTTCTCAAGGCGCTGGCCGCCGCCAACATCGAGGTCGACGTGGTCGCCGGCACCTCGATCGGCGCCCTGGTCGGCGGCGTGCATCTGGCCGGCCACCTGGACCTGCTGGAGGAGTGGGCGCTGAACCTCAACCGGTTGCGGATCATGCGCTACATCGATCTGGCACCGCGCGGCGGCGGCATCATCGGTGGCCGGCGCCTGCAGCGGCTGCTGCGGGAAAACCTCGGCCATCTGGAGATGGAGCATCTGCCGAAGCCGTTCGTGGTGGTGGCCACCGAACTCGAAAACGGCCACGAAATCTGGCTGCGCCGCGGCCCCCTGGTCGCCTCGCTGCAGGCCTCCTACGCCCTGCCTGGCGTCTTCCCGCCGGTGGAACTGGACGGCCACCAACTGGTCGACGGCGCCCTGGTCAATCCGGTGCCGGTGTCGGTCTGCCGGGCCCTGGGCGCGCGGTTGGTGATCGCGGTCAACCTCAACGCCGACATGCTGGGCCAGCGGCGGCGGGCGCCGGCGGGTGAAGCCGAAATGCCGGCCGGGGCGCCCTGGCCCGCCGGCAAGAGCGGCGTCAGCATGTTCGATGGGCTGTTCGGCCGGGAGGATTCACCCAGCATGATCAGCGTCATGGCGACCTCCCTCAACATTCTGCAGGACCGCCTGGGCCGCAGCCGCCTGGCCGGCGACCCGCCCGACGTCACCATCGCGCCGCGGGTCGGCCATATCGGTCTGCTCGAATTCGACCGGGCCGAGGAACTGATCGCCGAGGGCGAAGCGGCGGTGCAGCGCTCGATGCCGTTTCTCGACGAAGCACTGGCGGTCCTGGGCGATTGACGGCGACGCCGTCGAGGCTCCCGCGTCGTTCCTCGGTTCTTTCCGGACTGGGGCTACCCGGTCTATTGGAAGGCAGGTCATCATGCCATTCGCGGCGGTTGCCCTTTGCTGTCCACAATGGCTGGGCGGCCAACTTGTAAACCTTTTTCCTTCATGCTGGGGTTGACGGGCTAACCCTGGACGACGTCGCACTCGGCTGTTTAGGTTGCCGTTCTCGTCAGCGCCGGCAAATTGGAGGATCCGAAGATGGCCGCGCCGCCGCATCGCGGGTCCAAGCACGCAAGGAAGACCAAGGCGCAACTGATCGCCGAACTGGAGCGGCTGCAGCAAGCCGGCGGCGCTTCGGGGCCCACCGGCACGGATCTGTTGGCCGCCCTGGAACCGCTGGTCGATGGCCTAATCCTGCTCGACGCCGACGATCGTCTGATCTACATGAACGACCGTTATCGCCAGGATTATGCCCGGCATTTCAGCCGTGATCCAATTGGCCTGACCTTCGAGGAGCTGTTGCGCGAGGGGGCGGCGGCCGGATTGATACCGGAGGCTGATGCTGGGCTCGAGGACTGGATTCGAGATCGTCTGGCACTTTACGACCGCAAGGCCGCTCCGGTTCGAGTGGAACGGTCCCTGGATCGCGATGCCCGGATTGAACTGCACCACCTACCGGTGCCGGGCGGTGGGGCGCTGATTGTCTATCGCGACATCACCGAACGAGAGCGGGCCGAGAGTGAGCTTCGCCACAGCGAGGCGCAGTTCCGCGACCTGATCGAGGTTTCCCTGCAGGGCATCCTGATCATGGATATCGATTGGAACCTGCGCTTCGTCAACCAGGCCGCCGCCGACATATTCGGCTTCGCCTCGCCGGAGGAGATGCTGGCCAGCGGCAACATGGCGCTACGCATCGCGCCGCACGAGATACCGCGGATCACCGGCTATCGCGACGCCCGTCTGCGCGGCGAGGCCGTGCCCGTCGGCTACCAGTATGAAGGCCGCCGCAAGGACGGCTCGTCGGTCTGGGTGCAGAACAGTTCGCGCATGCTGCAATGGGACGGCGAAACCGCGATCCTCGCTACCCTGATCGACACGACGGAGCAACGGCGTGCCGAGATGGCGGTAAGCGATAGCGAACGGCGGTTTCGCGATTTCGCCGAGGCGGCATCGGACTGGTTCTGGGAACTGGATCAGGATCTCCGCTTTTCGTTCGTCTCGAATCGTATTACCGCGGCGACGGGAATGTCTCCCGCTGAATTTGTCGGCAAGCGGCGTGACGAGGTCGCCCCGGTGGAAGACGAGCCCGAAAAATGGCGCCAGCATATGGCCGATCTGTCGGCCCGACGGCCGTTTCGCGATTTCGTCTATTGGCGAGTTAACCCGCAAGGGGAGCGGCGCTACCTCAAGATCAGCGCCCTGCCGGTATTCGATGACGACGGCGCCTTTCGCGGCTATCGCGGCACCGGTTCCGACATCACCGCCGAGATCGGGGCACAGCAGCGCGAAGAGGCGGTTCGGGATCGCCTGCGCGAGGTCATCGACAGCCTGCCGCTGGCCTTGCACCTGTGGGACGCGGACGGACGCCTGGTGATGGCGAATAGAACCCAACACGAATGGTTCCCAGAGCATCGCACCGCCATGCAGCCGGGCGCCCGGTTCGAGGAGCACGTGCGGATCAACGCCGAACGGAACTTTGTCTCGGTCGACCGGTATCGGATCGAGGCATACGTCCAGGAACGCCTGGAGAATTTCCGTAACCCGGCGCCTGGCGGCCCGGAGGAACAATGGGTCAAGGATCGCTGGCTGCACGTCGTCAACCACAGGCTGCCGGACGGCGGCACGATCTGCCTGCGCTTCGATATCACGGAGCCAAAGCAGCGCGAGGAGCAGCTTCACCAAGCGCAGAAGATGGAGGCGGTCGGTCAGTTGACCGGCGGCGTGGCGCATGATTTCAACAACCTGATCGCCGTCATCATGGGTCACGGGGAGTTGTTGCGTGAAGCGCTTGCCGACCGCAGTGTCCGGTCGCTGAACTCAGTCGATGCGATCCTGCGCGCCGCCGAACGTGGCGCCGACCTAACGCAGCGGCTGTTGGCGTTTTCCCGCCGGCAGCCCCTGGCGCCCCAGCCGATCAACTGCAACGATCAACTGCCCGAAATCGCCGCCCTGCTGCGCCGCACCCTGGGCGAACAGATTGAGGTCGAAACGGTGCTGGCCGGTGGCCTGTGGCGTTGCCTGGCCGACCGCGGCCAACTCGAAAACGCCCTCTTGAACCTGGCGATCAACGCCCGCGATGCCATGCCGGGCGGCGGCAAACTGACGATTGAAGCAGCCAACGCGCGGCTGGACGACGACTATGCGGCGGTTCAGGAAGACGTCGCGCCAGGGCAATACGTGCTGCTGGCGGTGACCGATACCGGAATTGGCATTCCGGACGCCATTCTACCCCGGCTGTTCGAGCCGTTCTTTACCACCAAGGCGCCCGGTCAGGGCAGCGGCCTGGGCCTCAGCATGGTGTATGGCTTCGCCAAACAGTCGGGCGGCCACTTGGCGATCTATAGCGAGGAAGGCCAGGGCACGACGGTAAAGCTATATCTGCCGCGAACCAACATGACCGGCATGGCCGAACCGGGTCGGCAGAAAACGGCACCCAGGCAGGGCGACGAAGCCGTTTTGGTGGTCGAGGACGACGCCGACGTGCGCCAGCTTGCCGTGCGCCTGCTCGACGATCTCGGCTATCGGGTGTTGTCGGCGGCGGACGGCACCGCGGCCCTGGCAATTCTGCAGGATGAGCGAAGGATCGATCTGTTGCTGACCGACGTGGTCCTGACCGGCGAGATGGGCGGCGCCGAACTGGCCGCCGAGGCGCGGCGGCGGCGATCGGACATCGGCGTGCTGTTCATGTCCGGCTATCCGGAAAACGCCATCGTGCATCAAGGCAAGCTGGACGAAGGCGTCACCCTGTTGCAGAAGCCGTTCCGCAAACTGGATCTGGCCCGCAAGGTGCGACAGGTCCTCGACGAAACGCCGGGGCAGGGCCAATGAGCGGTCTTCGCGATCGCCGAAAATACTCTAGCTTGGCACCATGGCATTCTTGGGCGACGGCGTGCTGCTGACCTTTACCGAGGTTCCCGACGAGGTCGAGCAGGACTTCAACGAGTGGTACAACCGTGAGCATCTGGACCAGTTGGTCAACATGCCGGGATTCCTGCGCAACCGCCGCTACCGGGCGGTGGACGGCCGACCGAAATACTTCGCCAGCTATGAATTGCGCTCGCTGAACGACGTGGCGACTCCGGAATATTTCGCCCACCTGGCCGACCAGACGCCGTGGTCGCAGCGGATGATGGCGCAGCTCAGTCATTTTCACCGCATGACCTGCCGTATCGGCATCGACCAAAGCCATGGTATCGGCGGCGCCCTGACGCTGATCCGTCTGTTCCCCGCCGACGAAGTCAAGGCGCCCTTGCGGGACTGGCTGCGGGCGGAAGGGCTGCCGGCGGCGATCGCCAGGCCGGGTCTGCTGGGCGGCGCCCTGCTGGAGAACGATCTGGCAATCGCCAACGCCCCGGCGACCAACCAGGGGATGGATGATTTTCCCCTGGCCGAACGGCAGGAATGGGCCATTCTGATCGACGGCGCCGAATGGGAGCCGACCCGGGCGGCGGCGATCGAGGTGTTGGGCGAAGGGCCCCTGGCCGAGCACGGCATCGACGGCGATGTGCATATCGCCAGCTATCAATTCCTGTTCGGCGTGAGCCGCTGACCGATGCCGGACGAAGGCAGGATTCCCGTCCACATCAAGAACAATCGGTCCGGCGAGTTGGTTTTTCGGATAACGCCCGAACGTTTCGCCGCCGCCTGCCGGCGTCATCCCGAACCGGCCCGCCGCATCGACGCCGGCATCGATTGGGACCTGGACAACTTCGAAACCGCGATGCGCACCGCCCAGGTGCTGCTGACCTGGGATCTGCCCACCGACGAGTTGGCGAGGCGCGCGCCAAATCTGAAATGGATCCATATCATCGGCGCCGGCGTCGAGCATCTGGCGCCATTCGATTGGCTGCCCGCCGGCGTTAGGCTGACCAACAACAGCGGCGTGCACCTGGATAAGTTCGCCGACTACGCCACCATGGCTTTGCTGATGCTGCACGCGCGGCTGCCGAAATTCGCCGACGACCAGCGCCATGCCCGGTGGAATCCTCTATTCACGCCACCGATCGCCGGTCGCACGCTGGTGGTGGTCGGCGTCGGCAAGATGGGCGGCGTGGTGGCGCGTTGCGGCAGGCGGCTGGGCCTGCGGGTCCTGGGCGTGCGGCGTGGCGGCCGACCGGCCCGGGGGGTGGACCGCATGGTCGAACCGGCGCAACTGGCCGAAATTCTGCCGGCGGCGGATCTGGTGGTGGTGACCCTGCCCCAGACGCCGGAAACCGGGGGCCTATTCGGCGCCGAGCAGTTCCGCCGGATGAAGCCGGGCGCCGGCTTCGCCAACCTCGGCCGCGGCGCCGTGGTCGATCAGGCCGCCCTGGCGGCGGCGCTGAAGGAAGGCCAGCTGTCCGGCGCCATCCTCGACGTGGTCGACCCGGAACCGCTGCCGCCCGATGATCCTTTGTGGACGGCGCCCAACCTGACGATCACGCCGCACATCTCGTCCGACGACCAGGATGGCTACATTCCCGCCACCCTGGACCTGTTTTTCGACAACCTGAGCCGGCTGATCGCCGGCCGCGGGTTGCGCAACCGGGTCGATCCGCGCCTGGGATACTAGAACATGTCGCCTATGTGGCTCTTCCGTCGGGGCACCTTTGGCACCTATACTGATCCATCGTCGTCTTGCGGCGATCGGGGGATGGGGGCCTTTCCGATGATAGAGAAATCCGTACGGCACAGTGGCGGCCGCAGCGATCTGATTCGTGAAGCACGGCGATTGTCCGCCCTGCCGTCGATGGACGAACGGCGGCTGGCGACGCTCGACAAACTCGGTATCTCCAGCATCGGCGATCTGTTGAGCTACCGGCCGATCAAGGTCGCGCGCATCATGCTGGCGGCGGCACGCGGCGACCTGCCGGGCGATTTCGATTTCGCCCCGCTGGTCGACCAGCCCTACCGGCAGCAGTCGCAAAAACAGGCCGGCAATTGGCCCCTCGCGGCGATCCACGGCCTCGGCGCGGCCGGCGCCGCCGCCTGGGAGGAAATCGGTATCCGCACCGTGACCGACCTGGCGCGGTTCGCGGGCTACGAGGACGCCCGCCAGGACCTGGAAGCCGGCGCCGATGAATTCCACGAGGCCCCCTCGGCACCGAAGGAGTTGCTGCCGACGATCCTGGGTTCCATTGCCGCCACCATCCGCTTCAGCAGTTTCGTGCGGGAACGGGAATTTCGTAATACCGCCATCGGCATCGGCCAATGTGATCCCGAAACCACCCTGAGCGATTTCTTCACCGCCCCCGACTGCCGCATCGTCGCCTTGGGCTACGTCGGCGGCTATGCCCAGCGCTGGTTCAACCTGGGCACCCATCTGGGCGAGATCGTGCACTCGATCCCGCTGGCCGCCGGCCAATCCCGCAACATCGCCGTGGTCGACTGGAAGCGCACCCACCTGACCCGGCGGGACGAGGACACCGACGTGGTCGAGCGCGTCAACAGCGTGCAGGTGCACAAACGGGCCCTGGACGAGGTCGCCCGCGCGGTGGCCGAGGAACAGCAGTACGGCAAGACCAGTGCCTCGGGCAACACCCGGGCCACCGCCGGCGCGATCGTCGGCGCCGGTGCCGTGATCGGCGCCATCGGCGGCGGCATCACCGGCCTGGTGGTCGGCAACGTGGCCAACGTCGCCGGCGGCGCCCCGACCATCGCCGGCGCGGCACTGGGCAGCGCCGTCGGCGCCGCCGCCGCCGGCCTGGTCGTCGCCGGGGCCGAAACCCTGGGCATGATCGAGGCCGACAGCAGCGGCAACCGCGAGATCGTCGCCGACACCCAGCAGCGCATCACCCAGAGCACCTCCCAGAAGTCCTCGGCCATCCGCTCGCTGTGGTCGAGCGTGGTACTGGAAGACACCCAGATCGAAGGCGAGGAAGTCAGCACCACCAACATCACCAACTACAACCACATGCATGCCCTGACCGTGCAGTACTACGAGGTGTTGCAGCACTATCGGGCGCAAATCGGGCTGGAGGCGATGGAGCCGATCCTCTACCTCCCGTTCAAGCCGATTGCCTTCGACATCAACCAGATCCGCGAGTTCTGGCCGATCATCCGCGACGAGATCGAGGATGTGGAGCTGGTGGCCCAGGTCAACGACGCTTTCATGCCGGAAGCGACCATCGGCGTGCCCGACGAAACCATGGACCCGGCACAGACCCTGATCGAGGAACTGACAGTCAAACTGATCACGCCCGACGGCCAACTGTCGACTGCGTTCAGCGCTTTCGCAATGCTCGACGTCGCGCCGCACGAATTGATCATTCCGAGCGTCGCCAATTCGACCTTCAACATCTCCGGCGGCCGGGCCAGTCGGCTCTTTCGGCAAGGTGCCCCGATGATCCTGGAGCGCGTCGAGGCCATCGAAATCCGCCGCGATTTCGCCATGAACGATGTCCCCTGTACGGTGCATGTGCGCGCGAAGCTACACCAACCGGTGGCTGGTGCGGCGGACTTGCGCGCCGATCTGGGCTTCCAGAGCCTCGGCACAAAAGACCTGCAAGCAGACTTGATCAACGAAAACAAGGTGGTGTTCCCCTGGCGACCGGCCGACGATTTCGAGGTTGCCTTCACCGAATTCATCCGCCGGCAACAGGAACAGGAAATCGCCCTGTTGCGGCTGCAGGAACTGATCCAGCGCCGCCGCTACCATTTCTCCAAGCTGGTGCTGGAACGGAGCGAGCCGGAGCAGATCGTCGACGTGCTGGAGGCGCTGGAGCTGAAGTTCGCGGACTCGCCGGCGGAGATCCCGCTGCACTTGCTGGCCCATACCGTGCCCATCGGCGTGACGGGCAGCGCCTTGCTGCTGCCGTTGAAGAAGATCGAGGCCGAGGACCGCGGCATCTATGGCACCGCCAAATACGATCGCGGCGGTCTGAACCAGGTTCTCCGCTACCCTTATCAGCTCGAGCATTGGCTGAACGAGGAGGGCGCGAAACTGGTCCGGGGCGACGATATCTACCTGCCGACCTCGGGCCTGTTCGCCGAGGCCATCCTGGGTCGAGCCAACTCGGCCGAGTATTTGAACATCCGCCGCTATGCCAATTGGCAGGATTCACCGATTCCCAACGCCGCGCCGCAGATCCAGCCGGTGGCGGTCGAATCCCGCCACCAGGATCAGGACGTTTCGGTGACGACGCCGCCGGCGACGATCAATCTGGTCAACCCGCCCAGCTTCCCCGACCCGGCGGGCATGGCCGGCATCCTGGCGGCGATCCAGAACCCAAACATCTTCCGGGATATGTCCAAGGCCGAGCAGTTGACCTCGATCCTGGGCAGCCTGTCGACCCTGGCCGGCCAAATGGGCCAGGCCGCGGCCGGGATGACCGGCCAGGCGGCGACCGAGGCCATGCGATCGGCGACCAGCGCCGCCGGCACCGTGGCCGATCTGACCAAGACCTTCGCCGAGGCGACGCCCGCTTCCGGCGCCCCGCCGCCCAGAAACCTGACGGAAAAAGGCTCGACCCTGAACGCCATCGACGATCTGACCGCCGATTTGCCCGACGGCCCCGAAAAGGACAAGCTGCGGCAAGCCATTCCGGAAATACTCGGTACCCCGCCGGGCGACAGCGGCGGAGCCGGCAGCGGCGGTGACGCTGGCGCCGGCGAGGCTGGCGGCACCCCGGCGGCACAGATCCCAGCGCCGGGCAGCGGCCAGGCTCAGCCTGTTTCGTCCAGCCCGGGGGAACGGCGCGCCTCGGACCGGATCGGCGGCCTGTTCGAGGCCGCCGGCGCCGGCGGCACCGTCGCGGACGATGACATGATCGCCATCGGCGAAGACTGGTTCGAACAGGAACTGCGGCCGACGCTTCTGGCGGCCGAGCACGATGACAGTCAGCTCAACCAAGCCCTTAACGAATGGTTGAGCTGGCGCGGCAGCATGGCATCCCTGGGCGTGGACGCCGCCAACGTGGATGCGTCCCAGGACCCGAACCTGGTTGACGAAGAGGACGAGGCTATCCTGCTGGTCATTGCCGGGCTGCAAAACGCCGCCCGCCAGGCCAACGACCGCGCCATCATCAGCAACGACTGGCACCATGTCCTGGACGCCGTGCACTGGTCGACCACGGCGGCCGCACTGGGATTGGGTGGCCCGGACAATGGCCTTGAGTTGTCCGACGTCCTGGCCGGCATGAGCATGCAGGTCAATTTCCTGCAAGCCACCTTGCCGGCGACCATGGCGGCTGGCGAGGAAGGCCAATTGCGGGTCCAGGCGGCACTGGTGATCGCCGGCAATGCCCCGACCCTGGACCCGGCGGTCAGCATCGAACTCGCCGTCGACGGCGGCGTGGCGGTCGGTCCCGGCATCGGGACCGCCGGGCCCGACGGCGTCTTCACGGCCGGCATCCTGCGGACCGGCGGCGGTGACGTGGAGGTCACGGTGACGGCGAAGTTCCCGGGCGTCCTGGATACCCTGTTCGAGGCCGAAACCAAGCTGGTGGCCACGCCCGACGACGCCTAGCCGGTTTTCGAGTTGATTGCCGGGGTGCGGGTCGACACTGCTCGCGGGCGAAGTGCTTTAGTCGGTTGTCATCGATCTGGCGGTCGGGTACCTAGCGGCGATGGCCAGCAGGACCACAGGCACCATAGCGGCCGGCGATCCCGTCACCGTGGCGGCGGCGGCGGAAATCCTCGAGGACGGCGGCAATGCTTTCGATGCCGCGCTGGCGGCCCTGTTCGCGGCCTGCGTCGCCGAACCGGTGTTGTGTTCGCTGGGCGGCGGTGGCTTCCTGCTGGCCCAGCCGGGCGAAGGCGCGGCGGTGCTGTACGATTTCTTCTGCCAGACGCCACGCCGGCGCCTGCCCGGCGACGAAGTTGATTTTCTGCCGATCGAAGCGGATTTCGGTGCCGCCATCCAGGAATTCCACATCGGCATGGGCTCGGTGGCGACGCCGGGCATCGTCGCCGGCTGCTTCGCCGTGCATGACGATCTCGGCTCGTTGCCGATGACGCGGCTGATCGAGCCGGCGGTCCTGGCCGCCCGCCGGGGAGTGGCGTTGGCGAGCCTGCAGTCGTTCATCCTCGACACCGTCGGTCCGATCTACCAATGGTCGGAGGAAAGCCGCCGCCTCTACCATAGCCGGCGGGTGCCGGGGCAGCTGTTGCAGCCCGGCGAACGCCGGGCCGTGCCGGCGCTTGCCGATACCCTGGAGGCATTGGCCCGGGAGGGGCCGCGGCTGTTTTACGAGGGCGAGATCGCGGATGCCATCGTGCGCGTCAATATCGACGGCGGCGGCGCCCTCGACCAGGCCGACCTGAGCAACTATCAGGTCGCCCGGCGGCAGCCACTGCGCCGAGACTTCGCCGGAGCCGAGATCCTGGGCAATCCGGCACCATCCTCGGGCGGTCCGTTGATCGCCTTCGCCCTGGCCCTGCTGGAGGACTTCGACGCCGGCCGCGACGAGAGCGAGCGGCTGCACCGGGTGGCCCGGGCCATGGCCCTGACGGACCGGGCGCGGCGGCATTCCGGCCTCAGCGACGACAGCCACGACGACCAAGTAGCGAAATTACTGTCCGAGGCGTTCATGGCGGACTACCGGGCCGAAATGCCGGGCCGAGCCGGCAAGGTCGGCGGCACCACCCATATCAGCGTGATCGACGGCATGGGCAACACCGCCGCCCTGTCGGTTTCCAATGGCGAAGGCTGCGGGCATGTCCTGCCGATCGGCGGCATCATGCTGAACAACATGCTGGGCGAAGAGGATCTGAACCCGAACGGCTTCTTCCAATGGTGCCCCGACAGCCGCATCACCTCGATGATGTCGCCGACCGTGGTGCGCGGCCCCGGCGGCCGGCTGCTGGCGCTGGGCAGCGGCGGCTCCAACCGCATCCGCAGCGCCATCCTGCAAACCTTGCTGAACACGCTACGCCTTGACCTGGACCTGGCCGACGCCGTCGCCGCGCCGCGCATCCACCTGGAACGCGATCTGCTGAACATCGAAGGCGGTTTCGCCGAAACGACCTCGCGTACCCTGACCGAGGCATTCAACTCCCACAAAGTGTGGCCGGACCGGAATTTCTTTTTCGGCGGCGTCCACGCGGCGGCGTTCGATCCCGAAACCAATAGCTTCGAAGCCGCCGGCGACCCACGCCGTGGCGGACACACGATGACCGTCGGCGGCCCGGGCCACGGTGACTGCTAACTTCTCGGCACGGTTCGCATGCCGGCCAGGAAGATCAGGGCCGCCAGCAGATGAAAGCCGACCAGCAACAGGAAGGGCTGGGTGTAGCCGCCCGACAGATCACGCAGCAGGCCGGTCGCCCCGGTGCCGACGCCGCTGCCGACGAACAGCACGCCGTTGATCAAGCCATAGGCGGTGGCGTAGGAACCGGCGCCGAAAGCATCGCTCAACAGCAATGGCGGCAGCATGACGATGCAGCCGACCACGACGCCGGTCAGGGCCGAGGCGACATAGAGCATGGCCGGCGCGTTCGTCAGGGCAATGATCACCAGGCCCGCCGCCTGGATCAGGTAACAGGAAATCGCCAGCGCCGGCAGCGGCAGGCGCCCGGTCAGGGCGCCCAGTACGAACCGTCCGATCACCGCGCTGCCGGCGGAGATGCTGACCGCGAAGGCGGCGGCGGTCAGGCCCAGGCGGTCCTCCAGGGCCGGGATCTGATGCATCAGGAAACCGACCTGCCCACCGAGCGCCAGGGAAGCG
>JASLMH010000146.1 GCA_030746635.1 Alphaproteobacteria bacterium | reverse complement strand
GGCGGCCAGTTCGGCCGGTTCCTGCCATTGCGTGATGGCGTGCAGATCGACGACGCAGAAGATGCATTCGTAGTCGTCCTGCAGGCGGACGAAATTGCGGATGGCGCCCAGGTAGTTGCCCAGGTGCAGATTACCGGTCGGCTGCACGCCCGAGAATATCCGACTCATGTCCGAAGCCTTTGTTTTCGCGTGGTGGGATGTGTTGGCAGGCGGGCGGTTTGTGCCCCAAAAGCCGGCGCCGGGTCAACCTGTGCCGCCGGCGGCGGCGACTAGCGCGGGTCGCGCCTAGCTGGATTCGCCCGGCCACCCGCTCCCCCGTCCCAACCACCCATGGAATGGTACCCATCGAGGGTGGTTGGGACGGGGGAGCGGGTGGCTTGGATTAGGCGCGACATGCGCTAGAGTCCGTGGCTGGTGGTGCCGGTCGAGAACAACTCGCGCACGGGCCGCCAATACATGCCCCGCACGCTGTGATAGGCCGCCTCGGTGCCGTCGCCCAGGCCCATGTCGAATTGTTCGTGTCCCTCGGGCACGTACAGGGTGCCGAACATCCGGTCCCAAAAGGCCAGGGCGAAACCGATGTTCTGCCCCCAATGGCGCGGCTCGATGCTGTGGTGGATCTGATGCTGCGCCGGGCTGACGAAAATCCGGTTGAACACCGGGCCGTAGCTCAGCCAGACGTGGGTGTGGCGGAGATTGCCGATCAGATTGTAGATGAAAATTAGGGCATGCAGGCCGTAGAACAGGTAATAGCCGGCCGCGCTGCCGAACAGATGGCCGAACAGGCCGTCGACCAGGCCGGTCAGCAGGGCCGGCCCGCTGGCCATCAGGATCAGGTCGATCGGGTGCACACGATACGAGGTGAACGGCGTCAACACCTCGGCCGAATGATGCACCTTGTGGAAATGCCACAGGATATCGAAGCGGTGCTGGATGTAGTGGGCCAAAAAGCGGCCGAAGTCGTAGGCCAGGAAGAACACCAGGGTATACGCCAGGTTCACCGCCAGGCCGCTCTCCCCACCGGCGCTCGGCGGCGCCAGGGCCGACAGCCCCTCCCTGGTCAACTCGCCCACCCAGGCGCCGGAAACGATCAGCGGCGCGAACACCAATGGGAACAGCACGCCGTTGACGTAGTAGAAACGATAGTCGGCCTTGGCCGAGGGGTGGCCCCACACGGCGCGGGTGAAATAGGCATGGCGGTAGCCACGCAGGAAACCGCCGCCACCGGGCCGGGCCAGGATAAAGACCAGCAGCGACAGCACCAGGGCGCCGGCCAGGAACGGCCAGTACAGCAGGGAATCGTACTGATTGAAGGCGAACAGCGGCCGCACCAGGGCCTCCACCGCGTGGAACACCAGTTTGAACGGGCCTTCCAGGTTTGCCGGATCCATTCTATCGACCACCCATCATCAACGCAGAGCTATGCCGCCGCCGTGGCGATCGCCTGATTGGCCAGCAGTTCCTCTATTCGTCCGGCCTCCAGGCCCGCTTCCCGCAGGATCTCCACCGTGTGCTGGCCGATATGGGCGCATTCCGTCAACTCGCCGGCATCGTCGATCGTGGGCAGACCGGGAACGTTGACGAAGGGCAGCTTGCCCAGGTCCGGGTGGTCCAGCCAGGCGACGCTGTCGACCACCTTGACGTGTTCGTCCTTGAGGAAATCATCATAGGTCGAAACCGGCGCATTCATCACCCCGACCTCGGTCAGGATCTCGGCCCATTCGGCGGTGCTGCGCTTGAGGAATTCGGCCCGGATCATCGGCATCAGTTCGGCCTCGCGTTCGACCCGCTTGTCCCGGTTGTCGAAGCGTGGATCGCTGATCAGATCCTCGCGGCCGAGCACCTCGCACAGGGAAACATAATGGGCATCGCGCATGGCCGTGATGTTGATGTAGCTGTCCGCCGTCTTCATCGTGCCGACCGGCACGTACAGCACCTGCGGCGCCCCGTCTTCCAGGTGGTGCTCCATCATCTTGGCCGCCTGGAAGGCCGCCGCCGACTGCATCATGCTGCAATCGATGTAGGCGCCCTCGCCGAAACGCATGCGCGAGATCAGCGCCGAGGTGATCGCCTGATAGGCGTACAGCCCGGTCATCACGTCGATGGCGATCATGCCGACGCGCTGTGGCGTGCCGGCGCTGTCCCGGTTGATCGACATCCAGCCGGAGAATGCCTGGATCACGGAATCGGTCACCGGCAGCTTGCTGTAGGGGCCCTGCTGGCCAAAGCCGGTCACCGAAAGGTAGATCACGTCCGGCCGCGTCTGCCTGATCCGCTCGTAGTCGAGGCCGAAGCGCTCCATCACCCCGGGTCGGAAACTTTCGACCACGATGTCGGCGTCCCGGGCCAGTTGCTGCGCCAATGCCCGGCCGTCCTCGCTCTTCAAGTCCAGGGCGATCGACCGCTTGCCGCGATTGAAGGCGACGGCGTGGGCGCAAAGGTCGCCATAGACCTTGCCCAGGCTGCGGCCCCAATCGCCCTCCAGCGGCTCCACCTTGATCACGTTGGCGCCGTATTGCGCCAACAGGAAGGTGCAATGGGGACCGGCGACGCCCTGGGTCGCATCGAACACTTTCAGGCCTTCCAGCGGCTTGCGTTCCGTCATCTTCAAACCCGTGGTGGTTTACAATTCGTGGCCATGCATACCCCGCAATTGGTGCCTGGACAACAAGGCCGTCAGTCGCGCCGCGACAGCAGGCCGCGCAACTCTTCCAGGCGGACGGCGCCAAGGCCCAGGGCGGCGGCGGCGAAGACCGCCAGGCCGCCCGCCACCAGCACCGCCAGGGCGGCCGCGCGCCAGGCCTCGCCGCCGGCGAACCAGGCCGACAGGGCCGCCGCCAGCCACCACAGCACGGCGCCCATGATCAACGCCGCCGGCAGTATCCGGCCCAGGCGCCGGCGCAGCCGGTCGTCGACTTGCAGATGGCCGCGCCGGTGCAATATCCAGGCCAGCAGGCCGACGTTCAACCAGGCGCTGAGCGCCGTCGCCAGGGCCAGGCCGGCATGGGCCAGGAACTGCATCAGGATCAGGTTCAGGACCACGTTCACCACCATCGAAAGGGCACCGATGATCACCGGCGTACGGGTATCCCGGCGCGCGAAATAGGCCGGGCCCAGCACCTTGACCAGGACATAGGCCGGCAGCCCCACGGCATAGGCGGTCAGGGCGAAGGCGGTGGCCTGGCTGGCCGCCGGTCCGAAATGGCCGCGCTGGAACAGGGCGGCGATGATCTCGTCCGCCACCGCCAGGAAGGCCAGCATCGCCGGCAGCGAGAGGAACAAGGTCAATTCGATCGCCCGGTTCAGGGCGCCGACGGCGCCGGCGTTGTCGTCCGCCGCGACCAGGCGCGACAGCAGCGGCAGGATCGCCGTGCCGACGGCGACGCCGACCACGCCGATCGGCAATTGGTTCAGACGATCGGCGTAGAACAGATACGAGACCGAGCCTTCCGGCAGCAACGAGGCGAGGATGATGTCGATTACCAGATTGACTTGCACCACACCGGCACCCAGGGCCGCCGGCAGCATCAGGCGCAGCAATTCGCGTACCTTCGGGGTCAGGCGCGGCGGCGGCAGGCGCAGGGCGATGCCGGCCCGCCGGCAGGCGGCGATCAGCCACAGGAACTGCACCACGCCGGCGCCGGCGACGCCCCAGGCCAGGGCATGGCCCGGCGTCGGCGTATGTGGCGCCAACAGGGTGATGGCACTGATCAGACAAATATTCAGCAGGATCGGTGTCGCCGCCACGGCGGCGAACCGCTGCAGCGAGTTCAGCACGCCGCCCATCAGCGACACCAGGGAGACGAACAACAGATAGGGAAAAGTCAGCCGGGTGAAGATAACGGCCAGATCGAAACGCGTCGGATCGTCCACGAAGCCGGGCGCCAGGACCTGCATCAACCACGGCATGGTGATCTGCGCCAGGGTGACGAAGACCAACAGGGTGGGCAACAGCACGCCCAGGGCCTGTTCCGCGAAGTCGCGTGCGCCCAGCCGGCCCCGATTGACCAGCAGATCGGAAAACAACGGCACGAAACCGGCGTTGAAGGCGCCCTCGGCGAACAGGCGGCGGAAGAAATTTGGCAGCTTGAAGGCGACGAAAAAGGCATCCGCCACCGGCCCCGCGCCCAGGATCGCGGCGATCAGGATATCGCGCGCGAAACCCAGAATTCGGCTCACCATGGTGTAACCGCCAACCGTGGCGAAGGCGCGGAACAGATTCATCGCTAACGGAATAGCGGAAAGCGATGGCGGAAAAAAGGAAGTAGCGCCTCACACCGGAGGATTTGGCGGGATCTCCAGGACGGCGTCCGGCTGGGCCGGACGTACAAATTCCTTCCTGCCTCGGCTGTGCCGACCGATTCCGTCGGAAGTGGCGAGTTCCCTTATTACCTAGGCACTATATCCCGGATGGCCGCAGCCCCACCTCAATGACATAAATCCTTTTGTGTAAACATTCTGTTTCACTAATTTAACCGAAATACAATTTTTCTAACCCAAGATAGAAATCACATGAGTTGATTCGGCCGTATTGGAAGGCGGTCGACAAGGCCAATATCACCCAGGCTCGTGGCTCTGGGTAACGGCGTCTTGGCCCGGACAGGACGCCAGGAATTGCGTAATCGGCGGCTGGTCCGCATTGGCGACAGGCCGCTCAAGACAAGAATCCACCACAATAGGTGGTCAAACGTGAGGAGCTTCATCATGCCGTGGAAGTCGAGCATCGCCAATCTGAAAATCGGGCCGAAACTGATCGCCGCGTTTCTGGTCATTGGTATCGTGCCGTTCGCGATCATCGGCGTCGTTGCCCTGATGCAATCGAATGACGCCCTGCACCGGCAGGCCTTCAATCAACTGGAAAGCGTGCGCGGCATCAAGAAGGCCCAGATCGAGCAATTCTTCGGCGAGCGCCGTGGTGACATGGGCGTCCTGATGGAAACCGTCGGTACCATGCGCCGGCAGGCGCTGTCCAAACTGACGGCCGTCAGGGAAAGCAAGAAGGCGGCGATCGAGCGCTATTTCACAAGCATCCGAAATCAGGTGCTGACCATGTCGGAAAACCGCATGGTGGTCACGGCGATGCGGGACATGCGCGAAGCCTTCCACGCCTATCGTGGGGAAACCGCGAACACGCCGGAAAGGCTGACGGAAATGCGGGCGGCCCTGCGCACCTATTATGACGGCGAATTCAGCGGCGAATACATGAACCAGAACGGCGGCGCCACCATTGACATGGCCGCGGCGTTCGACGGCCTCGACGACGACGCCGTGGTGTTCCAATACAATTTCATTCGCGCCAATCAACACCCCCTGGGCAGCAAGCATCTGCTGGACAAGACCGGCGACGGCACCATGTACGACCACTTGCACGCCGAAATCCACCCGGTGGTGCGCAGCTATCTCGAGAAATTCGGCTACTACGACATCTTCCTGGTCGATGCGGAGACCGGCGACATCGTCTATTCGGTGTTCAAGGAATTGGATTTCGGCACCTCGCTGTGGGATGGCCCGTGGGCCGAGACCAATTTCGGCCAGGTGTTTCGAATGGCCCTGGAGAGCGAAGGCGCCGGGGTCGCCAGCCTGGTCGACTATGACCTGTACACACCGTCCTACGACGCGCCGGCCGGCTTTATCGCAACGCCGATCTACGATGCCGGCGAGAAGATCGGCGTGCTGATCTTTCAAATGCCGTTGGACCGCATTTCCGAAATCATGGGTGAGCGGGCCGGCTTGGGCGAGACCGGCGAAGCCGTGCTGGTCGGCTCCGACTACAGGATGCGATCGGACTCCCATCTCGACAAACAGCATCGTTCGGTGGTGGCCTCGTTCAAGGACCCCAAGAACGGCCGCATTCGCACCGCCGCCGTGCGCGCTGCGATCGAGGGCGGCAAAAGCGGCGTCGATTTCGAGATCGACTACCGCGGCAAGCCCACCGTGGTCGCCTACGCACCGGTCGATATCGGCGGCGTGACCTGGGGCATCAATGCCAAGATCGACATCGCCGAAGCATTCGTCCCCGTCAATGCCGAGGGCAAGGAGTACTACGCCGATTACATCGAACAATACGGCTACTACGATCTGTTCCTGATCGATCCGACCGGCTATGTCTTTTACTCGGTCACCCATGAAGCCGACTACCAGACCAACATGGTGGATGGGAAATACGCGTCCTCGGGTCTGGGCAAGTTGACCCGGGCGGTGCTGAAAAGCGGCGATTTCGGCCTGGTCGACTTCGAACCCTACCCGCCCAGCAACAACGAACCGGCCTCGTTCATCGGCCAGCCGGTGGTGAACAACGGCAAGACCGAACTGGTCGTCGCCCTGCAATTGCCGCTCGATGCGATCAACGCGGTCATGCAACGGCGCGAGGGCATGGGCGAGACCGGCGAAACATACCTGGTCGGTCAGGATTTGCTGATGCGATCGGATTCCTACCTCGACCAGGTCAACCACACGGTCGAGGCGTCGTTCGCCGATCCCGCCAAGGGCAGCGTCGATACCGATGCCTCGCGCCGGGCTTTGGCCGGCGAAACCGGATCCGCGATTGTCATCGACTACAACGGCAATCCGGTGCTGTCGGCTTACGCGCCGGTGGATATCGGCGGCGTGACCTGGGCCCTGATGGCCGAGATCGACGAGGCCGAGGCCTTCGCGGCGACCGATCGCCTGACCATGCTCGTGCTGATCATCGCGGCGGTCGGTGCCGTCGCCATCGCGGGCGCCGGCTTCTTGCTGGCCAGATCGATCAGCCGCCCGGTGATGGCGATGACCGGGGCGATGGAAGAGCTGGCGGAAGGTGACAAGACCGTCCAGATCCCGGCCCAGGGCCGCAGCGATGAAATCGGCGCCATGGCGGTGGCGGTTCAGGTCTTCAAGGACAACCTGATCCGCAATGACGAACTCGTGGCGCAGCAGGAGAAGGAGCGCGCCGCCAGGGAGGAGCGCAGCCGCAAGCTGGATCAAATCACCGAGCGGTTCGATACCGATGTCGGTGCGCTTCTGAAAGCCGTCGCCAAGGCGGCGTCAGAGATGGAATCGACGGCGATATCAATGTCCAACACGGCCGACCGGACGATGCAGCAGGCCGGTGCCGTCGCCACCGCCTCGGACGAGGCCAGCACCAACGTGCAAACCGTGGCCGCAGCCTCGGATGAACTGTCCGGATCGATCGCCGAGATCACCCGACAGGTCAGCGAATCGGCGAGTATTACCGCCGAGGCGGTGGCGCAGACCGAAGCCACCAACCATTCCATCGTCGGCCTGAACGAAGCGGCGCAGAAGATCGGCGACGTGGTCGATCTGATCAACGATATTGCCGGTCAGACCAATCTGCTGGCGTTGAACGCGACCATCGAAGCCGCCCGCGCCGGCGAGGCCGGCAAGGGCTTCGCGGTGGTTGCTTCCGAGGTCAAAAACCTGGCCACCCAGACGGCCAAGGCGACCGAGGAGATCGCCGCGCAAATTGCCGCGATGCAGAACCAAACCAGCAGCGCGGTTGAAGCCTTGCACGGCATCGGCGACACCATCGGCAAGATCAGCGAGATCGCGACGTCGGTTTCGTCCGCGGTGGAGGAGCAATCGACGGCTACCCAGGAGATCAGCCGCAACGTCGAGCAGGCCGCCCACGGCACTCAGGCCGTGACCGACAACATCGCCTCGGTCAACCAGGCGACCTCGGAAACCGGCGCGGCCTCCAATCAAGTCACCTCCGCCTCCCAGGAATTGGCCCGGCAGGCCGAAATCCTGAACAATACGGTGGAGAGCTTCCTGGCCGACGTGCGGGCAGCGTAGCTGGCACCCAGCAACGGTCGGTGCGGCGCGGCATCGCGCTCACCGTTCCGGCCGTCCGCTTTTCTGATTACTCGGCGGCCTGTCCCGCGGCCGTCTCGGTCCGGTCGTCGAGGGCCAGCATCAGCCGGTCCCGGATCGTCGCCTGCCGGCTTTCCGAATCGATCTTCAGGCCGAATAGGTCCTTGACGTAGAACACGTCGACCGCGCGCTCGCCGTAGGTGGCGATACGGGCGTTGGAGATCTGCAGGGAAAGCTCGAAGAAGGCCCGCGTGAGATCGTGCAGCAAGGCCGGCCGGTCGCGGCCGTTGACCTCGATCACCGTATGGGTTCGCGAGGCGTCGTTGTCGATGATCACCCTCGGCGGCACCTTGAAGACGCTGGCCCGGCCCGGCAGGCGGCTGCGCCGTTCGGCCACGGCCACGCCGGCGTGAAGATCACCGCGCAGGATGCGCTCGACGGTGCGGCGCAGGCGCTCGATCCGGTCTGGCCGGTCGATCGGCCGGCTTTCCAGATCCTGGACCCAAAAGACGTCCAGGGCCATGCCGTCGGTGGTGGTGAAGATGCGGGCATCGGCGATCGAGGCGCCACAGACGGTGAAGGCACCGGCCAGGCGGGAAAACAGACCCGGATGGTCGGCGGTATAGACCGTCACCTCGGTCACCGACTGGAACTCGTGGACCCGGGCGTCGACGGTGATTTCGTCGCCCGCCTCGTCCGCCTTGCGCATCAGGCGGGCCCAGCGTTCGTGGTTGGCGGCGTCGGCGGAAAGCCAGAACGACGGCGCGCCGCGCGCCAACTGTGCCTCGGCCACCTCGGCCGGCCAGTCGGCCAGGCGCTCGCGCACCGCTTCCTTGACGGCGGCGGCACGGTCCTCGCGGTCCTCGATCGGGTGGCCGCCCAGCATGAATTCCTCGGCCCGGGTGTACAGCTCGCGCAGCAACTGGCCCTTCCAGCCGTTCCAGATGCCGGGTCCGACGGCGCGGATGTCGGCCACGGTCAGCACCACCAGCAATTTCAGGCGCTCGGGGCTTTGCACCAGTTCGACGAAGTCCGAGATCGACTTGGGATCGTCCAGGTCGCGCTTGAAGGCGGTGTGGGCCATGGCCAGATGCCAGCGCACCAGCCAGGCCACGGTTTCGGTCTCGGCCGCGTCCAGGCCCAGGCGCGGGCACAGCCGTTCGGCCACTTCCGCGCCCAACACCGAATGCTCGCCACCCCGCCCCTTGGCGATGTCGTGCAACAGCGCGGCGACATACAACACCCGGCGCATCTTCAGCTTCTTGATCACCTCGGTCGACAGCGGGTGATCGTCGGCGTAGCTGCCGTCCTCGATGCTGGCCAGATTGCCGACCGCCCGGATGGTGTGCTCGTCCACGGTGTAGACGTGGTACATATCATGCTGCATCTGCGCCACGACCCGGCCGAAATCCGGGATGAAGCGGCCGAACACCCCGGCCTCGTTCAGCCGCCGCAGCATAATCTCGGGATTGCGTTTCGAGGTCAGGATTTCCAGGAATAGCCGGTTGGCCTCCGGGTCGCGCCGTAGTTTGCCGTTGATCAGGCGCAGATTCCGGGTGATCAGCCGCAGCGCCTGGGGATGGATATCCAGATCGCGTTCGTGCGCCACATGGAACAGCCGGATCAGCTTCACCGGGTCGTTCCGGAAGTCGTCGGTGTCGATCACGTTGATGCGGTCGCCCTCGACCCGGAAGCCGTCGACCTCCCGGTGCCGCAAGCCGAAGCGGGGCAGCCGGAAGCGCCGTTGCCGCTTGTGCTGTTCCTCCAGGGCGGCGCAGAAGATGCGGGTCAGGTCGCCGACGTCCTTGGCGACCAGGAAATAGTGCTTCATGAAGCGTTCGACGCCGCTGGTGCCGGCATGGTCGGTATAACCCAGGCGCGCCGCCAGTTCCGGCTGCAAATCGAAGGTCAGCCGCTCCTCGGGCCGGTCGGTCAGGTAGTGCAGGTGACAGCGCACCGTGCGCAGAAACGATTGCGCCTTGGCGAACAGGCGGTATTCCTGTTCGGTGATGACGCCCTGGTCGATCAGTTCGCGAACGTCGTCGCAGCGGTAGAGGTACTTGGCGATCCAGAACAGGGTGTGCAGGTCCCGCAGGCCGCCCTTGCCGTCCTTGACGTTGGGTTCGAGGAGGTAACGCGAGTTGCCCATGCGCTGGTGGCGCTCGTTGCGTTCGGCCAGCTTGGCCTCGACGAAATCCGGTCCGCTGCCGGCCACCACATCGCGGTCGAAGCGCTCCTTCAACTCGTTACACAGCGCCTCGTCACCCCACAGGTAGCGGCCCTCCAGCAACGAGGTGCGGATCGTCAGGTCGGCGCCCGACAGGCGGATGCATTCATCCACCGAACGGGTGGCGTGGCCGACCTTGAGCCGCAAGTCCCACAGCATGTAGAGCAGGTATTCGACCACCTGCTCGCCCCAAGGGGTCTGCTTGTAGGGCAGCAGAAAGAGGAGGTCGATATCGGAATGCGGCGACAGTTCGCCCCGGCCATAGCCGCCGATGGCGACCAGGCTTAGGCGTTCCGAGGCGGTCGGGTTGGTGGCCCGAAAGACGATGCCGGTGGTGAAGTCATAGAGGGCGCGGATCAGCTGATCCATCAGGTAGCAGTTGGCCCGCACCACCAGATCGCCCGAGGCGCCGTCGTCGAAGCGCCGGCGGACCTCCGCCCGGCCGGCGGCCAGGGCATCCTTCAGCCGTTCCAGAACGACGCCGCGCAGGCTCGGAGAATCGGGGGCGTGGTCCTCGGCCAGCTCGGCCAGCATCTCGTTCAGGGCGCCGCGGTCGATAACCGCCCGGCGATCGGTGAATTCATCCCCCTGCGCCATGCCGCCCCTGGCGTTCCGGTTACCGGGCGTTAGCCTTCGCCGGCGGTGGTGACGCCGCCGTCGATGCAGAAGGTCTGGCCGGTGGTCCACGATCCGGCCTTCGAGGCCAGATAGACCGCGATGCCGGCGATGTCCTCCGGTTCGCCAAGCCGACGCATTGGCGTTCCTGCGATACGCAGGGCCTCGATCTCCGGGTTTTCGTACAGGGCGCGGGCGAAATTGGTTTTCACCAGGCCCGGCGCGATGCAATTGACGCGGATGTTGTCGGGGCTGAACTCGGCCGCCAGATTGCGGGCGATTTGCATGTCGGCGGCCTTGGAGATGCAATAGGTGCCCAGCACCGTGCTGCCGCGCATGCCGCCGACCGACGAGACGATCATGATCGCCCCGTCCTTGCGCTCGCGCATCTCGGGGATCACCTGCCGGCAGAGCTCCAGGTTCGACTTGACGTTCACGTCCAAGGTCTTGTCGAAGGCGGATTCCGGGATGTCCAGGGCCGAGCCATAGAACGGATTGACGCCGGCGTTGCAGACCAGGATATCGATCCGGCCCCATTTCTCCCGGGTCTTGGCGATCAGGTTGTCGATCTGGTCCTGGTGCGAGATGTTGCAGGGCACGGCGATGGCCTCGCCGCCGGCGGCGTTGATGCCGGCCGTTATCTCGTCGCACAGGTCAGCCTTGCGGCTGGAAATCACCACTTTCGCGCCATGTTCGGCCATCGCCTCGGCGATCGCCCGGCCGATGCCCTTGGTGGAGCCGGTGATAACGGCGACCTTGCCACTCAAATCGAACAAATTCATGGCCACGGTTTCGTCCCTTTCCTCGGTGCTCTGACTGTTGCAGCGCAGCATAACCGATCCATTCCGGCGGTGCGCGGCAAATAACCGGGCGCGCCTGCTGCCGTTTCCAACCTTGGGGAAAACCCATTACCATCGCCCGGTCAAAACGGGGACACGAGATGTGGCTTTGGATCGCCATCCACCTGATGGCCGCGACGTTTTGGGTTGGCGGGATGTATTTCGCCCATCGCTGCCTGCGGCCGGCGGCCGAGGTCCACCTCGAGGCGCCGCAGCGGCTGCTTTTGTGGCGCGGCGTGTTGCGCCGGTTCTTCTCGCGGCTGTGGACCGCCATCGCCGCCCTGCTGATCAGCGGCTATCTGATGGTGTTCATCTACCTGGGCGGCCTGGGCGCGGTCAGCCTGCACGTGCATCTGATGCAGCTCAGCGGCATCCTGATGGTGCTGTTGTATCTGTACGTCTATTTCGAGCCCTACAGGCGGTTGAAGTCCGCCCTGGACGACGGCGACTACGAGGCGGCTGCCGGACATCTGGCACGGGTGCGGCGCGTTGTCGGCGTCAACATCATCCTTGGCGTGCTGACCATGCTGCTGGGCGCCACGGGCCGCTACTGGACACTTTGAACAAGCGAAAGATGGGAGGAAGATGATGGGTCGGGTTCAGGACAAGATCGCCATCGTGACCGGCGGGGCCACCGGGATTGGGCGGGCCACCGCCCGCCGTCTGGCCGAGGAGGGCGCCCTGGTCACCATTACCGACCGCAATGTCGAGGCGGGCCAGGCGGTGGCCGCCGAATTGCCCGGCAATGCGGCCTTCATCGCTCAGGACGTACGCCTGGAAGACGACTGGAAGGCGCTGATGGCGGCGGTGACGGAACGGCACGGCCGGCTGGATATTCTGGTCAACAACGCCGGCATCCTGGCCACTGGTCCCAGCCAGGATTTGGAGGCGACCGATCTGGAACAGTGGCGGGCGGTGCAGGCGGTCAACGCCGAGGGCGTGTTTCTCGGCTGCCATCACGGCATCGGGGCGATGAAGGCCGGCGGTGGCTCGATCATCAATCTCTCCTCGATCGCCGGGCTGATCGGCACGCCGCACCTGGCGGCCTATGGCGCTTCCAAGGGCGCGGTGCGGCAGTTGAGCAAATCGGTGGCGGTCTATTGCGGCCGCAAGGGCTATGGCATCCGCTGCAATTCGGTGCATCCGGGCATTATCCGCACCGACATGGGCGATCAGGTGATGGGCCTGGGCGGCGGCGATCCGCAGGCGAATTGGGAATCCCGGATCGGCCTGGTGCCCTTGGGCGAGGCCGGCGAGGCGGTGGACGTCGCCAACTGCATCCTGTTCCTGGCCTCGGACGAGGCGCGCCACGTCACCGGCGCCGAACTGGTGGTCGACGGCGGCATGACGGCGATCTGACAATCCCCTAGTCGTCTTCGTCGGCGGCCAGGGCCTTCAGGCGGTAGATCAACTCCAGGGCCTCGCGTGGGCTCAGGTCGTCGGGCAGTATTTCGGCCAGTTTCCGTTCCAGCGGCGACGGCTCTTGGGCGCCGCCCGCCCCGGAGCTCGGCCGGGCGGCGGCAAACAGTGGTAGATCCTCGGCCAGGCGGGCGGCGGCGTCGCCGCCGCCGGTCTCGCCCGCTTCCAGCGCCGCCAGCACCTGTTGCGCCCGGCCGATCACCGCCGCCGGCAGCCCGGCCAGCCGGGCCACCTGGATGCCGTAGGACCGGTCGGCCGCGCCGGCCGTCACTTCGTGCAGGAAGACCACATCGCCCTGCCATTCCTTGACCCGCATGGTGACGTTGTGCAGCCGCCCGAGCTTCGCCGACAGCGCCGTCAGTTCGTGGTAGTGGGTGGCGAACAGCGCCCGGCAGCGGTTCTCCTCGTGCAGGTGCTCGACCGCCGCCCAGGCAATGGACAAGCCGTCATAGGTGGCGGTGCCGCGGCCGATCTCGTCCAGGATCACCATCGATCGCGGGCCGGCCTGGTTGAGAATGGTCGCCGCCTCGACCATTTCCACCATGAAGGTGGAACGGCCGCGGGCCAGATCGTCGGCGGCGCCGACCCGGCTGAACAGGCGGTCGATGGTACCGATGCGGGCCGCCGCGGCCGGCACGTAGGCGCCCATCTGGGCCAGGATGGTGATCAGGGCGTTCTGCCGCAGAAAGGTGCTCTTGCCGGCCATGTTCGGCCCGGTGACCAGCCAGATCGACCGCTCGGGCCCCAAATCGCAGTCGTTGGCCACGAAGACGCCCTCGTGGCGTTCCGCCAGGGCCGCCTCGACCACCGGGTGGCGGCCGCCGCTGATTTGGAACTCGACGCCGTCATGCACGCCGGGCCGGCAGTAACGATTGGCGACCGCCAATTCGGCGTTGCCGGCGGCGACGTCCAGGGCGGCCAGGGCACCGGCGGCGCGCACGATGGCCGGCGCCTGTTCGCCGACCCGGGCGGCCAGCGCCTCGAACAACTGCAGTTCCAGGGCCAGCGCCTTGTCGGCGGCCTCGCCGATGCGGCGTTCCAGGCCGGCCAATTCGACGGTGGAGAAGCGCACTGC
>JASLMH010000145.1 GCA_030746635.1 Alphaproteobacteria bacterium | reverse complement strand
TTCCAGGCCGATCTGGTCTGGTTCGGCATCGTCACCGTGCTGGCGGTGGAGGTCGGGCTGCTGACGCCGCCCCTGGGCATCGCCGTCTACGTGATCAAAAGCACCCTCGACGACCCGCGCATCGCCCTGGCCGACATCTTCATCGGCGCGGCGCCGTTCGCCCTGATCATGGTGCTGGTGCTGGTGGCGGTGATCCTCTGGCCGGCGCTGAGCCTGGCCCTGCTCTGATATCGAATTACAGAAAACTCGACCGATAGACATGCTTCGAGACGGGCGCTTCGCGCCCTCCTCAGCACGAGGATAACTCGTTGAAATTAAAAGACTCTCTCATCCTGAGGAGAGCCGCAGGCTCGTCTCGAAGGATAAATGGGGCAGGTCAGGCCCTTTGCATCTCGGCATAGCCCGCTCAGTCAGTGCCGCGACGGCGTCGGCGGCTGCTCCTCGGCGAATTCGAACTCCTCTTCCGCCATGTTGGCGCCCGCCGCCACGGCGGCGAGGATCTCGCCGCCCGAGGCGCCGGCGGCGGTGGCGGCATAGGCGGCGAAGTCGAGCAGCAGCACCGCCAGGCATTTGGCGCAGATGTTCTGGCTTCGCGCCTTACCGAACAGATCGTCGTGCACCGACTTTTCGATCAGCCCGCGGATTTCCTCCTCGAACTGATCGGCATGTTTGAGATCATCGTCCATGTCGGCGCCATCCCGTGCTGTTCCCGCACAGGCTGACGGATAACGCGGCCCGGCACAAGGGCAGGCCGGCGACCCGGCGGCGCGGGGAAATGACTGGACTTGGCCTCTTGCGGGGCCGAGCCAGGGAAGCGTTCGTTGGGCTTAAAACGGTGGGCGAAATCCAGCACAATACGGTCGGGGACAAGGAGCGTTCGCCTTGCAGATCGTGCTGGATAAACAAAAAGCGTTGCTGGCGTACTGGGAACGTTTGCGGCCGGAAGGCCGCCTACCGCGCAAATCCGATTTCGATCCGATCGACATCCCGCCGCTGCTCGGCGATCTGCTGTGGGTGGCGGTGGAACGGCAGCCGATGCGCTTTCGTATTCACCTCTACGGCAGCAATGTCGAGGAACTGCGCGGCGAAAACCTGACCGGTGCCTATGTGGACGAGGTCACCGGCGAACACATCCACGAGCGAGTGCTCGATTCCTATCGCTGGGTGGCGAGCGAAGGGAAACCGTTCTTCGACCTGATCCCGCACGACGTCCGTCATGCACGGGTCGTCGACTACCATCGTCTGATGCTGCCCTTCGCCGAAGACGGCGGAACGGTCGATTTCATCCTGATCTCGTTCATCGCCGCCCCCGTCGAACATGGCCATCTGAAACATGAGGTCGTACGGGCTTTCTGGAAAGAGTAATTCACTTAATACCCCGTCCACTGTCGAGAAAACTCAACCTGCACCGTTGTTCAGAACGGATCGACGATTTTCAACGACGAGTTCGACGCCGCCGCCGCTGATTTTGGCGTCGTTCAGGTCGCCACAAAGGCGGGGCGGCGCGCGAACCAGGGGCGGGCGGCTTCCAACTGGGCGGCCAAGCGAAACAACGTGGCCTCGTCCCCGTAGCGGGCGACCACCTGCACGGCGATGGGGAAGCCTTCCGCCGTTTCGCCCAGCGGCAGCATCATCGCCGGCTGTCCGGTCAGATTGAACCAGACGGTGAACGGGCTGAAACCGAACACCCGGCGCCAATACTCATCCAGATCCTCCATCATCATGTCGAGCCAGCCGAGTTTCGGCGGCAGCGTGCCCAGGCCCGGCGTCAGCAATAGATCGTAGTCCTGGTGGAATGCCGCCATCTGCCGGCCGACGCGGTGGCTGGCATGGACCGCCCGCATGTAGTCGGCGGCGTTGATGCCCTTGGCCAGCTCGGCGGTGTTGCGGACCACCGTCTCGACCTCTCCCGGCGCCGGTTCGCGACCTTCGGGATGGCCCTGCAGGCCCCACAAGGTGTTGACCGCGCTAATGGTGCGAAAGGTCGGGATGATCGCCTCGCCATCGATCGCCGGGTCGCTTTCGCTCACCTGGTGGCCGAGCTCGGCACACAGGGAGGCGGATTCCTGGAGTACGCGAAGCTGATCCATCTCGATTGGCACGCCGTTCGGCGGCTTTGTCGTGAAGGCGATACGCAAGCGCCCCGGATCGGTGGTCGTCTCGTCCAGGTACGGTCGGGCGGGTGGCGGCGCGATGTAGGGATCGCCCGGCGCCGGGCCGGCGGTCGCGTCCAGCAGCGCGGCATTGTCCCGTACGGTCAGGGATACCGCGTGCTCGATGGACAGGCCGCCCATGCCCTCGCCGAAATAGGGCGCCATGGTGTTGCGGGCGCGGGTCGGCCGCAGGCCGACCAGGCCACACGACGCGGCCGGAGCGCGGATCGAGCCGAAACCATCCGAGGCATGGGCGATCGGCAGCATACGGGCACCCACGGCGGCGGCGGCACCACCGCTGGAACCGGACGGCGTCCGCGTCAAGTCCCAGGGGTTGTGCGAGGGGCCATGCAGTTGCGGCTCGCAGGTCAGGCTGAGGCCCAATTCACAGGTGTTCGATCGGCCATGGATCACCAGGCCCGCCCGCTTTAGGCGGCCGACATGCACGCTGTCGACGTCCGGCGCCGGCAGGTCGGCGAAGAACCGGCTGCCGCGCGTGGTCCGGACCCCGGCCAGAGAGGAACCCAGATCCTTAAGCAGATAGGGCACGCCTTTGAAAGGGCCGTCCGGCAGGCCGGCGGCAATGGCTTGGCGGGCATGGTCGTAGAGCTTCTGAACCACGGCGTTGACGGCGCCGTTGCGCACTTCCACCCGTTCGATGGCGGCATCCAACACCTCCTCGGCGCTGACTTGCCCGGACTTTACCAGTTCGGCCAGGCCCAGGCCGTCGTAGTCCTCATATTCCGCGAAAGTGCTCATTCTTCCCTCTCTGCCCGAACGTTCAGGACGCCCAAGACAAATCCGGCCGCCGGAAGTGCCAGTCCGTCGCCTGTTCGTAGGCATGGGCGACCCTCAGCGCCATCTCCTCGTGGTAGGGCTTGGCGTAGATCATCAGGCCGATCGGCAGGCCGTCATTGGTGAAGCCGCAGGGTAGCGATACCGCGCACAGGTTCAGGAAGTTGCCGGTGCTGGTGTTGCGCGCGTAGGGCCGGGCATGAGCGTCGTGACTGGCCGGATCGGCGTCGACCAGGGCCACCGGGCGGGCCGGCATGGGCGTGGTCGGCACCAGCAGGGCGTCGACGTCGCGCAAGCGTTCGATGATGGCCCGCCGCAATTCAGCCCGCCGCCGCAACAGGGCGAAATAGTCGGGCGCCGCCATCTCCTTGCCCAGCGCCAGCCAGAGGATGACCGGATCCAATTCGTCGGCGTGATCATCGAGCAGGCGACGATTGTAGTGGTAGGCTTCGACCGCGATGCCGGCCAGGCGATCGGGGATTTCCCGGGTCGCCGCCGCCTCCGGCAGCTCGATGCCGTCGACCGTGGCGCCCAGCTCGCGAAAGACGGCGCCGCTGGCCCGTACCGCCGCCTCGACCTCCGGATCCAGGTCATCGAAGAACATGGTTTCGCCAAAGGCCAGGCGCAGGCCCTGCACCCCCGATTTGAGGTTGGCCAGGACATCCTGTTCCGGCAGATGCAAGGTGGTGTCGTCATCGGCGTCGAAGCCGCGCAAGGCCTGGTAGACCAGGGCCGCGTCCTCTACCGACCGGGTCAGCGGGCCGACCGAATCCAGGGTCCACGACAGGGGGTAGACGCCGGCGCGGCTGACCCGGCCGACGGTGGTCTTCAGCCCGACGGTGCCGCACAGTGACGACGGCGCCCGCACCGAGCCGCCGGTATCGGTGCCCAGGGCCATGGGCGCCAGGCCGCCGCCGACGGCGACGCCGGAGCCGCTGGACGAGCCGCCGGGCACATGCGGCTCGGCATGCCAGGGATTGTGCGGCGTGCCCTGGTCGTGATTGATGCCGATGATGGTGGCGGCGAACTGCACCGTATGTGTCTTGCCCAAAAGCACCATGCCGGCGGCGGCCAGGCGGCGCACCGCCGCGCAGTCCGCCGCCGCGATGTTGTCGGTCAATAGATGGGTACCGGCGGTGGTCGCCTCGCCGGCGACATCGAACAGATCCTTGGCCGCGTAGGGAATGCCGTGCAACGGCCCCAGGTCGTCGCCACGCGCCAGCGCCGCCTCGGCCGCCCGCGCCTCGTCCATGGCCCGCTCGGCGGTCAGGCCGATGAAGGCATGCAGCTTGCCGTCCAGCCCGCCGATGCGGTCGAGCAGCTTTTCGGTCAATTCGACCGGGCCGATCTCGCCGCCGCGGATCGCCCGGGCCAGTTCGGTGATGGTGGCGAAGGGCAGTTCGGTCATTCCTAATTCTCCGCGTCGAACGCGGCTTCGACCCGGTCGGCCGGCACTTCGATGTCGACGCCGGCGCGTTCGGTCTGCAACAGCATGGCGACCCGGGAATCCCGTTCGGCCCAACCGCGATTGAGCGCCTCGGACAATTCCGCCTCGGTCAGGTCGACCATGCGCATCGGCACCCCCATATCGCGACCCAGCTGCCCGGCCAGGGCGACGTCCTTGTGGGCCAGGGCCAGGGCGAAATCGGGCGGGTCGTACTGGTTGACCAGGAAATGGTCGGCCAGACTGTCGAAGGTCCGCTGCCGGCCGCGGGCGCCCTGGCGTACCGCCTGCCACAGGGCCAGCGGTTCCACCCCCGCCTTGACGCCGACGCTGAAGACTTCCGCCAGGGCGCATTGAATGGCGTAGCCGGCGCTGTTGTGCACCAGTTTGGCGATCGAGCCGGCACCGATGTCGCCGATGTAGCGGACCTGATCGCCCAGGGCGTCCAGTACGGCGCGATGTCGCTCGAACACCGCCCGCTCGCCGCCGACCCAGATCGCCAGCTTGCCCGACGCGGCGCCCTTGGGACCGCCGCTGACCGGCGCATCGAGCATATGCAGCCCCTGCTCGGCGAAGGCGGCATGGATGCGCCGCACCAAGGTCGGCGAATTGGTCGACAGATCGAACAACACCCCGTCCTTGGCCAGGCCGGCGATCAGGCCGGTCTCGCCGTCCAGTGCCACCGCCTCCACCTCCGCCGGGCCGGGTAGTGAGGTCAGCACGACATCGGCGGCTTCGGCCACGGCCTTGGGCGTCTCGGCCCAGGCGGCGCCGGCCGCCAGGTACGGCTCGGCCACTTGCCGGTGCAGGTCGTGCACCACCAGGTCATAACCGGCCTGCTGCAGATTGGCGGCGAACCGCCCACCCATGATGCCGAGTCCGATGAAACCTACCTGGGCCATGGATTTCCCTTCCCTGCCTTGGGTGAGTGGCGTGGCTGGACGCGGATCTCCCCGCCAATTCCGTATGCGCCGGACCTAGAAGTGAACGGTATTCGGCAGGGCAACGCAACGCCCGCGCCTCGATCGAAGCAGCGATCGGGCTCGGATTTCTCCGGTCTGGATGAAATGTGATCGAGTTGTTGCGTTCATCTTGCTTCTTTTGGCTTGTGATCGTCGGCGTCCGACAACATATTGATCGTTAACAAGGGCGGGACATCGGCGCGAATGACGTGCTGTTGTCCAAACGCATCGAACGTGAGGGTTCGTGGGTTGGCGCCGCAATGACCCGGCGCCGACGGGTTCGATGGAGGTTGTTTTGTCGACACCGAAACGGTTGTTGGCCGGCCCCGCCTTGGCGGGCGCCTTGGCCCTGTTGACCAGTCAAGCCCAGGCCGTGGCAGTTGACCTCGAACTGGCCCTGATGGTCGATGTCTCGGGCAGCATCGATGCTGCCGATTTCACCACGCAAAGCGGCGGCATCGAGGCGGCATTCCGTGATAGCGGACTGATCGGCGCCATCGAAGCCGGCGATATCGGCAGCATCGCGGCCACCCTGATCTATTGGTCGGGCACCGGGGCACAAAGCCAGTCGGTCGGTTGGACCGTGATCAGCGACAGCACCAGTTCGAACGCCTTTGCCGATGCGGTGGCGGCGGCCACCCGGCCCTATTCCGGCCAGACCGCGATGTCTGAAGCGTTGGACTTCACGGTACCGCTGTTCACCAATGCCTTCGAAGGCACGCGCAACGTCATCAACGTGTCCGGCGACGGCGCGGAAAGCGTCGCTTGTGCCTACCATGAGGCGGCGTGCGCGCCGCTGCAGGCTTCGCGCGATGCCGCCTTGGCCGCCGGCATCGACACCATCAACGCGCTGTTGATCAAGGACCGAAGTTTCTTCGGCAATTCCGGCGGCGAGACGATCAATTCCGTCGACTACGCCAATACCAACCTGATCGGCGGCGCCAACGCCTTCGTGCTCGATATCGACAATTTCGGGGAGTACGCCGGCGCCATGCTCGAGAAGATCCGGCTGGAGGTGCTGAACAGCTCACCATACCTGGAAGGATCGCAGGACAACCTGGTGATCCGGGAGCCCGCGGGAGCGGCGTTGTTCGGCCTTGGCCTGCTGGGTCTCGGCGTGGCACGACGGCGAAAATCCGGCGTGAACTAGGTCCCCCTTCAGGCAACGGCCGAGAACCGGCGGTCCCTGGGAGGCGCCCCTTTAGGACACCCCCGACTACGGATCGAGAAAGAAGGTCTTCATCCGGCCCTTGCCCTTGATCTCGATGTCGCCACGCGGATCCAGGCCAAAGTCCCGCCCCAGCAGTCCGGCCGTCACTTCCGAGACCTGGACCCGGTTGGGCAGGCTGGCGGCTTCCAGCCGGCTGGCCACGTTCACGGTATCGCCCCAGACATCGTAGACGAAGCGATGGGTACCGACGATGCCGGCGACCACCGGGCCGCTGTGAATGCCGATCCGCGCCCGGAAGCTTTGCCCGACATCGGCGTTGACCTTCTCCAAGGTCTCGATCATGCCCTGGGCCATCCGGGCCACCGCCTTGGCATGGTCGTCGCGGGGCTGAGGCATGCCGGCCACCACCATGTAGGCATCGCCGATGGTCTTGACCTTCTCGACGCCCAATTCGCCGGCCAGGATATCGAAGTGGGAGAACAGCCAGTTCAGGTATTCGACCAGCTCGGCCGGCGGCGTGACGGCGGAAAACTCGGTGAAGCCGACCAGGTCGGAAATCAGCACGCTGACGTCGTCGAAGCGGTCGGCGATGATCACCTCGCCGTCGTTCAGCCGCCCGACCACCTGGCTGGGCAGGATGCTGAGCAGCAGTTTCTCGTTCTTCGCCTTCTCGGCCTCCAACTGGTCGAGATACAGATGCTCCCGCTCGCGCCAGCGTTTCTTCTCCAGGCAGGCGTTGATACGGGCGCGCAGCAGCACCGGATCGAACGGCTTCGGCAGGTAGTCCTCGGCGCCGGCCTCGATGCAACGGATCACGGTATCCATTTCGTCCAGGGCGGAGATCATGATCACCGGAATCTCGTACAGATCGCTGTCGGCCTTCATCCGGGCCAGCACCTCGTAGCCGTTCATGCCCGGCATCATCAGATCCAGCAGGAGCAGATCGAAATCCTGTTCCTGCAGCAACCGCAAGGCCGCTTCCCCACCTTCGGCGACAGCGACCCGGTGGCCATCGCGGCCCAGCCGCCGCGACAGCAGATCGCGATTGGCCTCGATATCGTCGACCACCAGGATGTGACCGGGCTCGGGCTTGGCGGCCTCGATCCCGCCAACCGATTGGAAGGCGCGCAGCAGATCGACGTTGGCCGGGCTGATCGCCGTGGCCGGCTCGTCGGCCGAAGGCTCTGATTCAAGCCGGCTGAAATCGACGATCTTGTTCAACCGTGACAGCAGCCGGCTGACCTGCACCAACAGCTTGTTGACGTCGGGGGCCAGAATCTGGTCGCCCAGATCCTCCAGGTCCTCCAGCAGCATCTCGCCATAGCCCTTGATGGCGTTCAGGGGGTTGCGCAGGTCATGACGCAGGGCCCGCTCGGCGGCCGAGATATCGCCGGCGGCGAACAATTCCTCGGCGCGGTCAGCCGCCAACCTGCCGTCGACCATTTCGTACAGGCCACGGGCGGCGACGATCAGCCGCCCGAGATCGGCCAGGACCTCGTCCCTGCCGATACGTCCCGCCTCTTCCTCCAGCAATTCGGCGTAGCCGACGATGGCGTCGGCCGCCGCCAGCAGTTCCTGGCGCATGGCGGCCAAGTGGGCCTGGCGGGCCCGTTGTTGGTCGGTCAACAAACTGGTCACGGCCGCTCCGCCGTGCCGGCGGGCTCCGGTTGCCGGACCAGCATCTCGTCGAGGGTGGCGAGCAGGGATTCCAGGTTCCGCTCGTCCTTTTCGACCAGCTTCTCGACGTAACCGTCGCTCAGGCGCAGCCGGTCTTCCTCGGTCAGGGTCTTCGCCGTCAGCACGACCACGGGGATTTGGCGCCAGGCCTCGGTCTCGCGCATGCGCGAAAGGAATTCGAAGCCGTCCATTTCGGGCATCATCAGGTCGAGCAGGATCAGGTCCGGCACCGCCTCGGCCAGGCGGTCCAGGGCGATCAGGCCGTTTTCCGCCTCGTCGACGGACCAGCCCCGGTTCGTCAGGGAACGCCGCACCAACTCGCGGGTCGGCGGGTCGTCCTCGACCACCAGGACCCGCGCCTCGGCCACATCGGGGCACAGCCGGCCAATGACCTCGAGCAACTTCTCGCGGTCGATCGGTTTGGTCATGTAGTCGGACGCGCCCAATGAAAAGCCGATGCGCCGGTCGTCCAGGATGGACAGCACGGTGACCGGGATGTTTTCCAGCGCCGGATCCTCCTTCAGGGCGCCCAAGACCGCCCAGCCGTCCATCTGCGGCATCAGGATGTCCAGGGTGATGGCGTCGGGCGATAGCTGGCGCGCCAGACGCAGCGCCTCCGGGCCGTCGGCGGCGGTTTCCACCCGATAGCCGCCACGGCCCAGGTGCCGGCTCAAAAGATCGCGGGCCACCGGGTCGTCGTCGACCACCAACACGGTCTTGCCGCCGTCCGCCGCGGCGGGTATCGCTTCCCCTTCCCGGCCTTCCGCCGCCTCGGCGTCCGGCTCGGCCGCTCGGGCTTGCGCCGGCAGGCGCACCAGGAAGCTCGACCCCTGCCCCGGTTCGCTGCTGGCGGTGACGTCGCCGTTCAGCATCTCGCAGAACTTCCTGGTGATCGCCAGGCCGAGGCCGGTACCGCCGTAGTTGCGGGTGGTTGAGGAATCCGCCTGGGTGAAGGCCTCGAAGATCTTCTCCAGTTGCTCGGGCGTCATGCCGATGCCGGTATCGCCGACGCGGAAGTCGAAGCGATCCCCCTCGTCCTCCCGCCGCCGCTCGACAGCCAGGCTGATCACACCGTTTTCGGTGAACTTGCAGGCGTTGCTCAGCAGGTTGAAAAGGGTCTGGCGGACCTTGGTTAGATCGCTGTGCATCGTCCCGGCATCATCCGGGCAGGTGATGTCGAGGCGGTTGCCGTTCTTTTCAGCCAGGGGAGCGATGGTGCCGGCCACCTCGTCGATCATCTGCCGGACCTCGAAGGTCTCGAAATACAGGTCCATGTGCCCGGCCTCGATCTTCGACAGATCGAGCACGTCGTTGATCAACGACAGCAGGTGCTTGCCGGCGGATTGGATCTTCTCCAGGTCGGGGACGTAGGACTCGTGTCCCAGGTCCTCGGCTTCCTCGTGCAGCATCTCGCTGTAGCCGATGATGGCGTTCAGGGGCGTGCGCAACTCGTGGCTCATTTTGGCCAGGAAATCCGACTTGGCGTGGTTGGCCTGATGGGCCGCCTCGGCGGCGGCTTCCAGGTCCTCGTTGGCCCGGCGCAAGGTGTCCTGATAGCTGTGGGTGGTCTGCTGGAAACTCGCCGCCGCCCGGGCGATATCGCCGATCTCGTCGCTGCGGTGGGTCTCCGGGATATCGACGTCGCGCTCGCTGCCGGTCAGTTGGCGCAGGGTGTTGGTGATGCGCACCGTCGGGTTGACGATGCGCCAGGCCATCAGCAATCCCAGCAGGACGCCGCCGGCGACGCCGACCACCACGATCACCATGTTCAACTGGATGACGCTGTGGCTTTGATCGAGGGCCGAGCCGCGGAAGTCGTAGCCTTCCTGGGCGGCGAACTCGACCAGCACCTCGATCTCCTCGTTGACGGCGCTGATCGCAGCCACGGCGCGATCCTGCAGACCGGACGCGCGCCGCAGATCATCGTTCCAATAGGCCGTCTCCAACTCCGACCAGGCGGCGTCCCATCCGACCATGGCGCGGCGGATGCCGGCCACCGCCGTACGGGCATCGGCGCCTTGCGAGCGTTCCTCGGCAATGCCCAGGTCCTCGCTGAAGCCGGCGCGGAGTTCCTCGATGCGGGTGATCAGGCTTTCCCGCTGAACGGTGTCGGTCTCGTTGGCCAGCAGCGACAGGGTCACTTCCATGCGCGAGACGTTGTACTGGGCGCTGCGGGCGAAATTGATCGACATCAGGGGCCCGTCGTACATCGCCCGGGTGAACTCGTAGATCCGGTTCAGGCTGAACACGCCATACGATCCCATGAACAGGATCAGCACGGTCAGTGACAGAAACCCGATCAGCAATTGCAGGCGCAGTTTCATGACGCTGTCCCGCTTTTTCCCTGGCGTCTCGCTACTCGACGTTGATGGTCATCTTCATCCGCGGATGGATGACGCAACGAATCTGGATCGTCCCGGCCTTTTCCAGCTTGATGGCGTGGCGGTCGCCGGGCATCTGTTTGCGAACGTTGAATTCGAAGCCCGGCGTTTCCGAAAACAGGTTATGGGCATAGCGGTCGTCGTTGATGAAGACCACGCTGTCGCCGACTTTCGCCTCAAGCAGCTTCGGGTCGAAGCGCTTCTTTTTCTGCGAGATCGTATGTTGTTCGGCCGCGGTCGCGGTCGCGACCGGCAGGATGAACATGGCACAGACCAGACCGATCGCCGCCAACCCACGCATCACGCTCTCCCCTCCCACTACCGCGCGCCCTTCGCAAGACGATAGGGCAAGGGCAGGAACATCAGATGATCGTTGCCCGCGCCGGCCCGGCGGTGGCAGGTGTTGCAGAACTTCTGCAACGCCGCGTTCTGGCGAATGACGCCGTCAGGCATCACCATGGCGTAGTGCCAATCACTCGCCACCTGACTGAAGCCGGCCGGCCGTTTTTCCATCACGAACAAGGGACCGACCGCGATCCGGCCGTCCTGGCCGACGATGAAGCTGTCCTTGGCCAGGACGGACTTCACCGGCATGGTGCCCAGCGGCGCTATGCCCGGGCCCTGACCGGCTCGGCCGACGCCGCCGATGACTTGGTCCAGGATTGCCTGGAACGGGCGGTCGGCCGCTGGCACCTGTGGCGGCGGGATCGGGCGCTACGGCCGTGGCTGTTTGCGATCATGCATAACCTGTTCATCAGCCAGCGACGCCGGCAGAACCGACAACGGACCGTGGCCATGGAGGTCGAGGTGGCGGTACCGGCGGCGCAGACCGACCGCCTGGCGTTACGCGACCTAGCGGCGGCGTTGGCGCAACTGCCCGACGACCAGCGCGAGATGCTGTTGCTGGTCGGCCTGGAAGGCTTCAGCTACCGGGAGGCCGCCAGGATCACCGGGGCGCCCATGGGCACGGTGATGTCCCGGCTGTCACGCGGCCGGCAGCGCCTGCGCCAGGTCATGGACGGCGAGATTGCCCAATTGCGGAGGGTGAAATGAACGCGGCGGCGGCCCGGATCGGCGAAGACGATCTGCACGCCTTCCTGGATGGCGAACTATCTCCCGAACGCCAGGCGGAGGTGACGGCTTGGCTGGCCGCCAACCCGGACGAGGCCGAACGCCTGGCCGCCTATCGCCAGCAGATCGCCGACCTGCACGAGTCCTACGACGCGGTGGCAGCGGAACCCCTGCCGCCGCGTCTCGTCGCCGCCACGCAAGGCAGGGCGATGAGCGGCCGAAAGCTGTTGTCCGCCGCGGCGGCCCTGGTCCTGCTGGCCGCCGGGTTCGCCGGCGGCTGGTGGAGCAAGGATTGGTTGCTGGACACGAGCCGCCAGGGCGTGGCCCTGGCCGCCCGAGGGGTGTCCGCCCACCGGGTGTTCACGGTGGAGGTCCGCCACCCGGTGGAAGTGGCGGCGGATCAAGAGGCGCATCTGGTGAAATGGCTGACCAAGCGCCTGGGCGCCAGGGTCCGGGCGCCGGATCTGTCGGCCATGGGCTACCGCCTGGTCGGCGGCCGTCTGCTGGCCGAAGCCGGC
Source organism: Alphaproteobacteria bacterium (assembly GCA_030746635.1). Lineage (GTDB taxonomy): Bacteria > Pseudomonadota > Alphaproteobacteria > JASLMH01. The sequence goes on along the minus strand of JASLMH010000145.1, from coordinate 1,820 downwards.
ACCCCGGCGGCGCAACTGATGTACGAAAGCGCCGACGGCGGCCGGATGACGATCTATCTGCGCGGCAATAACAGCGGCGAGGAAACCGCCTTCCGCTTCGTCGCCGCCGGTGATATCTCCGCCTTCTACTGGCTGGAAGAATCGCTGGCCTACGCCATCGTCGCCGAGTTGCCACGGACCGAACTGCTAACCGTGGCGCACGAAATCTATCGACAACTCGAACCGTAGTCCTACTTCAACTCTCGGCGCCGCATCTCGCGTTGACTTCGCCGGGCGGCGGGCGCAATTTTCCGGCCGGGACGACGCGGCCGGCGGTGCCGGCGGCGGCGATGGAGCGTGATCATGGAACGGTCCTTCACGAAAGAAGTCGAGAAACTCAGGCTCGGCGACGGCGAGACCTTCCACGGCGAGGGCATCCTGGCGGTGACCAAGGCCTTGCTGCAGTCGGGCGTCAGCTACGTCGGCGGCTATCAGGGCGCGCCGATCAGCCATCTGATGGACGTCCTGGTCGACGCCGAGGATCTGCTGAGCGAACTGGGCGTACACCTGCAGACCTGCACTTCGGAGGCGGCGGCGGCGGCGATGCTTGGCGCCTCGATCAACTATCCCCTGCGCGGTGCCGTGACCTGGAAATCGACCGTCGGCACCAACGTCGCCTCGGACGCGCTGTCCAATCTCGCCTCGGCCGGCGTCACCGGCGGCGCCTTGATCGTGCTGGGCGAGGACTATGGCGAAGGCTCGTCGATCCTGCAGGAGCGCACCCACGCCTTCGCCACCAAATCGCAGATGTGGCTGCTGGATCCGCGGCCGGACCTGGAGACCATCACCCGTTTGGTGGAGCACGGGTTCGAGCTGTCGGAATGCTCGAACACCCCGGTGATGCTGGAATTGCGCATTCGCGCCTGCCACGTACACGGCGCCTTCCAAACCAAGGACAACCGGATCGCGCCCTACAACCGAAACAACGTACTGCAAGACCCCGACTACGATATCTCGCGCATCACCCTGCCGCCGTCGACCTACGAACAGGAAAAGCACAAGATCGAGGTCCGGATGCCGGAGGCGGTCCGTTATGTCCGGGACAACCAGTTGAACGACCATTTCCCCGGCGAACTCGAGGATATCGGCGTCATCTGCCAGGGCGGCCTGTACAACGCCACCCTGCGGGCCCTGGAACAGGCCGGCCTGGCCGACAGTTTCGGCAACAGCCGGGTGCCGATCCTGGCCCTGAACGTCACCTATCCCCTGGTGCCGGACGAGATCACCGCCTTCTGCGCCGGCAAAACGGCCATCCTGATGGTCGAAGAGGCCCAGCCCGACTATCTGGAGCAGGCGATCAACGCGATCCTGCGCAAGGCCGACCTGCAGACCAAGGTCCATGGCAAGGGTCCCTTGCCCATGGCCGGCGAATACACGGCCGAGGTGGTGCTGCGGGGCCTGTCGCAATTCATCGAGGAGGCCGCGCCCGCCGGCGTCGATCTGGCCGCCGCCACGGCGCCGATCAAGGCGGTGAGCCGGCACAAGGCGCGGGCGGCGGAACTGCTGGGCGAACCGGTGCCGCCACGGCCCCCGACCTTCTGCACCGGCTGTCCGGAACGGCCGATCTTCAGCGCCATTCGCATCCTGGAAAGGGAACTCGGCCCGACCCACGTGGCCTGCGACATCGGCTGCCATACCTTTTCGACCCTGCCGCCCTTCAACCTGGGCAATACGGTCCTGGGCTACGGCATGGGGTTGGCCAGCGCCGCCGGCGTCGCCCCGAACTTCGGCAAACGGGTGATCTCGATCATGGGCGACGGCGGCTTCTGGCACAACGGCCT
>JASLMH010000144.1 GCA_030746635.1 Alphaproteobacteria bacterium | reverse complement strand
GTTGAAGCGGCCGCCCGAACCGAAGGCGTCGCCGCAACCCAGAAAGGTCAGTCGCATCGCGCACTCCGCATGTTCCACCGCCGGGCTGTCGGATTTTCTTACACCGGCGCCAATCAAGAGAATACCAGGTCACCAAAAACAGCCAAAATTAGACTAATTCCAAAGTTGGCACGCTTCTTGCAAAGCTTGTTACGGGGGAAGGAGACGGCGCATCGATTGGTTCCGTTTCCGTAATGATGAAGATGATTACAGGGGACGCATCCCATGCGCAAGACACTCGCTCTCATCACGCCTTTGATGCTGGCCGCCGGTCTGTTCGCCGCCGCCCCGGCCCAGGCGGCTCTGGTCGCTCATTACAATTTTGACGCTGATACCACGACGGATTCCAGCGGCAATGCCCGGCATTTGACGGCCGCGGGCGCCGCCAGCCTAACCACCGGCCAGTTCGGCAGCGCCGTCAACCTGGACTATGGCGAATTCCTGTGGAACTCGGACAGCGCCTTCGACATCAGCACCTCGAGCTTCGCCCTTTCCTTCTGGTATCAGGCGGACAGCGCCAGCTTCAACAACATGGTGACCAAGATCAACACCAATTCGGATCTTGGCTATGCCGTCACGCATGGTTCCACCACCGTCGACGGCGACCTGAAGGATGTAACTGGCGGACTCGTGAGTGCACCGCGCCCGGGCAGCGACGGCAGCACCTTCCAGCACGTGATTTTCCAGCGTTCCGGCGGCGTGCTGGAGATGTATCTGAACGGGACGCTGTTCAGCACTGATTCATCCATCTCGGCGGCCGACGCGAGCGGCAATGCTTTCGCCGTTGGCGCCCGCAACATCAGCCTTTCCGGCGCCATCAATTCCGGTGGCGGCAGCTTTTTCTTCGACGGCCGGATCGACGAATTGTGGGCGTTCAGCAACGCCCTGACGTCGGATGAAATCACCAACCTGAACATCTACAACAGCCTGACCGCACCGGTGCCCGAGCCCTCGGCGCTGTCGCTGATCGCCCTCGGCGGCCTGGCCCTGGCCTGTGTCCGGCGCCGTCGCCTCGCGGCCTGATCGTCAACCCCGCACCGCAAAAGAACGGCCCGCCGATGGCGGGCCGTTTTTCATTTCCATCTGCGCGGCGCCGGCTCAGGTGTGTCCCTGTTCCTTCATCACCTCGTCGAACTTCGCCTTTTTCTCGTCCGAGGCCTCGGTCTGATGGGCCGCCCGCCAATCCTCGTAAGGCATGCCATAGACGATTTCCCGGGCACCTTCCTTGTCCAGGTCCAGGCCCTTGTCCCGGGCCGCTTCCATGTACCAGCGTGAGAGGCAATTGCGGCAGAAACCCGACAGGTTCATCAGGTCGATGTTCTGCACATCCGTGCGTTCTCGGAAATGCTCGACCAGCCGGCGGAAGGCCGCCGCCTCCAGTTCCAGGCGGGTCTGGTCGTCGATATCGGTTTCTTTCATCCCATGTCCCCTTGATGTTTGTCCTGCGATATAGGCTGCGGAAAGATCCCGGCCAATATCGTCAAACGTCGCGCATGGTCTCCTCGATCAGCCAGTCGACCACCTGGCGCAATGCCGCCGCCTCGTCGGCGCCGCCGGCCAAAGCGTCTTGGTGGACCTGTAACTGCGACTGCGCCGAAGTGCCCCGGGCGACGATATCGCGGGCATTTGCGATCTCGTCCTGGCAATTCAGCGCCTCGGCGTCCGGGGTGATGAATTCCAGCACCTCGTCGAGCAAATCGACGTAGGGCACCTGCTCGCCCAGGCCGAAATCCACCAGGGTATGGGTGATGCCGTAGCGCTGCGCCCGCCAGCGGTTCTCCTCGACACACATCACCGGGTAGATACGCCAACGCTGGTTGCTTTGCCGCAGGCGGTACAGCATCGACAGGATGCAGCGATACAGCGCGGCGATGGTCAGGGTATCGTCCAGCCGGGTGCAGATGTCGGTCATCCGCATTTCCAGGGTCGGATATCGGGCCGATGGCCGCACGTCCCACCAGATCTTGGTGCCGTCCTCGATCAAACCGGCGCTGACCAGGCGGCTGACCAACCTTTCGTACTCGCCGAAGGATTCGAAACGTTCCGGCACGCCGGTGCGCGGCAGGGCGTCGAACACCGTCAGGCGATAGGACATCAGGCCGGTGTCTTCGCCACCCCAGAACGGCGACGAGGTACTGAGCGCCAGCAGGTGCGGCAGGAAGTATTTCACCTGGTTCATCAGATCGATGCGCAGATCGGCGTCCTCGATCGCCACGTGCACGTGCATGCCCGAGATCAACAGCCGGCGGGCGGCCGCCTGCAGATCGCGGGCCAGATCGTCGTAGCGTTCCTTGTCGGTATGGCTTTGCTGCTGCCAGTGCGCGAAGGGATGGGTCGAGGCGGCGATCGGCGCCAGGCCGTAGCGGCCGGCGACCTCGGCCACTGTCCCGCGCAGTTCCTGCAACTCCTGGCGGGCCTGGGCAAGATCGGCGCAGACGTTGGTACCGACCTCGATCTGCGAACGCATGAATTCCGCGGTGACCCGCTTGCCCAGCCGCTTCTCGCATTCCGCCAGCAGTTCCGGCGGCGGATTGGTGGCCAGATCGCGGGTCTCGCGATCAACCAGGAGGTATTCCTCCTCGACACCCAGGGTAAAGGTGGGTTCCGGGATCGACATCCCGTTATCGTAACATGCGGTAAAGCGCCTTGTCCGCCAGCACCGGGCGCAGGGCGGCGGCCAGGATATGGGCCCAGCTTTCCGCCCCGTGATGGGTATCGATCAGGTCCTGGCGCATCTCGAATACCGTCATCGGCAGGCCATGGGCCTCGCCGTGGGCGTGGATCGCATAGCCGCGCGGCTCCCAGCCGTTGTAGGGCTGGTTCTCGCCGATCACCAGGGTGGGATCGCGGCGCAATTGTTCGATCACGGCGGCGGCCATTTGCGGGTTGGCATCCCACAACAGGCCGACATGCCAGGGCCTGGCCAGGTGGTTCATCATCGGCGTGAAGGAATGCACCGAGACCAGCGCCGGCACCACTCCGGCGTCGAGTTGGGCGCGGATGCGCCGCCCGATCTCGCCGTGGTAGGGCAGGAAATATTGCTCGACGCGCCGTTGCCGCTCGGCCGCATCCAGGTCGACGTTGCCGGGCACTTCTATGCCATCGCTGATCGCCGGGATCGAGGCTGGATCGTCCAGTTCGCGGTTGCAATCGATGACCAGGCGCGAGGTGCCGCAGAACACCGCCGGCGCGCGCAACAGGTTCGACAGGCGGCGGGCCACGTCGGCGGCGCCGATATCCCAGGCGATATGCCGGTACAAGAGGGTTTCCTCGAGCCCCAAACCATCGCATTCGGGGGGCACGAAACGGCTGGCATGATCGCAAATGATCAGCACCGGCGAGGCCAATTCACCGTTCAGAACGGTGAACGGCGCGCCTTCGGATTGTTCGATTTCTGACAGCGGCGGGTTCAGCACGGCGCGGATAATAGCTGAATCCCGCTAATCTCCAAGCTTTACGGAGGCCGCGGCAATGGTTTAAATGTGCCTTGCCAGGGGAAAGAGTTTTTTGCCGCGTCGGCCTTCGCGCCGGTAGGAAATGGGACTTAATGGTAACGCTGACCGCCCTTGGATCTGACCGGGATTTCGACGATTCGGCCGAGGCGCGGGCGATCCGCGTCGAACAACTGCTTATCCTGACCAGACTGACGCCGCTGTTCGCCCTGGCCAACATGATCAATTCCGCCCTCACCGTGGCGGTACTGTGGGATCACGCGCCGCGAATGGTTGGCCTGCTCTGGTGCCTGGTGATCGCGGTCCTGTCGGTGACCCGCCTGCCCGCCTGGTGGCGTCATCGCGATGCCCCGCGTCCCAGCGACGTGCGCGTCGAAATCATCCAGCGAAGCGGTTATCTGGCCACCGCCGTCGGACTGGTCTGGGGCCTGGGCTGCGCCTACCTGTACCCGGCCAACGCGCCGGAACAGCAGATGTTCCTGGCCATGGTGGTGGCCGGCATGGGGGCCGGCGGGGCGGCCGGACTGGCCTCGGTGCCCAGGGCCTCGATCGGCTTCGCCGGCGCCCTGCTGCTGCCGTTCATGGTTCGCGTGCTGTGGGAGGGCACAACGCTGAACCAGGCGATGGCGGCGATGGGCGTGCTGTTCATCGGCGTCGTGGTGGTGCTGTCACGGTCCTCCTACGCCGGATTCCTGGACGCGGTGCGCATGCGGGTGGCCAACGACGGCCTGTTGCGGGACCTCGAGGCGGCCCGGGCCGACCTTCTCGACGCCGTCGCCAGCACCTCGGAAGCCTTCGCGTTCTACGACGAGAACGACCGTCTGCAGGTCTTCAACGACAATTATCTGAACATGCTGAGCGACCTGCCGACGCCGCCGCGCCAGGGCATGACGTTCGCCGAAATCAACCAGGCAATGCCGCCGCCGCTGCTTTGCGAAGGCCGGCGGATGGCGGCCGAGGAATGGCGGCAATGGCGGCTGCGGCAGCATCGCGAGTGCGCCGGCAGTTTCCAGCAAAAGCATCACAGCGGCCGCTGGATGCTGACGGCCGACCGGCGCACCCGGCGCGGCGGCACCGTCACCGTGCACGTGGACATCACCGACCTGAAGGCCCGCGAGGACGAATTGAAGCTGGCCCGCGACGAGGCCCAGGGCGCCAATCGGGCGAAATCCGAATTCCTCGCCCTGATGAGCCATGAGCTGCGCACGCCGCTGAACGCGATCCTGGGCTTTTCCGAAATCCTGCGCGAGGAAAGCTTCGGCCCGCATCACGACAAGCGCTACGTCGAATACGCCCAGAACATCTTCGACAGCGGCAGTCATTTGTTGCGCATGATCACCGAAATCCTCGATCTGTCGAAGATCGAGGCCGGCAAGTTCGAGCTCTACCCCGAGGAATTCGAACTGGCGCAACCGTTCGAGGACATCCGCCGGATCATGGGCCATACGGCACAAGGCGCCGACCTGACCCTGACCGTCGAGCCGGCGGACGGTTTGCGGCCGATATACGCGGATTTGCGGGCGGTGCGGCAGATGTTGATCAACCTGGTCGCCAACGCCGTCAAGTTCACGCCGCCGGGCGGCCGGGTTACCGTTTCCGCCCGGCAAACCGAAGACGAGACGGAAATCACCGTGGTCGACAGCGGCGTCGGCATCGCCGAAGCGGACATACCCCGGGTGCTGGAACCGTTCAGCCAGGTGGACGGCCCGATGAACCGGCGGCACGAGGGCACCGGGCTCGGTCTGCCGCTGGTGCGCTCGTTGATGCAACTGCATGGCGGCGAACTGCGCATCGACAGCATGGTCGACGCCGGCACCACCGTCCGCCTGCTGTTTCCAAGGCAAGAGCAGAGCCCGGCGGAGCCGGCTTGATGGCCCCAGCGGAGGCGCCGGCGGGGCTGCTGCGGGCGCTGTTCGATGCCGCCGTGGCCGCCGCCGATCCGGCGCGCTGTCTGCCGCCGCACCTGCCGCCGCCCGGGCAAGGACAAACCGTCGTGGTCGGCGCCGGCAAGGCCGCCGCCGCCATGGCCCGGGCGGTGGAACGGCATTGGCCGCGGGCGATCTCGGGCCTGGTCATCACCCGCTACGGCCACGGCGCCGCCACCGAGCGGATCGAGGTGGTGGAAGCGGCCCATCCGGTGCCCGACGATGCCGGTCGGGCGGCGGCCGGGCGGATCCTCGATCTGGCGGCGGCGTTGGGTCCGGACGATCGGTTGCTGGTGCTGATCTCGGGCGGCGGTTCGGCCCTGTTGAGCCTGCCGGCGCCCGGCCTGAGCCGGGACGACAAACAGGCGGTCAACCAGGCCCTGCTGCGATCGGGCGCGCCGATCGACCAGATGAACACGGTGCGCAAGCACCTTTCGGCCATCAAGGGCGGCCGCCTGGCCGCCGCCGCCGCGCCGGCCGAGGTGCTCGGCCTGCTGATCTCGGACGTGCCGGGCGACGATCCGGCGGTGATCGCCTCCGGCCCCACCGTCGCCGATCCGACGACCTATGCCGAGGCGCGGCAAATCCTCGCCGACTATGACATCACGCCGCCGCCGGCGGTGGCGGCGCATCTGGCGGCGGCGGCGGAGGAAACGCCGAAACCCGGCGATCCGCTGTTGGCCGGCGCGCGCAACGTGCTGATCGCCACCCCGGGCCAGTCCCTGGCGGCGGCGGCCGAGGTCGCCGAGGCGGCCGGCTACGCGGTGGAAATCCTCGGCGACGATCTCGAGGGCGAGGCCCGCGCCTTGGGCGCCGAACATGCCGAACTGGCCCGCCGGCGGCAGGCCGAGGGTCACCGCCTGGCGATCCTGTCGGGCGGCGAGACCACGGTAACCGTGCGCGGCCGGGGCCGGGGCGGCCGCAACGTCGAATATCTGGCCGGCCTGGCCCTGGCGCTGGACGGCCAGCCGGGCATCTGGGCCCTGGCCTGCGACACCGACGGCATCGACGGCACCGAGGACAACGCCGGCGCGGTGGTTGGCCCCGACAGCCTGGCCCGCGCCGCCGCGACCGGCCTGGATCCGGCGGCGCTGCTGGCCGACAATGATGCCTACAGCCTGTTCCGGGCCCTCGATGATCTGGTGATCAGCGGCCCGACACTGACCAACGTCAACGACTTCCGGGCGTTGCTGATCGATCCGGTATAGGCTCGGCCGATGCAGCGCCAGCGTTCGACCAAGATCGTCGCCACCCTGGGACCGGCCAGCAGCACGCCGGAAACCATCGCTCAACTGTGCGGGGCAGGAGCCGATGTCTTTCGCCTGAATTTCAGCCACGGCGAACATGCCGACCACCTGGCACGGCTGCGGATGATCCGCGAGGTGGAAGGGGAACTGGGCACGCCGATCGGCGTCATCGCCGATCTGCAAGGCCCGAAGATCCGGGTCGGCGAAATCGCCGGCGGCGGCGCCGAGCTGGCGGCCGGCGGTGACTTTCGCCTCGATTTGACCGATCTGCCGGGTAGCGCCGAACGCGCGCCGCTGCCCCATCCGGAGGTCTTCGCCGCCCTCGAGGACGGCATGGAAATCCTGGTCGACGACGGCCGTATCCGTCTTTCGGTGGCGGCCGCCGGCGCCGATTTCGCCGATTGCCGGGTCGTGACCGGCGGCCAGCTGACAAACCGCAAGGGCGTCAATCTGCCCCAGGCGGTCCTGCCCCTCGGCCCGATGACGGCGAAGGACCAGGAAGACCTGCGCTTCGCCATGGAGGCCGGGGTCGATTGGCTGGCCCTGTCCTTCGTGCAGCGGCCCGAGGACGTCGCCGAGGCCCGGCGGCTGGTCGCCGGCCGGGCGGCGGTGATGGCGAAGATCGAAAAACCGGCGGCGCTGGGCCGGATCGACGAAATCGTCGAACAGGCCGACGCCATCATGGTGGCGCGCGGCGACCTGGGGGTGGAACTACCGGTGGAAGAGGTGCCGGCGCTGCAGAAACACCTGGTGCGCACCGCCCGGCGTGCCGGCAAGCCGGTGGTGGTGGCGACCCAGATGCTGGAAAGCATGGTCAACTCGCCGATGCCGACCCGGGCGGAAGTCTCGGACGTGGCGACGGCGGTTTACGACGGCGCCGACGCCGTCATGTTGTCGGCCGAGACGGCCTCGGGCGAGCATCCGGTGGCGGCCGTCGAGGTGATGGACCGGGTGGCCGACCGGGTCGAGCACGACCCCGGCTATCGCGCCATCATGGACGCCGAACACGCCGACCCGGAGGCGACCCCCGCCGACGCCATCACCGCCGCCGCCCGGCAAGTGGCCGAGACCCTGTCGGCCACCGCCATCGTCACCTACACCACCTCGGGCTCCACCGCCCTGCGGGCGGCGCGGGAGCGGCCGGCAGTGCCGACCCTGGTGCTGACGCCCAGCCTGATCACGGCCCGCCGCCTGGCCGTGGCCTGGGGGCTGTATTGCGTGCATTCGGCCGATGCCAGCGGTTTCACCGACATGGTCGACCGGGCCTGCCGGGTGGCGGCCGAGCGCGGCCTGGCGGCGCCGGGCGACCGCCTGGTGATCACCGCCGGCGTCCCCTTCGGCACCCCGGGGGCGACCAATTCCCTGCGCATCGCCTGGGTGCCGCCGAGCGCCGGTTGAGTGTATCCTGGTGCCCCAATCCGGGAGGAACCCATGACAGACGCCGCCGCGACGATCGAGAAACCCGACAACCCCTATGCCGAGGGCGCTGCCTTCATCGACGGCGACTACCTGCCGATCGCCGAGGCGCGCATCCCGATCGGCGACTGGGGGTTCCTGCGCTCGGACGTCACCTATGACGTCGTCGCCGTCTGGCACGGCGGCTTTTTCCGCCTGGCCGACCATCTGGACAGATTCTTCCGCGGCATCGAACGGCTGCACATGTCCTCGCCACACGACCGGGAAGCCCTGACGGGCATCCTGAGCGAATGCGTGCGCCTGTCGGGCCTGCGCGAGGCCTATGTGGAGATGATCCTGACCCGTGGCGTGCCGCCCGCCGGCAGCCGCGATCCCCGGAAATGCGAGAACCGCCTCTACGCCCTGGCCATCCCCTATGTCTGGATCGCCGATCCGACCAAACAGGACGAGGGCCTGCACCTGGTGATCAGCCGGGTGCCGCGGATATCACCCGAGTCGGTCGACCCGACGGTGAAGAACTTCCATTGGGGCGACATGGTGCAAGGCCTGTACGAAGCCTACGACCGGGGCGGCGAGACGGCGGTGCTGACCGATGGCAGGGGCAACATCACCGAGGGACCCGGCTTCAACCTGTTCGCCAGCATCGGCGGCCGCCTGGTCACGCCGGCCAGCGGCGTGCTGCTGGGCATCACCCGCAAGACGGTGATCGAACTGGCGGAAACCCTCAACGCCAAGGTCGAGGTCGGCACCCTCAGCGAAGCGGAATTGCGCTCGGCGGACGAGATCTTCATGTCCAGCACCGCCGGCGGCGTGATCCCGGTGACCAGGCTGGACGGCCAGCCCATCGGCGACGGCACGCCCGGACCGCTGGCCGGGCGCCTGCGCGAGATGTACTGGCAGGCCCACGACGACCCGGCCTACGTCACGCCGATCGATTACCGCTAGTTCGGACCGGGCTCAGCCGGCCAGCGCCAGCGGCCGGGTCAACATGGCGGCCAATGGCACCGTGGTCAGGGCGAACAGGCCGACCACCGCCAGTGTCGCCGGCACGCCGTTCAGGTCGCTGAGCACGCCGAACACCGTCGGCGCCACCGCCCAGGCGCCGATGGTCATGGTCAGGAACAGGCCATAGCCGCGACTGTGCCGCTCTGGTGCTACGAATTCGGCGACGGTGGCGTAGAGCACCGACGAGGTGCCGTTGAGGGCCAGGCCGACCGCCGGCAATAGCACCAACACGCCCTCCAAGGGCAGCGGCAGCACCAGCAAGATACCGGCGCCGGTGGCCAGTTCGCTCAACACGGCGGTGCGGACGATGCCCAGGCGTTCGGCGATCAGGCCACAGATCAACTTGCCGGCGGCACCGCCGGCGAAGGTCAGGGCCAGGGCCAGGCCGACGGTTTCGATGGCCGCGCCCTTGCCGATCAACAGGAACGGCAGGAAGGTCATGAAGCCGGCCCGGCTGGCACCGTCGATCATGCTGATGGCCGAGAGCAGGGCGAAACCCCGGCGCTGGCGAATGCCCCAGCCGAGCCGACAATCCGTCCCAGCGGTGGGTGGCGCGTCCGGCGCTGCCATCCTGCCACCGGCCCGCAGCACGCGAAAGCCGATCAGAATAACGACGGCGGCGGCGATACCGACCGCGCCATAGCCCGTGGTGATCAGGCGCCAGTCCAGGCTGGCCACGGCCAGCGCCGCCAGGGCCGGCACCGCCACCTTGCCCAGATCGCCGGCGAAATTGTAGATGCCCAGGGCGGCCCGGCGCGGCCCGTCCTCGTAGGCGCGGGCGACGATGGTGGAATTCAGGGGATGCTGGGTGCCCGAGCCGATCCCGGCGACGACCAGCGCCAGGGCCAGGCCGAGGGCGCCACCGGCCAGACCGAGGACCATGAAGCCCAGGCCGGTCAGGACCGTACCCAACACCAGCAACCGCCGTTCGCCCCAGCGTTCCGCCGCCAGGCCGGCCGGCAACTGGCTGACCGTCATGGCGCCGGAATAGCTCGAGGTGATGGCCCCGACCTGACTGAGGCTGAGACCGAATTCGGCCTGCCACAAGGGCAGCAGCAGGGTCACCAGGTCGGTGAAGCCGTCATGCAGGAAATGGGTGCCGCAGCCGACGCCCAGGATTCGGCGGCGGCGGACCGGCTCCACCGTGGCGGCTTCAGCCATGGCCGGTCTGGACAACCGTCAACGGCCGGCTCAGGGAGGCCGCCAGGGGCACCGTGGTCAGGGCGAACAGGCCGACCGCGAACAGCGTCGCCGGCACGCCGATGAGGTCGCTGAAAACGCCGAAGATCGTCGGTGACAGGGCCGAGGCGCCGATCGTCAGGGTCAGGAACAGGCCGAAGCCGCGGCCGTGCCGCTCCGGGGCGACGAACTCGGCAACGGTGGCGTAGAGCACCGACGAGGTGCCGTTGAGGGCCAGGCCGACCGCCGGCAGCACCAGCAATACGCCCTCCAGGGGCAGCGGCAGCACCAGCAAGATGCCGGCGCCGGTGGCCAGTTCGCTCAACACGGCGGTGCGGACGATGCCCAGGCGTTCGGCGATCAGGCCGCAGATCAATTTGCCGGCGGCGCCGCCGGCGAAGGTCAGGACCAGCGCCAGGCCGACGGTTTCGATGGCCGCGCCCTTGCCGATCAACAGGAACGGCAGGAAGGTCATGAAGCCGGCCCGGCAGGCGCCATCGATCATTCCGGTGGCGGCCAGCAGCGCGAAGCCGCGCCGCTGGCGAATGCCCCAGCCGCCCGGCCCGGCGGCGTCGCCGGATCGCTGTCGCATCACCCTCGGCCTGCCGCCGGCACCGAGCCACAGGAAGGCGGCGAATATCAGAAAGGCGGCGGCCAGACCGACGGCGCCCGTGCCCGTCGTCACCCAGCGCCAATCCAGGCTGGCGACCACCAGCGCCGCCAGCCCCGGAACCGCCAATTTGCCCAGATCGCCGGAGAAGTTGAAGACGCCCAGGGCCGCCCGCCGGCCGCCGGCCTGGTAGCCGCGGGCGACCAGGGTGGAATTCAGGGGATGCTGGGTGGCCGCGCCCAGGCCGCCGACCGCCAGGGCCAGGGCCAGGCCGAGGGCGCCGCCGGCCAGGCCCATGGCCATGAAGCCAAGCCCGGTCAGCGCCGTACCGGCGGCCAGCAGCCAGCGCTCGCCCAGCCTTTCGGCCGACAGGCCCGCCGGCAATTGACCGATCGCCAGGGTGGCGGAATAGACCGAGCGCAGCGCGCCGACCTGGCCCAGGCTGAGGGCGAATTCCGCCTGCCACAAAGGCAGCAGCAGCAATGGCAGGCTGGAGAAACCGTCGTGCAGGAAATGCGTGGCACAGGAGGTGCCCAGGACGCGCCGGCCGGTCGGCGTGCCCACCGCCGCTACCATGTCGCTCCGGGCGGCCGTTCGACGCGATCGATGAACTGCATGATGCGCGCGTGCAACGCCGGACCGGCGGCGATGACGGATTTGTGCCGCGGATCGGGCAGGTTGTAGATGAAATCGTCGGATCGGGCATCGGTGACCACGCCGCCGGCCTCGGCCAGGATCAACTCCGCCGCGGCGATGTCCCAATCGCTCTTGCCGGACAACGAGATGCAGGCGTCGTAGCGGCCCTGCGCCACCAGACACATGCGATAGGCGATGGAATTGACCATGTGGATGGTGACTTGATCGGGCCGGTCCAGCGGCCCGGCCCGTTTGAACAGATTGCGCCCGGTCAGCAACCTCGCGCCCTCGAAGCCGGCGGCGGAGCTGACCCGGATCGGCTCTCCGTTCAGGCGGGCGCCGCCGCCCAGGGTGGCGTCGAACAATTCGTCCTCGGCCGGGTTGTAGACCGCCGCCGCGGTCGGCCGGCCGCCCTCCACCAGGGCAACGCAGACGGTGAACTCCTTGCGTTTCTCGATAAAGGCGCGGGTACCGTCGATGGGATCGACGACCCAGACCGCCGCCCGCTCGACCCTGGAGGGATCGTCCTCGGTCTCCTCGGACAGCCAGCCGTAGTCCGGCCGGGCCGTGGTCAGGCGTTGGTGCAACAACTCGTCGACCGCGTGATCGGCCTCGGACACCGGGTCGTTGGGCCCCTTGTGCCAATGTTCGAAGCCGTTGCGAAAAAAGTCGAGGGCCAGCGCGCCGCCCTCGCGTACCGCCGCCACGATCAAGTCATGATCTTCGGCCAGCCTGCTCACGTGCCCGCCACCGTCATGCCGTCGACGCGCACCGTCGGCGCGTTGGAGCCGTAGCGGAACACCAGATCGTCCGCCGGCGTCAGCTGTTGGTACATCTCTTTCAGGTTGCCGGCGATGGTCAGCTCGGACACCGGATAGGTCCGCTCGCCGTTCTCGATCCAGAAACCGGCGGCGCCCCGGCTGTAGTCGCCGGTGACGCCGTTGACGCCGAAACCGATCAGCTCGGTGACGTAAAGACCGGCGGCGAGGTCGGCATACAGCGCCTCCGGACCACGGTCGCCGGCTTGCATGTAGAGGTTGGTGGTACCGGGCGAGGGCGGGCCGGAGGTGCCGCGACTGGCATGACCGGTGGTCGTCAGGCCGAGTTGCCGGGCCGAGCCGGTGTCCAACAGCCAGGTGGTCAACCGGCCGTCTTCGACCAATTGCCATTGCCGGTTCGCCACGCCTTCGCCGTCGAACGGTTTCGAGGCCAGGCCGCGCCGGCGATGGGGATCGTCGACGATGCCGATGCCGGCGGCGAATACGGGCTCGTCCAGGCGGTCCTTCAGGAACGAGGTGCCCCGGGCCACCGAGGGGCCGCTGATGGCGCCGGCAAAATGACCCAGCAGCGTTCGCGACACCCGCGGGTCATAGATCACCGGCACCTGCTGGCTGTCCTGCTTGCGGGGGTTCAACCGCCCCACCGCCCGTTCGCCGGCCGCACGACCGACCTCGGCCGGCGCCTCCAGGTCGCCGCCGTGACGGGCCGAGGTGAACTCGAAATCCCGTTCCATCGCCGTGCCTTCGCCGGCGATGACGGAGGCGTACAGGGTATGGGACGAGGTGGCGTAGCCACCGGCGAAGCCGTGGGAGGTCGCCAGGGCGATGCTGCTGCGGCCCCAACTGGCGCCGGCCCCTTCGGAATTGGTCACCCCCTCGACGGCCATGGCGGCCGCCTCGGCCGCCGCCGCCAAGTCGTACAGGCCGTCGGGCTCGGGCTCGTTCGGATCCGCCAGATCCAGGTCCAGCATCTCCCGACACAGCAGGTCGGCGTCGGCCAGGCCGCAATAGGGGTCGTCGGGCATGCTGGCGGCCATCGCCATGCCCCGTTCCAGCAATTCTTCCAGGGTGCCGGCGGCAATATCGGTGGAGGAGACGATCGCCTGTTTCCGCCCGAGAAACAGCCGCAACCCCAGATCCTGGCTTTCCGAGCGCTCCAGGTCCTCGCGCTCGCCCAGGCGATGGCTGACCTCCAGCGCGGCGGAGCGGAACAACACCCCATCGGCGGCGTCGGCGCCGGCCCTTTTGGCCTTGGCCAGCAGCTCGTCCAGCAGGTTCAGGTCATTGGCCGAATTGGCCGCGTCGTCGCTCATTCGGGGTCTCCGGGACGGGAACCGGCGGGGCGGGTGGCGCGCCGGCTCCTCTATATAGGCGTTCTGCCTGGTGAATGCGACTGCGCCCCGGCCAAGCCGGCATTTCCGGGGGGCCGTAACCGGTTCTTAAGGGTGCGGCGTTAACCTTGTGCACAGAGCAGACGGCACCGTGAACGCAAGCGCGATCGAGGAGATAGGGTTATCGCCATGCGACATCGACCACAGCACGAGATCCTGTCGAGAACGGGATTGCAAGCCGCCGTCAGCCGACCGCACGACAACGGCGATCACCTGCACGACGTTACCGAGCTTTTGGGTATCGGCGAGTTCAGATTGTTCCAGCTGGCCCGGCAGCGGCAGACCGGCCGCCAAGTGCCCGAGCGGGAACTGGAAAGCCCGTTCATGGCCTATCTTCGCACCGGCGAGCCGCCCGCCTGGGTACGC